>CAMDQF010000244.1 GCA_945905745.1 Litorilinea aerophila
AGATTGGGAATCCGGCGAACTATTGCGTGTTGCGTACTGCGTATTGCGTATCTGGCACGCCAGATTCCCCAGAGTCCTAGCCCTGCGGCCAGGAGGGCTGCTTCTTCTTTTACAGAGGCAATCAATAGCCCAGCGATGAAAAACTGACGCCACTCTTTTTTCTCCGCGGCCCAGAATGCCCAGACGATCAGCGGCGCGGCAAAGGGAATGGCGTGGAATTCGGTCAGGACGGCAGACTGGAGTTGGGGCGAGAGCAGCCAGGCCAAAGCGACGGCCAGAGCCAGGGGGCGGGTCATCTGTTGCAGGGGTTCGCGCTGCCAGATTTGGACGCGCTGCTGGGCGGGGAGTAGCTGGTCCAGTTTTTCCAGAGCTAAAGCGTAGAGGGGAATCGCGCCCAGCGCCACCGCGATCACCTGCAAGAGCAGCAACGCCCGCACGTCGTCCCACAGCCAGAAGACCGGAGCGATCAGCGCGAAGATCGGCTCCACGTGATCGGTCAGCCGGGTGGAGACGAAATCGTCCTTCACCTCCTCCACAAAGCGGCCCTGGCTGGTGTTCCAGATGGCCTGATCCATCTGGCCCAGATCGGCCTTGTGGGTGCGCATCCCCGCGTGCTGGTCAAAGGCCAAGCTGGCGAAAATCCAAATGTAGAGAAGGATGGCAGCATACAGGAGAATCCGATAAGGATCGGAGAGGGGATTAGGTATTGGATATTGGGTATTTCGTGGGGTTGCCTGGCTTGTCTTCACATCAATGGCCCTGAGATCAGGAGATGGGGCGACACGAATGGTCACTATTCGCACGCATAACATTTGTAAACTCTGCGTCCAACACCGATAGCCAAATATCTACTATCCAAAATCTTCTCCACGCGACTTTGCCCACAGCGCGACCCCACCCGCCGTCACAACCTCCAGGACTATCTGCCAGAGACGGATGGCGAGGGCGGCGACAGTTGTGGGACCGCCACCCAGCAGGGGGGCCAGCAGCAGATAGAGAACACCTTCGCGCACAGCCAGCCCGCTGGGGGTGATGAAGCTGAGATAGCCCACCGCATAGGCGATCGGGAACGCGGCCAACAGATGGGGCAGCGCCGTGACCATCTCGCCAATTGTGTAGACGGTTAGGCCAAAGGTGATGGCAGCAAACGAGCCGCCCCAGCAGAGCCAAGCCAGCACAGCCACTAGCAGCAGACGCAGCAGTTGACCGGTGGTCAGCGCAGCATCCAGGGCTGGGCGACCGACTTTGCTCAGCGCCCAATTGAGCAGGCCGATCAGCCAGCCGGGACGCAGCAAAAACAGGGCGATCCCCGACCCGGCCAGCCCGATCAGCCAGCCTGTGGCCCCACCCAACCAGGGCTGTAACAGACCGAAATCACCAACTGTGAGAAGATAGACACCGGCAATCGGCAGGACAGAAAGCAGGTTTACGGCCTGGAAAAGGGCGATACTGCCGATAGTGGCTTCCACCTGCACACCCCTCTGTCGGGCGAGGACAGTCATCCCCAGCGGTTGCCAGACATTGCCGGGAATGTAGCGCACCAGAATACTGGCGAACCAGATACGCAGCGCGTCGGGAAAGGCCAGTTCCCCGCCCAGCCGGGCCAGGGCAAAGCGCCAGAGCCAGACCTCCACGCACCAGCCACCCAGCATCAGCAGGCCAGAGAGCAGCAGCCAGCCGGGAGCCATACGCCAGCTCTGTCGGGAGAGTTCCCCCCATTGGCTACGCAGCAGCAGGGCGATAAATAGGAAGGCCAGGGCCAGAAAGAGAGGCTGGATCAGCCGCCACCAGCGACGAAAGGGCGAGAGAGTCCCGATCACAGGCTGGCCTCGAAACGGCGCAAAATGGCGGGCAGTTCGGGCAGGTCGGCGCAAGCCGCATCGGCAAAGTCACATTCGGGCCAGAAGCGATTGGGACGGTAGATTGTTCGCATCCCCACAGCCTGTGCGCCGCGGATGTCGGCTTCCGGGTTGTCGCCCACAAAGACGGCTTCGCCCGCGGATACACCCAGCCGGGCCAGTGCCCGCCGGAAAATCTCCGGGTCTGGTTTGCGAATCCCCTCCTGCTCGGAGACCAGCACCGCGTCGAAGTGATCCGCCACACCCAGCGCCCGAAAGTTGCGCAGTTGGAAGGGGAATGTGCCGTTTGTAATGACGCCCAGACGTCTGCCGTCTGCGATCAATTCCGCCACCATCGCGGCCAGCCCCGCAAAGCCCTGGCAGTGGCTGTGAAAATCGGCGATATACTCATCCAACAGGGTCTGGGGGGCGATGGCGGTGATGCGGTTTTCGTCCAAAATGCGCCGATACACCTCGTCTTTCCAGAGTGCGCCGTTGTTATCGAGGGTCACAAAGCGTTCGACAAAAGCAGAAACAGACAGTCCCGCCAGCGTCTCTGGGTGTCTCGCGTGCTGGGCGGCTGCGAAACGGCGCAGGGAGCCTTGCCGGTCCAGCAGTGTCTCGTCCATATCAAAAATGACAGCGCGAATCATTGACGGCTCACAAATTCAGCGAAGGATGTCGGTGGGCAGCCCAACAGCCAGCCCAGCACATTCGGGTTGCCCACCAGCCCGTGACGGTCGTAGTAGCGGAACATCGCCAGGAGGATTTCGACGGCCTCGTCGCCCATTCTCCGCTGGCGGGCGGCGCTCTCCCATACGTCCCAGGCTACTCGTTCGGCCCACACAGGGTGGCTCAGCGCGGCGGTCAACAGACCAGCAATTTCGGTCTGGGAGAGGGGCTGGGGACCGGCCAATTCGTAGATGGCCCCGGTGTGGCCTGGCTCCGTCAGCACTTTTGTAGCCACCGCGGCCACATCCGCCAGATCGACGAGAGAGAGCCGGGCATCCAGAGCATAGGGGACCGGGTAGATGCCCTGGGCGGTGATAGAGGGCCAATAGGTCAGCACATTCTGCATATAGGCGCAGGGCTGGAGGATTGTGAAGGGCAGACCCGAAGCGAAGATCGCTTCTTCGCACTGGAGCTTGCGCCAGTGGTGGGGCATTGTGGATGTCTGGGGATGGAGGACCGAATGGTAGACGAAGTGTTCCACTCCGGCCCGAATGGCGGCATCCAGCGCCAGTTGGCAGATGGCGACTTCATCCGGGTGCAAGTTGGGGCAGATGTGATAGATGGCGCGCACGCCTTGGCAGGCGGCTTTCCAGAGGAGTGCGTCCCCCACATCCCCGGCAATCCAGTCGGCGCACGCCAGATCCTCTGCCTGCTCCTGGTGGCGTACCCAGGCGCGGATGGGTTCTTCCTGGCCCGCCAGCGCGTCGATAACAGCTTTGCCAGTCTTGCCCCCGGCCCCGGTGACGAGAATCATTGGGGAATCATCTCCCTGAGTGCGAAAGAAAAACCATTCAATACAATCGAAGAAACCAGGTCACCAGACCCATAACTCTCGACCAAATCGTAGCGATCTCCCTGTAGTCGGTAGACTTCCGCAGTGACGGCCTTGGGGTCAACGATCCAGTATTCTTCGATACCCGCCTCTGCATACACAGAAAACTTGACCCGGCGGTCATCTACCCAATTGGAAGGAGAGAGAATTTCGATCACCAGATCGGGTACGCCGTTGATGGTTGTCTCGCTGATAATGCCCAGATTGTCGTTGCGAATAAAGAGAATGTCTGGCTGTACAAACGGCAGTGTGGCTACTTCGCGCAGGGAGGACATCGGGCGCTCCTTTGGGTCGTCGTGCGTTCACTGCTGCCTATTGTACAACAGAAATGCGGATTTCGGCTGACATCAAAAAGGCAGGAAATGTCCGTTGCGGGAATGTTTTTTCGGTGCTATACTACGCCTACACAAGGAGATAGCAATGGCACTCACACAATTTGAAGTACAATCGATCATCCAACTCATCCGCCGCGACCCGGAAGTACGCCGACAATTTCAGGATGCCCTGCAATTGGATGGGCTGTTGCAGTTGCCAACCCGTATGGATCGGGTGGAAGCCGCGCTGGAAAAACTAGCAGAATCTCAGAGGCACAGCGAAGAACGGCTTAACCGTTTGGAGGAAGCTGTTGCCCGGTTGATTGAATCGCAACTTCGCAGCGAAGTCGTTCTCCAGGAAGTGAAAAAGGGTGTGGAGTCGCTGGCCGGGTGGCGCAGAGGGGAAGATGGGCGTCGTAACGGCGAGGAGTATGAACGCACAATCGAACGACGCGCGCCTTCCCTATTGGGCGGTGGGATGGGGGGCGGAACCCAACGGGATGTGGTCTATAGCCGGGTGCAGCAGCTTCTGGCGACCTTCTATGCAGAGGACGACCTGGCCCCCGAAGCAGACCCGATGCTGGCCGATATTATTTGGTGGAAGGCGGATCGCTATATCGTCGCCGAAGTCTCGATTCGGGTAGACCGGCTGGATGTGTTGCGGGCCTCCCAACGGGCACAAAGTCTGCGCAAAGTCGGGGTAGCGGCCACCGGTGTGGTCATCGGTGACGAATGGCTGGCCGATGACACGCTGGCTTTGGCGCAAGCAGAAGCGGTCGAGTGGAAAGTCGGCAATGCCTACTCGCCCGGTCTGGTTGAATATCGCCGAATCGCTGCCTGAGCGAACGAAGTATTTTATCCATCCATCCTATTGTCCCCGGCACGCATCTTGCACCGGGGACTTTTTTCAGGAGCAGCTCATGAAAATCAGACAGGTATCCGCCCACTACCCACGCTGGCGGGAGACGTTGGGGGGTTGGCGGCCCCGGCTCTGGCAAATTGTGGTGCGGGTGGAGAGCGACACGGGCATTGTCGGCTATGGCTATGGCGGCGGCGGGGAAGCCAGCCTGCCGATTGTCAACGGCCACTTCCGGGAGTTGCTGACCGGGCGCGTAGTGGAGCGCGTGGACGACATCGCCGCCATCTGGGACGATCTCTACTTTGCCTCCATTCCCTATGGGCGGCGGGGTGTGGGGGTGATGGCCCTGAGCGGTGTGGATTTGGCTCTGTGGGATCTGTTGGGAAAAGCGACCGACCGACCGGTCTACGATCTGCTGGGGGGATTGCGGCGACCCCAAGTGCGGGCCTACGCCTCTGGCAACGACCCGCAATGGCACGCGGAGTTGGGCTTCACCGCCCACAAATTTTCTCACCGATGGACAGGCCATCCCGCCGACTACGACAAAGCCGTCGCCTCGGCAGAAGCAGCCCGCCAGCATTTGGGCGACGATGCGCTGGTCATGGCCGACTGCTACCTCTCCTGGGATGCCGCGGTGACGGAAGAGATGGGCCGCCGCCTGGCTCCCTACAACCTACACTGGTTCGAGGATATTCTCACCCCGGATCACCTGGCCGCGCAGGCCGCAGTGCGCCCACTGATCAAACCTGTGCAGTTGGCGGGGGGTGAACACGAGTTCACCCACTACGGCTTTGGGGAGATCGCCCGGACCGGTGCGCTCGACATCTGGCAGCCGGATGTGACCTGGTGTGGAGGGATAACGGCCACCCTGCGCATTATCGAACTGGCGGCGCAGAGCGGCGCGCGGGTGGTTCCCCACCGGGGCGGGGAAATCTGGGGTTTGCACATCAGCGCTGCGGGGCTGTGCGACGATCTGGGCGAGCTGGTGCTGGGACAACGCAACACCCGGCAGGAGCGGCTTTGGCTGGACGAACCTCAGGCCGTCAATGGCTATTTGGCCGTCACAGATGCACCGGGCCTGGGTGTGCGTCTCAATCAGGAGTTGCTGGGGGAGAGTATCTGATCAATCCTTTTGTATACACGGATAAAAGAGAACACAGAAATTGTATCGTTTCTATCCCTGTTCTTTCCTATCCGTGCATACAAAGAATTGGGATCAGCCTCAGCAATTCCAAATTTGACAAAAATAGAACGCGGATGACGCTGATTGGACAGATCAAAGCGGATAAAAGCAAAAACCTGCACCGTAAAATCCGCAAAAATCCGCTCCATCCGCGTTATCCGCGTTCTATATTTGGAACTGCTGGGATCAGCCAGCTCCCTTTGTCCACAACCCGGCAATGTCGTTCCTGGGCTGGAAGCCGAGAATGCGCTTCGCCTTTTCGTTGCTGAACGTGCCGTGGGGCATATCGGTGAAAACGTTGAAGACTTCGCAGCGGGAGGGCAGCTTCTCGAAGGGAATCTCCAAGCCGAGGGAAAAGACTTCGGCCGCGTTTTCCCAAGAGATGGAAAAAGGTGCGTGGCGGCTGCCCAGGGGCACATCCGCGGGGTCACGGAAGTTGTAGAAGAGGTACATCTGCACATAAATGTCGTGCTGCTCGGCGTAGACCTGGCTGATCTGATGGCCCAGGGATTTGCTCAGGGCGTAGAGATTCGTGCCGGGCTGGGGCGGGATGTCTGGTCCCAGGTCGTAATCGAAGGTTTCGTAGCTGCGTCCGGCCAGGGTGAAATGGGGGCCGGTGTTGATCACCCGGCGGATGCCGTGGGTGACGGCGGCTTCCATCATATGATAGCAGCCCAGGGTGTTGACATCGAAGGCGATCTTGCGGTCGTGGCGCAGGACGGAAAGATTGATAATCGCATCCATCCCTTCCGCTGCGGCCAGCACCTGGGCCCGGTTGGCCGCATCCACCAGCCGGAATTCGCCGGGCAGGGGATCGACAGGTGGTGTTACGTCGGTGATGCGTAGATTGTGTTCAGGGGCCAGGTGTCGGGCCACATACGGGCCGAGCATACCCACACCGCCGAGAATGAGAACGTTCATAGGAGACTCCAGAAATCTATGGGGTTGGGGAATTACTCGACGTGGACGATCTGCCAGACCGGTTGTTCGCCGTTCAGCGCCTCGGCAATAGCACCGGCGATGCTTGCGGGCGATGCCTTCGCTGCCAGGCGCAAAACAGTCACTGCCACTTTGCCTTCGCGCGCGAACTCTTTGCAGGTGGACTCGCCCAGAAATTTCGTCAGGGTCGGCGGTGCGATGGTGGGTTGGGGCCGCCAGCGGGTGTCGTAGAGATAGCCATCATAGGCGGCCATCAACTCCAGCGTACTCAGATAGACCACCCGTTTCACCCCTTCGGCGGCGGCAGCCATCAGCAAATTGTAGGTGCAGCGGGTGGATTGGTCGATCTGCGCGCCAGCATCCGCACCATCAACCATCGCGTCCACGTGGATCAGAGCGTCCATCCCACGCACCAGCAGATTCGTCGAGGCGTCGTGGCCCAGATCGGCCACGACAAACTCGTGTTCGGATTTCATCATCCGCCGTTCGGTCAGACGCAGGGTGTAGGCTGGCGCTAACTGGTCAACCAGACTTTGAGATAAAGGTGTTGCAGCAGAAGTAAGGAGGATTTGCATAGGGTTCTCGATAGGTAAGTTGGGAAGGAAGGAAGGGTTGCCGGAGGAAGGGTTGAAAGTAGCCGAACCTCATCCCTTCCTCCTGTCATCCCTTCTCTTTTGTCACGCCGACGCGCCGGAATAGAAGCGAATTCCGTAGCGCCAGAAGAGTCGGGCCGCGACAAGTAAAAATACGGCCAGTCCTATGGAACTTAGCAAAAGACCGGTTCCGATGCGCCCGGTGAAAGCCGAAGCAGGCACAGTGGTGGCAAAGGCCACGGGAACCAAAAATGTGAGAATCCATTGCAGCCAGGCTGGATAGATGGTTACGGGCCAGCGGCCTGCCTGATACATGGAGTCGAAGATGTTCAGAATGTTCTCTACCTTTACAAACCAGAAGGCACAGGTAGCCAAAATCATAAAAAAGCTGTAGACGATCAGCCCCCCAGCAATCAGCGTAACACCGAAGGCCAGGGCGTCGGTCAGGCTGATCTGTGCGCCGATGCGGGAGAGGGCAATACCCAGCACAACCAGACCCACCAGCGCGTCCACCAGCCGCCAGACCTCTACCCGCTGGATGCTGACCAATAGCTGACCGTCCTCCGGTTTGGTCAGTTTGAAATCCAGTGTGCCTTTGCGGATGTCTTCCATAAAGAGTTGCATGGAGGGACGCACCAGGGCACGAATCATCCCGGCGATCAGAAAGTAGACGCCGACCAGCACCAGGAGTTCGTCCGGTTTCCAGCCGCCCAATGTGTCCGTGTGATCAAAGACGACGGAAAGGCCAGCCAGGGCCACCCCCAATTCCAGAAAGGATTGGAAGAGATTGATCCAGAAGTTGGCCCGGTATTCCATTTCGCCCAGAAGTCCCAGGCGCAGATAGACGGCGAAGAGGCGGAGAATGTGCATCAGGCTGGTTCCAATATAGGCACACCAATTTCGTAGAGGAATTCAGGGGCAAAACCCGCGCCATTAGGCCACTCAATGGTGTCGCCAACTTCTGGGATAAAGACCTGCTGGAAGAACGCCCTGTCTCGCAAGGGCAAGAAAACTTCTCCCCACAGTTCGTCCTGTCAATCGATTGCTTTGACACTCCCATCGCTAAATGTAAACTGTAACCGATAGTCGTCCAAATAGGAAACAGCAACAATTTCTATATACATTTTTCCTCCTATGGCAAAGGCTCAATATCTTTCAGCGGCTTGCGTTCCACGGCAAGCTGCCAGTTTTTCGCCAATTCATCTTCGTGGAGTTCCATCCAGTCCCATATCAAACGCAAAGCTCGTTTGGACATCTCCCCCCGCACATTTCCGGTCGCAATTTCTACAGATATTTTCTGTTTACCGTAGTAGGCGTGGAAATGGGGCGGTGGATGCTCCCGAATTGCATTCGGAAAATAGTGCCATAGAAGCGGCTGATTTCTGACATGGCTGGTCTCAGTTCATGGCAACAATACGAAACGAGTGGTTTTCTACTCCAATGATACGCGTTTTTCACCCAAACAAAAAATCAACCAAACACGTGGCTCACCGACAATACAAAAAGCACCGACAATCTGCCGGTGCTTCTGGTTTCATTTGCATTCTGCCCCATAAAGCCTACACGCTGATAAAGCGCTTTTCCTTCAGGCGAGCAGCCTTGCCCTGCAAATCGCGCAGGTAGTAGAGCTGGGCACGCCGTACTTTGGCCTTGCGCAGGACTTCCACCTTTTCCACAGCCTTGCTGTAGAGGGGGAAAGTGCGCTCAACGCCCACGCCGTGGGTTCCTGTGCGCCGCACAGTGTATGTGGCATTGGCGCTGGAACCGCCGTGCTTGGCGATCACAATGCCCTGGAAGACCTGAATGCGCTCGTTGCGGCCTTCGGTGATGCGCTGATGCACGCGAACTGTGTCGCCCGCATCAATTTCCGGCATATTGGGGTTGGCTTCCGGCTTAAGGGATTCCATCAATGCATTGGTCATGGGTTCACCGCCTCTTTGGTTGGTCTAGAAACAACTGGCTGACTTCCGAGGCGCACCGCCCGCGAACAGACCAGTCGATGATTGTCACGAAATAAAATAGTAGCATAGAAGGAAGGGAGAGGCAAATCAAAACCGGACGCGGATCAACTGATTCACAGCCGGATCGACACAGATAGGAGACGATCCAGCATAGCATCAGCGCTGATCAATCCAAATCATGAAAATCTGCGTCCACCTTCTCCGAACCGCATTGTATGAAAATGGGACACACCCGTATGAAAAATCGTAGTTGACAGCTACGCAAAGGCGTGGTATTTTGCATCGTCTATACTGTCAAGGGTAGACGCCTGCTTCCCTCTACAAAGGAGATTCTGCACAATGAATGGCTCTGTGGTGACAAGTGGACAGCAATTGTTGGAGGTATGGCAGCAGCACACATATTCCGAGTTTGTGTTGCGGGATGCGAAGGGCGCGCTGATGACGATGTCGGAGAATCCGGCCTTGGTCATCGTTTCGGCCAAACTAGCCTAGAAGGCTAAGTTGGCGGCATAATTGAAGTAAAAAACGAGGCAAAGGCGATGCAAAAAAACAGGAACGAATTGAGACAGCCAACAAGACAACCGAGTATGAAGCCATGCTCAACG
>CAMDQF010000245.1 GCA_945905745.1 Litorilinea aerophila
CGATTCTTTCGAGAATTCCGCAACAAAGCTGATGAAATCGGGGCCTTTCCCAACGAAACCAGTTGTCTCATCCTTTTCTTTCTCGTCATGCAGCGGGAACATGCCAAACATGGCCGCCTAACCGTGGCGAATAATCCGTGACACTAACAAAGCCGAACTTCTGCAAGCCGAATTGAATGTCGTGCTGTGCCAAATCACTGGAGGTGGCCTGTGGAAGGTCTGATCGAGAATCTGCCTGGTTATGTGGGTTTTATTCTTGTGGTTCTCTGGATTTTGCGGGCATCGATCCGCATTGTGGCCGAATACGAGCGGGGGGTGATCTTCCGGTTGGGCCGGGTGATTGGGGCCAAAGGGCCGGGCCTCTTTTTTCTGATTCCGATTGTCGATAGGATGGTGCTGGTGGATACCCGTGTGGTGACGCTGGATGTACCCTCCCAGGAGGCCATCACCAAAGACAATGTGACGATAAAAGTCAATGCAGTCTGCTACTTCCGTGTCCTGGACCCGGAAGCCGCGGTGGTCAATGTGGTCAACTATCTGATGGCGACCCAGCAGATTGCCCAGACCACCCTGCGCTCGGTGATGGGGCAGAGCGAATTGGACGATCTGTTGGCCGAGCGGGATCAGATCAATCGCAAGCTGCAAAAAATTATCGACGAGCAGACCGAACCCTGGGGTGTGAAGGTGAGTGTGGTGGAGGTGAAGGACCTGGAACTGCCCAGCAGTATGCAACGGGCTATGGCCCGCCAGGCCGAAGCCGAACGGGAAAAGCGGGCCAAAATTATTCACGCCGAAGGTGAACTGGAAGCATCGGTCAAACTGGCCGAGGCCGCTAACGTCATGTCCTACCAGAGCGGCGCTATGCAGCTTCGCTATCTGCAGACTTTGTCTGAGATCAGCGTAGAACACAACAGTACCATTATTTTCCCCCTGCCCATTGAGATGCTGTCGGCATTTATGGGGCGAAGCGAAACGAAGGGAAAAGAATAGATGGCGATGACCCGGGTGGCGACCCATCGCCCCCAGAAACTGGCTGTGGATCGGGCTGCGGGTCTTTTGCGTATTAGCTGGGTGGACGGCCATACCAGTAACTTCCGGCTGGCCTGGTTGCGCGCTGTCTGCCCCTGCGCCACCTGCGCCGAAGCCAAACGCACAGCGGACGCGGATCCTCTGCGGTTGATCGTCGGGCCGGGGCCAAGCGCGGCGGTGACAGGCGCGGAACTGGTGGGGAACTATGCCCTGCGTATCATCTGGGCCGATGGACACGACGGGGGGATCTACGGATTTTCAGGCTTGCGGGCCTCCTGTCCTTGCGCCGAGTGTGGAGGGGAGGCGCCGGCTCTCCTCCAGGTGGAATGAAGTTGGTACATTGAAAGTTGTCGTGAAAGGATACAGTTGTGGGTAGTTCGTTGCGTCTATTTCGCGTGTGGGGGATCGATGTGCAGGTGCATTGGTCTTTTCTGTTGATTTTGGCCTATGGAGCGTTCATATACTCTGGCCGGTCGAATCCTCTGGTCGGTGCTCTCTACGGCATTGTCGTCATTCTTCTGCTTTTTGTCTGTGTGTTGCTGCACGAATTTGGACACGCGCTAACGGCAAAATATTTCAAGGTGAATGTGCCAACCATCACATTACTGCCGATCGGTGGGGTGGCCCAGTTGGAGCGTATGCCCCGCCAACCTCTCCAGGAATTTCTGATCGCTATTGCCGGGCCTGCGGTCAATTTTGTGTTGACACTGCTCCTGTTGCCCGTGGCTCTGCTGGTGGTGGGAATGGGGATGGGATCGGCCAATCCCTCCTCTTTGCTGGCCTATGCCCAGAGCCGGATGATGACGCCCAGCCTGGACGGATTGTTGGTCTATCTGGCCTTCACCAATTTCGCTCTGGGACTCTTTAACCTCCTGCCTGCCTTTCCGATGGATGGGGGTCGGGTGTTGCGTTCACTGCTGGCAATGGCAATGCCCTATGTGCGAGCCACGCGGATCGCTGTGATGGTGGGCCGTCTGATGGCTGTTGTGTTGGCCTTTGTTGGATTGAACGGTAATATAATGCTGCTCCTCATCGCCTTTTTTGTCTACGTGGGCGGGCGTGGCGAGTTGGAAGCCGTGGAGAGCCGCTATGTGCTGAAAGATATTCGGGCAAAACAGGCGCTCAACCGAGAGGCCCGACAGCTATACACCAGTGAATCCATCGATAAAGCTATCGACCTGATTATGACGACCTATCAGGCCGATTTCCCGGTTTTTGATTTGGGCAGCAATTTTGTCGGTGTCCTCACTCGTCCTCATTTGGTGAATGTGCTGCGCACCGATGGCCGGGAAGGACGCATTGTGGATGTGATGATTCCGGCCCAAGAGATTCCCGTGGTGGGGCCGGAGACAACCCTGGCCGATGTCTGGGATCGGATGGTCGAAGATCACAGCCGGGTGGTGGCGGTGAAGGAGCAGGGGCGCTTTTTGGGTCTTCTGACCCTGGACGACATCAGTGAGTTGATTCAGGTGGTCGGAGCAACCAAAGAGCGAGACGAGAAGCAGGCCAGTCAATCTGCCCCTACTACTGTTCTGTAGCACTTTCATTCACCCCGTTTCCCCACGGAAAGGAGCTGGGCAACGATGAGCTTTCGCACGAATCTTCCCACGCGGCTTGCCCCGTCTATTTTGACCGCCAATTTTGGCTCTCTGGCCGAGGAGATAGCCGCGGCAGAGGCTGGTGGTGCCAATCTCATTCATCTGGATGTGATGGATGGCCGATTTGTGCCTAACATCAGCTTTGGTCCCGGAATCGTGGCGGCTGTGCGTACCGCCACAAGCCTGCCATTGGATGTACACCTGATGATTGAGGAGCCGGAACGCTATATCGGCGCGTTTGCCGAAGCTGGAGCCACCGGGATCACCGTGCATGTGGAAGCAACCCGCCATTTGAACCGGGTAGTGCAACAGATCGTCGAATCTGGCTGTCGTGCGGGTATCGCGCTCAACCCGGCCTCTCCCATCGAATCTTTGCGGGAAATCAGCCCTTTTGTCGATCTGGTGCTGGTGATGAGCGTGAATCCGGGCTATGGGGGACAGCAATTTATCCAGACCAGCACTAGCAAACTGCGCCGGGTGCGCAAATTGTTGGACGAGTTCAACCCGACCTGTGACCTGGAAGTGGACGGTGGGGTCGATGTCCACAATATTGGGGATGTGGTGCGCAGCGGAGCGAATGTAATTGTGGTGGGGAGTGCGGTTTTCAACGACCGGCGGCCCGTGGCCGAGAATCTGGGCCGGCTTCGTCAGGCCGCCGCGGAACGGTAATACACGATTCTGGAGTCGGCCCGACGCTGGCGGGGAAGCCAACCAATCGGGTGACCGGTTCCCGGAATCTGATTGGGTTATCCACCGTAGCGGGCGGCCAGTAGGGCTACCTGGTGGATGAAAGGGATGACAAAGAGCAGACTGTCTAAGCGGTCCAGCATCCCGCCGTGGCCTGGCATAATTTTCCCGCTATCCTTCGCCCCCACCTGCCGCTTGAGCATACTGATCGTCAGATCGCCAAGTAGGGCCAGCACACCGCCCACCACTCCCACCAGCGCCCCAATCCAGGGCGAGAGGGGAAGGGCCGTCAAGCTAACAACCACATAGCCGGTAATCCCAGCCGCAATCCAACCACCGATGGTCCCTTCCCAGCTCTTTTTCGGGCTTAGTCGGGGCCATATTTTGTGTTTGCCTATGGCGATTCCCACAAAATAGGCGAAAGTATCGTTGAGCATCGTCACCGCCAGGGAGAGGAAGACCCATTCCAATCCGTTGGGCAGCAGGCGCAAAGCAATGGCCTGTCCCAGCATTGTGCCGATGTAGATCGCGCCGATGCCGGTAATGGCCCAATTGAGGATGGGGCGATCAATCCTGAAAAGCGCCAATGTAAAGGTGGCAATGAAGCCGAGGGTGATGACGAGGGAAAGAGGAAGGATGTCGGGCTGCCAGGCGCTTGTGATCAGCAGAAGCAGCCAGGCCATCCCCATCATCCGGTAGGGCTGATAGCCGCCCTGGGCCATCAACGCAAAATATTCCAGGCCACCCAGAGTCGCGACAAGGTAGATAACAAGCGCCCACCAGTGCGCGCCACTCCACAGCCCCAGGAGAACCGGAGGCAGTATCAACAGGGCAACCAGAAGTCGTTGTTTCACGTCAGTTTTGTCTTGGGGTAGGTGGCGGATTGGTGGGAATGGGCGCTCATGCGTCAGCCGGGTCCGCGTCAGGGACTCGGCCAAAGCGGCGCTCCCGGCGGTTGTACTCTGCAACGGCTTTGTAGAGTTCGTCCTTGTCAAAATCCGGCCAATAAGTCGGCGTCGTATAATACTCCGAGTAGGCAGCCTGCCAGATCAGAAAATTGCTCAGCCGCCAATCCCCGCCTGTGCGGATGATCATATCCGGATCGGGCAGGTCGCCGGTGTAGAGATAGCGTCCAAAGGTCTCCTCGGTCAGCGACTCCGGGTCAATACCGTCAGCCACAATCTGACGCACCGCGTCCAGAATCTCCCCCCGCCCGCCGTAGTTGAAGGCCACATTCAGGATGATCTGATCGTTGTTCTTCGTATACTCGATGGCGTGGAGAATCTGCTTTTGCAGCTCTTTGTTGATTCCGGTCAGTCGCCCGCTGTGGCGAATCTGCACGCCGTTTTCGTGGAGCTCGCCCAGCCGGTAGCGGATGGTGAGCCCCAGCAGACGCATCAATCCACCTACTTCTTCCACAGGACGCTGCCAGTTTTCCGTGGAAAAGGCATAGACTGTCAGGACTTTGATGCCAAACTCTACACAGCCTTCCAATACGGGTTGGATGTTGTTCACACCGGCCTGGTGGCCTGCGTGGCGGATTAGACCCCGGGATTTCGCCCAACGCCCGTTGCCGTCCATAATAATGCCCACGTGATGGGGGACCGATGCCAACGGTGGATAGGTCGATGTCTTTGTACTCACGCCGTTTTGTACTCCTTTGTCGTCCCTTGTTCCGGTTGTCCGCCGCCTGGGGCCGATTCTCTGTCAAAGCAGAAGGGTGAGCGCGACCCACCCTTCCCTGGTTGCCGATTTTCCGTTGTCTCTAGGCCAGGCCATGCATCAAAGCGTCATGATCTCGCCCTCTTTGTCCTTCGCAACCGTATCAATTTTTTTGATATGATCGTCGGTCAACTTTTGTGCTTCGTCCTGGCCCCGGTGCATATCGTCTTCCGAGATATCGCCGTCTTTCTCAAAGGAGCGCAGGTTATTGATCGCATCCCGACGAATGTTGCGCACGGCCACCCGGGCTTCTTCGGCCCGGCGCGAAACCTGTTTGCTCAGATCCCGGCGGCGTTCTTCAGTCAGCGCCGGGATGTTCAGACGAATCTGCTTGCCATCGTTGTTCGGTGTCAGCCCCAGATTGGAGTTGGCAATCGCCTTCTCAATGGCCAGGATATCGGACGGGCTGTAGGGGCGAATGACAATCGTCTGGGCTTCGGGCACACTGATGGCCGCCACCTGAATCAGCGGTGTGGGGGTTCCATAATAGTCAATATGCAAACGATCCACCAATGCGGGACTGGCCCGCCCTGTGCGAATGCTCATCAGGTCCAAGTGTAGAGAATCAATAGCCTTTTGCATGCGATCGTGGGTTTCGTGGAGGATTTCATCGATCATTGGATATGCGCTCCTTTGTGACTAAATGCGCAGATAAAATGCACAGAGATTGTTGAGAACAAGCGACGGACAGGGGCATCGTCGCTAATGATTGTCCGTGAGTCTATTTCACTCTGTCTATTGTAGCAAAATTCGGCCTCAAAGGAAAACCAATCGGAATTCTGCGTGGAGATTCATCGACTGAATCCCACAGGGGCATAGATCGCAACAGGCCAACCTCCTGGGGAAAGTCGGCCTGTTGCTGTCTATCTGAAGCTCTACTGCCCTGAAAAGCAGCTTATGTACACGGATCAACCGGAAAATCTGTCTTCCTTCTGATCCGTGTATACAAAATTTTCATCCCTTGTGCTGGGTTATCAGGCTGAAATGTGGGTTCCCACCGTCTCGCCCTTCACCAGTTTAGGGAGAACACCTTCTTGCCAGAGATTGACTACATAAATGGGGAGATCGTTGTCCATACACATGGCAATGGCTGTACTGTCCATCACGCCCACCCGCATATTGAGCGCATCGATATAGGAAAGATGTTCAAAGCGCTGGGCGTCCGGATTGGTTTTGGGGTCTTTGTCATATACAGCATCCACCTTCGTTGCCTTTACCAGTGCATCTGCGTCGATCTCCATCGCCCGCAGAGAGGCGGCTGTGTCTGTGGTGAAGTAGGGGTTGCCTGTACCCGCGCCAAAAATGACGATACGTCCCTTTTCCAGGTGACGCACGGCCCGGCGCTGAATGTACGGCTCGGCCACAGCCCGCACTTCAATGCCGGTCATGACACGGGTGGGCAGGCCGGCCCGTTCTAGCGCGTCCTGCAAAGCCAGCGCGTTCATCACTGTAGCCAACATACCCATGTGATCGGCGGTCACCCGCTCCATTCCGTGGTCCAACCCATCCTCTTTGCCCCGCCACATATTGCCACCACCAATCACCAGGGCTACCTGCACGCCCAAGTTGATCACTGCGGCTACCTTCTGGGCCACCTCTTCTGCCCGGCGCGGGTTGATGCCAAACCCACCTTCGCCAGCCAGGGCTTCGCCGCCCAATTTCAGCAGGATGCGCTGATATTTCAGGTTGTTCATAGATTCTCCCTCGTACTTTTGGGTATTGGGTAAGGATATTGGGTATTGCGTCGGGAGTGCTGTTCCGGTGAAATCGCCAATATCCAATACCAAGAATAAGCTGAGGAGTTCGTCTATCTTCAGAAAGTCGAACTGCTGCAAGCTCTCTCATGAAGCAATGCCCAGCCGTGGGGCTGGGCATTGAAAAATTCTATGAACCGCCAAGTTCGAGTCGAGAGAAACGGCGAATCCTGATGTTTTCTCCCAAAGAACCGACATTCTGCATCATCAAAGCCTTCACGGTGATGTCAGGATTCTTGATGAAGGGCTGCTCCATCAGACAGATGTCCCCGTACCACTTGTCCACTTTGCCTTCAATGATTTTGTCCCAAATCTGGGCTGGGCGGTCGCTCTCGGCCAACTGGGCACGGAAGATGGCTTTTTCCTTCTCGATCACATCCGCCGGCACATCTTCTCGGCTGACATATTCAGGGCGAGATGCCACGATGTGCATCGCTAGATCCCGGGCCAACTCCTGGAACTGCTCCGTGCGGGCCACGAAATCGGTCTCGCAGTTGACCTCCACCATACCAGCCATGCGGCTGCCAGGGTGAACGTATGTGCCAATCAGCCCTTCGTTGGCTTCCCGGTCGGCTTTCTTGGCCGCCTGGGACAGTCCCTTCTCCCGCAGATATTCCACGGCTTTGTCAAAGTCGCCGTCGGCTTGGGCAAGGGCCTTTTTACAGTCCAGAATTCCGGCACTGGTGGCCTCGCGCAACTCTTTCACCATCTGTGTTGTAATCTCTGCCATAGTA
This sequence comes from Litorilinea aerophila, assembly GCA_945905745.1. GTDB lineage: Bacteria > Chloroflexota > Anaerolineae > Caldilineales > Caldilineaceae > JACQGT01. Next base: position 7,525 of record CAMDQF010000245.1, read on the forward strand.
TCTCTCCAATTCTATTGTTGCGTAACCGTGTGGGTACGGCTGACCGGATGGGTACGGCTATTGGCTCTCAAATCTTCGCCCACGTGGCCGTCAGCGCAAGGCTGTGGACAGTGGGCGAAGAAGTTGTTCTTTCACACATTTGTCAGACTGGGGCTACGAATGCTCCACATCTGTCGAACGCACCAGACTATTTGTCTTCGTTGTTCGCTTCCACGTCTTCGTCGGCGTCGTCAATGCCAACGTCTACGTAGTCCGCATAGGGATCCACATCGGCGTCGTCTTCATCCGGCTCGGCGGATTGCAGCTTAGCCAGGGTGCTGGGTCCGAGATATTTCTCCATCTCAGCCAATTCCCGGTTCGAGACCCGGCCTGTATCGGCCATGTCTACTTCCCGGAAACGCTGACCTTCTTCGGCTGCGTCGGCAATCACCTTCGTCAACAGCTTGACGGCGCGGATGGCGTCGTCGTTGCCGGGAATGATATAGTCGATGGGGTCCGGATCACAGTTGGTGTCCAGAACGGCCAGGACGGGCACGCCGAGTTTATTGGCTTCCAACACGGCCAGGTCTTCCCGGCGAGTGTCCACGACAAAAATCAGGTCGGGGAGTTTGGTCATCGTCTTGATGCCACCAATGCGGTGGTTCATCTTGAGGAGTTCCTTCTCCAGATCGACCTGTTCTTTTTTGGGCAGGGCGCGAAATTCGCCAGAGGCCAGACGCCGTTCCATCTTGTTCAGATAGTCGATACGCTGTTTGATGGTCACCCAGTTGGTCAGGGTTCCACCAAGCCAGCGGGTGTTGATGTAGGGCATCCCACAGCGTTCGGCTTCTTCCTGGACTGTGGCTTGGGCCTGGCGTTTGGTGCCCACAAAAAGGATTGTGCCGCCCTTTGAAACAGTCTCCCGGACCAACTCGTAGTAGCGGTTGATGCGGGTCATCGTCTGGTGTAGATCGATGATGTGGATGCCGCTGCGCTCGGTGAAGATGAAGGGGCGCATCTTCGGGTTCCAACGGCGGGTGCGGTGTCCAAAATGGACACCTGCTTCAAGAAGTTCTTTCATGCTTACTGGTGCAGCCACTGCGTTTCCTCCTGAATGGGTTTTGCTTCCGCTCTGTTCAACTCGGCTACGAACTGTAATATGTACACGAACAGCACCCGATTCGCCGATCCCAAAGCGTGTGAAATGGTCTATCAGCATTCCTATAGAATACCGACTGTCAATAATAACACAACCGGGAGTGCCCGATCAAAAATGGGCAATCCCGGTTTGTACTTTGTTGCATAAAAATTCAGCGCAGATCATTCAGGATCACAAATATCTGCGTCCGCAATCTGCGTCCTCTGCCTCGCGCTCCGCTACTTGCGGAAATCAATGAAGCGATAGCCCAACCCGCGCTCTGTAAATATGTACTGGGGTGAACCGGGGTCTACTTCAATTTTCTTGCGCAAATAGGTAATATATAGGCGCAGCAGATGATTGTCGTTGCTATATTCGTGTCCCCAGGCTTTGGTGAGAAGTACCTCGTGGGGGACCACCCAGCCTGCATTTTCAATCAACTGTTGCAGCAGCCGGTATTCGGTCGGCCGCAAACTGAGCCGCTCTCCGTCCACTATCACGTCCCTGCGCTGGAAATCCACCTGCAACCGATCATCGATCTGAACGATCTGGTCTTCAGGCCGGTTGTTCGTCTGCTCAAATCGCCTCAGCACAGCCCGGATACGGCTGGAGAGTTCGCGCGGGCTAAAGGGTTTCGTCACATAATCATCTGCGCCCAAATCCAGCCCTTTGATGCGGTCGTTTTCGTCCGAACGCACAGTCAGCATAATTACAGGGGTGTCGCTGATCTCCCGCATCCGTTTGAGCGTCTCGAAGCCATCCATCCCCGGCATCTCCACATCGAGCAGCACCAGGGCAGGCTGATATTCCCGGACCTTCTCCAACGCCTGAAAGCCGTCGTTCGCCTCCAGCGCCCGGTACCCCTCCAGGTCCAGGTTCATTTTGATAAATCGGACCATCCTGGGTTCGTCGTCTACTACTACAATTGTCCTGGGTTGTTCACTCATAGCTATATTGTCACCAAAAGTCAGTTGAATAGATTCTCACTCTCTCTTCGACTACTATACCCAAAAAGCACAAAAGCATCAATCCGAGTCCTGGTCAAAGTGGGCCTACAGGTGTAAATCACTGGACTTTTGACAACGACGAATCGACTCAACGAATGGTGAGTCGAGAAAAGCATCTTTACAACTGAGCCATTGAGCCAAAATCAGGCTGTTTTGGCGGCTTTTTTGCCCTTGACGACCACTTTCTGGTAAGGTCGTTTGGGTAAT
>CAMDQF010000246.1 GCA_945905745.1 Litorilinea aerophila
GAGTCCGGCCGGTGATCTCACGTTTCTCGTTTCACGCTTCAATGGCAAGCAGAGAGACGGCGGATCGCCACAGATGGCGTTCCGCCGTCTACCGTCCACGGTCACTCATACAGGGACGCCACCTCGACTGCCACTCCATCGTTCTGGGCCGAGCGGTAGGCAGCGTCCAGCAGTTCCACAGCCCGCCAGCCGATCTCCCCAGAGACGTGATTTTCCGCTTCGCCTCGGATCAGATCGACGAAATTGTTGGTGGTGGCGTGACGGTAGTAGTGACGGTTCTCATCGGTCAGCGTCTCTTCAAGCACCCCTTCGCCTGTGCGGAAATGCGCCGTGCCCGCCACTTCGTCGATGTCAATCCAGCCCTTCTCCCCGTAGAGTTGCAGGTCAATCTTGCGCCCGTCTGCCATATTGCCCGTACCGCCGATACACCCCAGGCTGCCGTTGTCGAACTCCACCAGAATCGCATCCACCAAATCCACGGCCAGCCCGTAGTTGCGCATACGCGCCTGCACCCGGCGCACCCGTCGCCCGCTGACGAAAAAGAGCAGGGAAGCCAGATGGGTGATCTGCAAATGGCCGTGTCCACCGCCAGAGCGCCGGGGATCGCTGTAGACATCCGCGGGGCTATGCACCACCCGTTCCCGGCCTTCCCCAATCCCGACGGATTTGCCCTCATAGAGGGGCAAGACGTGCTGATTGAAGATGCCGTTGACATATTGCAGTTCGCCCAGCGCACCGGAAGCCACGATCTGTCGGGCGCGGATAGTGTAGGGTGCGTAGGTGTGGTTGTAGCCCATTGCGATCTGTACGCCCCGGGCCGCGGCCAGATCGACAAGTTCCTTGGCTTCGCGAGCAAAGAGTACCATCGGTTTTTCGACGAGGATATGCAGTCCAGCCTGTAGACAGGCTGCGGCAACGGCGTAGTGGGTGGCGTGATTGGTCACGACAATTGCACCGTCCAGTTGCTCGTTTGCCAGCAGATCATCCACGCTGGCGTAGGCACGGGGAACGCCGTAGGCATCGGCGGTCTGCTGGGCCTTCTCAAAATTTGCATCACACAGGGCGGTCAGTTCGGCGTTGGGATGGGCAAGCAGGGCAGGAATGTGGTGCTCGGTGGCCCACCAGCCAGTGCCGATGACAGCGATACGTGCAGGGGATGTGGTCATAAGGGTTCCGTCCCGAGTGGGTGAAGAATTGTGTCGAGTAATTATCTTATAAATACGGATGCAAAGCGATCCGTGTTCCTTTTTATCTGTGTTTACAACCTCTTCTTTATGCCGCGTGCAGCAGACCGCCATAGGCCACAGGACGCAACTTTTTGCGCCACTTGGCATAGGTGCTGGCGAGATGGGGCCAGAAGGGGCTGACCTGGCCCGTGGGCCTGGCGGTGTGGAGCGCGGCGAGAAAACGTTCGGCGTTGTCCTCGAAGGGTTCCATTTCCAGATAGCAGTGGCCCAACTCAAAGGGAATGTGGGAGTCGCTGCCCGCGGTCATCAGCTTGCCGTGCTGTTCGGCTAGAACACGGGCCGCGTCGTTGTCCGCGGGACGCACACAGCGGGCATTCAGCACTTCCAGCGCATCCACCTGGTCGATGATTTCCAGCACATTTTCCAGCCCCATAGCTGAGCTGCGCAGGGAATCTAAGGGGTGGGGAATACTGATCACCGCGCCCTGATCGCGCAGACGGCGCAGGCTCTCCTGGGGGCTGAGTCCTTTGGGAACCTCTTCGCTGACAAACCAGGCGATGATCTCGCCGTGGGTGGTCTTGATCTCCTCGCCCACAATAATTAGATCCGGATCGAGTTTTTTGGCCGCCAGCGCACCGGCCAGATTGTTGTGTTCGGTGATCGCCAGCTTGTCCAGACCGACGGCCCGGGCCCGGGCTATCGTCACCTCCGGGCGGGTCAGGCAGTCACGGCTGAAGATGGTGTGTGAGTGTAGATCGACTTTCCACATAGGGTATCCGATGGTGGGATGATGGGATTGTGAGTAGGGACGGCCATCATCCCACCATCTCATCATCGACGGCAAAAGTTTGTTCGTTGGCCGGTTGGGGTCTGCCCGCCAACAATTGGGGCCACAGCAGTAGACTGATCACCCCCAGCAGCACGCCGAACCAGAGGGTGGCAAAACGGACGAGCAGCGCGGCCGCGCTGGCCGATGTGCGGGCCATGCCAAGCAGTTGTTCGCTGAGGGCGACCAGTGAGCCTTCGGTTCCGCCCAGACCGCCCGGTGTGGCAACCACTGCCCCCACAATCGAGCTGATGCTAAAAATGAAGACGGCAATCAGCGCCGCCGGCAGGGATGACTCCGCGCCCAACCCCCGCACTACCAGATAGTAGGCCAGGCCTTCGCCCAGCCAACTGACAACGCCGATGGAGACAGCAATCAGCAGATTACGCGGGCGAAAAAGCGTATAACTGCTCTCGTACAACTGGACCAGAGAGCCGGCAAAGCTGCGGGTCAGGGGCATCTGTTCGCCAAAACGCAGCATCCACAGGGCCAGAGGCCGAATCTGCACCACCACAATCACCCCCAGAATCCCGGCTAGGGCCACCCCTGCGGCCAGACGGGCGGTTGGGTCGGCGAAGGCGAAGAGGCCGACGCCAGCTAGAATCAGCATCGCCAGTCCGTCGGTCATCCGCTCGGCCAGCACCACCGGCGCAGTGACAGCCACTGGGGTTGCGGTCACATTGCGTACCATCACACTTTTAAAAAACTCCCCTACCTTGCCCGGTGTCAGCACCATCAAAAATCCGATGCCGAAGATGCGGGCGCTGTCGGCAAAGGCGATCTCCACACCGACCAGATGCAGATACCAGTGCCACTTGACCAGCCGCCCGGCATAGTTGATCAGCGTCAGCCCCAGCACAGCCGGCAACCATCCCCAGGGAAAAACGGAGAGAGTCCCGGCCAACATCCGCCAGTCGGCATAAAGAATCAGCCCAATATAGACCAGAAAGGCCAAAAGCAGAGACCAGAAAAGTTTGCGGCGCAGGTCAGAAGTCATAGAGAGAAATTATAGCGGGTTGTGGGGAGAAGGAGAAATAGCGGCAACTTTCAGGCAGAAAGCAAAAGCCAGACTTCTGACTAAACCGCACAAGGGAAGCTTCAACTTTGTGAAAACCCTGCCTCTAGGCTATACTCAGTGGCTAGTGACTCCCGTTGTACCGCATTTGCCGGGACAATTTGGTATGGGTACACAGTAAATACACCGTCCTCGAATTATCCACCAACCGACAGATCGAAGTGAGATTGCCTGATGGGAAAATCCTTCCTCCGAATTGGTTCCCTTCTGCTCCTAACCGTTGTCCTGGCTGGTTGCGCCCTGTTGCCCTCAGGCCGTTCCGCCCAGGTATCGTCCGACGAGCCGACACCCACACCGATTCCAACGCCAGCCGTCCCCCTCAAGCCCACCTACACGGTGCGGACAGGGGAAATTGTGAAAGAGCTGATCTTCAGCGGTCGTATCGCGCCGGTGCTGGAAGAAGAACTCTTCTTCCGGGCCAATGGCCGGGTACGCGCCATCTATGCCAAACGGGGTGATATAGTCGAGGCAGGCTTTGTCATCGCCGACCTGGAGATCGACGATCTAGAGCGGGAGGTGGCGTCGGCCCGGCTCAACCTGGAACGCGCCCAATCCCAATTGGAGAAGGCCCAGCGCACCCTGGAATATGACCGGCAGGAAGCCCAGCTCAACCTGGATATGGCGAATCTGCGCCTGCTTTCGATGGTAACCCAGGAGCCAGAGGGTTCACTTACGCTGGCCCTGCAGCGCAAGCAGGTGGAACTGGCCCAGATTACCGTCAGTCGTCTGGAAGAGGGGGTCGATCCGCTGCTGATCAACGACGTAGACCGAGCCCAGATTTCTGTGGACAAGTTGCTCAAAGCCGTGCAGGACGCCCAACTGATTGCACCCTTCACGGGCGAGTTGCTCTCGGTCTCTCTCACTGTGGGCCGGGCTTCCGAAGCCTTCAAGCCCGTGGCCGTGATTGCCGACAACAATGAGTTGGAGATCAAAGCCGATTTGGTCAGCGACCAATTGAGTGAGTTGCAGGAAGAGCTGGTCGTCAATGTAGTCCTGCCCAGCCGACCCGGTGCGACATTGACCGGCACGGTGCGCAAGCTGCCCTATCCCTATGGTACTGGCGGCGGCACAACTGTGGACGATCTGGACAAATCTACCCGCATCTCCATCGACCAGAGCCAGGAAGACGCTGGCTACAAGATGGGTGATCTGGTGCGTGTCCAGGCCGAACTGGAGCACAAGGACAATGTACTCTGGCTGCCCCCCCAAGCCCTGCGCATCTTTGACGGTCGCCGCTTTGCGGTTGTACAGGATGGTGACGTGCAGCGCCGGGTGGATGTGAAGGTTGGCATTCAGACCGCAGATCGGGTCGAGATTGAAGAGGGCCTGGAAGAAGGCCAAATCGTGGTAGGACAATAACTCCAATGCGACTTCTATTACGAAGTTGGGCGATTATTGTCGTTGCCGTCAAACGATTGCTGGCCCAACGCTGGCTGGCTTTGGCATTGGTGACGGGTCTAATCACGGCTATCGCGCTGGTGATGAGCATCCCGCTTTATGCCGACGCGGTCTATTATCGCATTTTGCAGGAGGAATTGGGTAGCACCAACGACGGCAGCACAATCAAGCGGCCACCCTTCGCCTACATGTTCCGCTATCTCGGCTCCACCTATGGAACCCAAGAGTGGGAAGAGATGGGTCCCCTGGACGCTTACATGTCGGGACCGGCTGCGGATTCTCTGGGGCTGCCCCACAAGCAGACCGTGCGCTATTTCAAGACCGACAATCTACGCCTCTTCCCCACAGAAGGGGTCGCCTATTCCGACGCCACGGATCCCCTGGCCTGGGTCAATCTAGGTTTCATCTCCGATATAGAAAACCATATTACATTATTGGAAGGTCGCCTGCCTGAGGTCAACCCTGGCACAGACTTGAACACGCCGACCGAAGTGCTGATGAGCAGGCCGCTGGCGGAGACGCTGGGCACCCAAGTTGACGAGGGCTATGTCACCTTCCGACGCATCCGTTCGGATGACCAGACCCGAACCGTCCAGATTCCCGTGCGTGTGGTGGGCATCTGGGAAGCCACAGACCCAACCGAAGAATATTGGTTCTACAATCTCAACACCCTGGAAGACATTCTGTTGCTCCCGGAAGCCACTTATACCAACCGGATTGCCCCAGACTACCCTAGCGACGTCAACCTGGCCCTCTGGTATCTGGTGATGGACGGGGATGAGGTAACCGCCAGCGATGTGGGCCGCATTCTGGCCCGCAGCCGCCAGGTGGAACAGCGGGCTGCCACACTGATGGCGAACACCCAACTCAGCATCTCCCCCCTGGACGCGTTGCGCAAATACCAGCGATCCAGCGGTACACTCACCCTCTTTCTCTACGCCTTCAGCATCCCGATTATCGGCCTGCTCCTGGCCTTTATCGGCCTGGTGGTGGGGTTGGCCGTGGGCCGTCAGCGCAACGAAATTGCCGTACTGCGCAGCCGGGGCGCATCCGCCGGACAGGTGCTAGGCATCTCCGGGGTCGAAGCGCTCTTTCTGGGCCTCTTTGCCCTGGGCGTGGGGATTCCCGCCAGCTTTCAGGTGGCCGAGCTGATCGGCTCCACCCGCAGCTTTCTCAACTTTACCATCGAAGCCGATCTGCGTCTCACCCTAAGCCAGTCGGTGCTGCGCTTCGGTTTTGGCGCGTTGGCGGTGGCATTGCTGGCCCAGATCATTCCGACTTTCAACGCAGCGCGCCACACAATCGTCACCTACAAGATGGAACAGGCACGTACACTGACCCCGCCCTGGTGGCAGCGGGCCTATTTGGATGTGATGTTGCTGATTCCCGCCGGCTACGGCATCTATCTGCTGCAACAGCAGGGCGGTATTGCCCTGCCCGGACAGGTTGGCAGCAACAGCCTATTTGAAAACCCGCTGCTCTTTCTCGTGCCCGCGCTGGGTATTTTTGCCCTGACGCTGGTGGCTTTACGCTTTCTGCCCTTACTGATGGCGCTATTGGCCTGGCTGGCCTCTCACACAAATTCAGTCGGGCTGCTGCTGGCAACCCGCCATCTCTCCCGCAACCGGGGCCTCTACACCGCGCCGTTGATTCTGCTGGTGTTGACCCTCAGCCTTTCGGCCTTCACAACCTCCCTGGCCCAAACCCTGGATGATCACCTCTATGACCGGGTCTATTACAAAGTGGGCGCAGACACCCGGCTGATCGAACTCGGCTCTACCCCGCCCAGTGCTGGCGGGGAAGGTGGCGGCGCACCAGCAGCCGGAGCCGCGGCAGGCAGCGGCACAGAAACGCCGGTTTGGACATTCGTGCCGGTTTCAGAACATTACAAGGCCAAAGATATTAAGGCAGTCACCCGTCTCGCCAAGTTTGATGTGCGGGTCCAGTTGCAGGGCAAGTGGCAAGAAGCCGGTTTCTACGGCATCGACCGGCTGGACTTTCCCAGCGTGGCGTATTGGCGGCGAGATTTTGCGCCGGCCACTCTGGGTGCGCTGATGAACTCTCTGGCTATCGCCAACGAGGGCATTCTGATGCCCCGGGCATTTATGCGGGCCAATACCATCCGGGTGGGCGATAGCCTACAGGTCAATGTCACCCGCTATGGGTTGCGGGCCGAAATGATTATGAAAGTCGTGGGCGAATTTGACCTCTGGCCTGGCTGGTATCCCGACGAAGGACCACTGATTGTGGGCAATTTGGAATACATTTTCGAGCAATTGGGCGGCCAATTGCCCTATGATGTACTCATCACCATCGATCAGGGCGTAGACTACAACCTGCTCGAAAAAGAATTGCGTCAATACGATATCAATGTTATCGACTGGTATTCAGCCAGAGAACAGATCGCCACATTGCAGAAGTTGCCGGAACGCCAGGGGCTATTCGGCGTACTCTCGGTGGGCTTCCTGGCCGCGGCCGTGTTGACGGTGTTGGGCTTCCTGCTCTACACACTCTTCTCCTTCCGTCGCCGCTTTATCGAACTGGGCACCCTGCGCGCCATCGGTCTCTCTTCTGGTCAGATGACTCTCTTCCTGGCCTGGGAGTTGGCCTTTCTGATTCTGGTGGGTATGGGCGTGGGAACATTGCTGGGGTCGTGGATGAGCGATCTCTTCATCCCCCACTTGCAGGTGGGCGTCCGACCTGAAGAGTTGACGCCGCCCTTCCTCGTCAACATCGCCTGGCCCGCCATCTACCGCATCTATGCCCTCTTCGGCGCACTCTTTGTGGTTGCGTTGGGCGCATTGGTCACGCTCCTGCTGCGTATGAAGATTTTCCAGGCCATTAAACTGGGTGAGACTGTCTAAATGAATGAACCATTTATCCTGTGCGATGGGCTTGTCAAAATTTTTCAGGTGGCCGGGCTGGAAGTGCTGGCCCTCCAGGGGCTGAACCTCTCCGTGCGCCAGGGCGAACTGATGGCTATTATCGGCGCCAGTGGCAGCGGCAAGTCTACGCTGATGAACATTCTGGGCGGGCTGGATCGCCCTACCGCGGGCCGGGTGCGGGTGGGCGAGCACGACCTGCTCAAGATGAATGAGATTGAACTGACCCGCTACCGCCGGGAAGAGGTGGGCTTTGTCTGGCAGCAGAGCGCACGCAATCTCGTCCCCTATCTGAACGCGGTGGAGAATGTGGAACTGCCCATGACTTTGGCTGGGGCTTCGGGCAAGGCCAAGCACGAACGGGCCGAATACCTGCTGGAACTAGTCGGGTTGTTTGGTCGCTCCAAGCACGGACTCTCCGAGCTTTCTGGCGGTGAACAACAGCGGGTGGCGATTGCCGTCTCCCTGGCCAACAACCCCAGCCTGCTCCTGGCCGACGAGCCAACCGGTGAAGTGGACTCGGCCACGGCCAAAATTATCTATAGCACATTCCACCATCTGACCAGCGAACTGGGCCTGACGACGGTGATCGTCAGCCACGATCCTGGCATCGCCCGCCACGTAGAGCGGGTAGTTGCCATTCGCGATGGGATGCTCGCCAGCGAAACCCGTCGCTCGACCCGTGTCCAGGTCAATGAGGCCCACGACAGCGAGGCCGAGGGGGATACCAGTCCGTCCCATGTGCTGGTAGAACACTTCGAAGAATTGGTCGTGCTGGACAGTGCGGGTCGCCTGCAGGTGCCCAAAGAATTTCTGGAACAGTTCAACATCAAAGGCCGGGCCATCCTGGACGTGACCGACGACGGCATCCTCATCCGGGCCGCCTCGAGCGAACGGGACGCGCCCGAACTGGCCGCCCAGGAACGGGCACGGGATGAGCGCAAACGCACCCAGCGGGAAGGCGGGCGGAGTATATGGGACCGTCTGCGCCGCAAGAAAAATTGAGGAGTGGGACGCAGAAATTATTGATCTGAATTGAGCTGCGCCGCAATTGATCTGCGCCGCATACGCCAAAGATTTTCATCTACTGAATTTCAAAGAGACTGAAACCGATGTCGAGTAATCTTGAATTCTCCCCGGCAGCCGAAGTTGCAGCCGCACAACCCAAGCGCACCTCCTCTGGTGTGGCCGCTATCGAGACGACGGACCTCTGGCGCATCTACCATTTGGGTTCTTTGGAAGTGGCCGCGTTGCAAGGGGTCAACCTACGCATCGGGCAGGGCAGCTTTGTGGCGCTCAAAGGGCGGTCGGGCAGCGGCAAAACAACCCTGCTCAACTGCATCGGCGGGCTGGACCAGCCATCCAAAGGTCAGATTCGCATCCTGGGCGAGGAGATCGGCGGCTGGAGCGAACGCAAGCTGACCGAATGGCGGCGCATGCACGTGGGCTTTATCTTCCAATCCTTTGGCCTGATGCCCAGCCTTTCGGCCTATGAAAATGTAGAACTGATTCTGCGCATCTCCGGTGTCAAAGGCAAGGAACGTCACAAGCGTTCGGTGGATGCCCTGGACCTGGTGGGTCTGACGCCGTGGATGGATCACCGCCCTTTCGAGATGTCCGGCGGTCAGCAGCAACGGGTTGCCATCGCCCGTTCGCTGGTCAACCAACCCCAGCTAATCCTGGCCGACGAACCAACCGGCGAACTGGACAGCAACACCGCCAGAGAAATCCTCACCCTCTTCCAGAGTATCGTGCGTGAACGCAATATGACCTTTTTGATGGTGACGCATGACAGTCTGGTAGACGAGTATGTGGATGAGGTGCTGCTCCTGCGCGACGGTCAGGTCGTCTCTACTCTCGACGCAGAGCCGGAACAGACTGTGACCAGTGACCAGTAATCAGTGCCAGGTGTCGGCGACCCACTGATTACTGGTTACTTCGTCCATTCAGGGAGTTTCGAATGACAGACGCCACTTTTACAATCAGTGCCTTTGGCGATGAGATCGCGGCGGATTTGAACGAACAGTGCCGGGTCTTGAACGAACTGCGCATCGGTTATCTGGAATTGCGGGGGGCTTGGGGCGTAAATGTGTTGAAGATGAGCGACGCTGAGGTGGATCGGGTGCAGGCCACTTTGGCCGCCCATAACATCCGGGTCAGCGCGCTGGGCAGCCCCGTGGGCAAATCACCCCTGCTCGATCCGATTGAAAATGAAGTCGCCAACCTCCAGCGGCTTGGTCAGATCGCCCACAAGTTGGGAACCCGCCACATCCGTATCTTCTCCTTCTATCCCCCGGACACCAGCAGCCACGCGGCCTATGACCAGTACGTGGATCAGGCCATTGCTTCCCTGGCCCGGTTGGCCGCAGAAGCCGAAAAGCTCGACCTGCTCCTGCTTCTGGAAAACGAGA
>CAMDQF010000247.1 GCA_945905745.1 Litorilinea aerophila
CCGCTGCGCGCGGCCCCCGGGTCGGCGTGACTACCCCACCAAGTGGCATGGTGGGAGACGTGGGTGTGCAGGTCGATCAGGCCGGGGGTGACGATCTGACCGCTGGCATCGACGACCCGAGCCGCGCTCTCGGCGGGGATGTTTGCCTCCAGCGCGGCCACCCGGTTGCGCCGGATGCCCACATCCAGACGTCCGCTCTGGCCGCCGGGGTTGACAACTGTACCGCCCTGAATGAGTAAGTCGAAGTGCATTGGGTTTTCTCCTGAGGTGTTGGATAGTAGGGATTGGAGACTGGGGATTGGGGATTGGGCCGAGTCTCCCAGTCCCGAATCCCCAGTCCCCGATCACTGTCATACTCTTTTCATATACCGGACAAACTGCTTCTCTACCCGAAAGCCTGCCCGTTCGTAGAGCCGGGGCGCGCCGGTGGGGCTTTCGGCGTCGACCGACAGACGCACTGTGCGGATGCCCCGCCGCCAGAACTCGCCGAAGGCGTGCAGGAGCAGGGCCATCCCCAGCCCTTGCCGTCGCCAGGGGCGGCGCACACCGAGGGTGTCTACGTGGCCGGAGCCATCCAAGATCGAACAGCGACAGTTGCCAGCTACTTCACCGCTGCGCTGGTCGAAGGGCAGAAACCAGAGCGACGGGTCGAAATCCTCGGCTTGGGTAGGTTCCAGCCAGCCCTCTTTCGTACTGGGCGGGCGGTTCCACATATCTTGAAAGGGTTCCTCGCTGCCCAGAAAAATGGCATCGTCATCCACGCCGGGGCGATAGGCGCGCACAAGAAGAGCCTCCGGCCAGATCGGCTGCGGCGGTGGAGCGTTCAACTCTGCCGCCATGACGTAATAGGTGCGCACATACCCATAGCCCGCGGCTTTCAACGCCCGAATGGAAGCGCTATCAACATCGCGCAGGAAATAGTGAATCTCTGTGGGGGCCAATGCCGGGTCGGCGGGTTTATGGGCGGCAACCCAACCCTCACCCCATCCCACCAGCCGGGCAAAGACCTGAACCTGTTGGGGGCCAGGAAGAGTCATAGCGTAGACATTGACCTGGACAAATTGCCGGTTGAAGATATCCGCATAGCCGACAATCTCTCCATCCGGCATCACCGCCAGCAGAGCATCCTCCTCCAAGTTTACGCCGATCCAATCCCGGCGCAACTCCTCAACGCTCATATCCGGGGTATCGCCAATGGATGTCTGGTAGGCCCGCGTCATTGCCACAATTTCACCTGCGTCGTCTTGGACGGGCGGACGCAGGCTGAATTGATGGGGTGTCGCGGATTGTGAAATGGGGTTGTCTGCTGTCATAATGGGTGTGGGATGAAAAGAGTGACGCATTGAAGTTGATCCTACCAGCAGAGTCGGCTGAATGTCAATCGGAACTCCCGCAGCAGACCATAACCCTTCAGGAGAAAGTTGAGATGAACACGAGAGTTCTGCTACTGCTCGGCGGCGTCCACCACGATTTGGAAGGTTTTGCCGCGGCCTTCGGGGAAATTGTCGGCGACACCAGCCACACAATCAGATCCACCTATGACGGCGACGCGCTCCTGCACCTGCACGAAGATGAAGTGGATGTGGTGGCGATCTACACCTGTCTGGGCGGCGCGCAAAAGGATGGGGTCGTGGCCGAAGACCTGACCGCCGAACAGACCGGGGCGCTGGTCAAATGGGTCCAGGACGGGGGCGGGCTGTTGGCGCTCCACGCGGCCACAGTTTTGCGAGACAGCAACCAGGCCATGCGCGGGCTGATCGGTGCCCGCTTTCTTACCCACCCGCCCCAATTCGATTTCACAGTCACGCCCCTGGCCCGCAAGCATCCGGTGACCGCTGGCATAGCTGCCTTCAACGTTCACGACGAATTCTATATGCAGGATTTCGACGCGGATATTGCCATCCACATGACCGCCGAAGATCGGGGTACGGTCTACCCGATGGTCTGGACAAAATCGGCTGGTCATGGGCGGGTGGTCTACATTGCGCCGGGTCACACGCCGTCGGTTTGGGCCACAGTCGAATACCGCCAACTGCTGCGCCAGGCCATCAACTGGCTGACCGGTTCGCTGGACTGAATCTATCCATAAATCCCCCAAAGGAATCGCCCACGCCTGCCCAAAACCCCTTTCTCGCCATCGACACCCTACTAATCCGAAACAAAATCGCTGCCGTCTAACACCATCGACAATCCGGCGGAGACCCGGTTCAGTACGGCCATCTCCTCGGCGGGAATGGTAAGTTCCAGTGCGCCCAGATTGTCCTCCAACTGGGCGGGCGTATCCGCGCCGGAGATGATGCAGGTAATCTCTGGCTGGGCCAGCACCCAGGCCTGGGCCACCTGCGCGACGGTGGCGTTCAGACGTCCGGCTACGTCTCGCACCGCCCCCAACACCTGCGCGGCCCGACCCCGCAGCACATTTCGATAAATACTCTTGAGCCGACTACCCCAAAGGGAATTCTCTTCAGGCATCGAATCCGGCGTATAGCGACCGCTGAGTAGCCCCACCCCCAGGGGGCTGTAGGCCATCACGCCCAGACCGGTAGCGCGCACCATCGGGAAGATCTCCCGCTCCAGGCTGCGGTTGAGCAGGCTGTAGGGATTTTGGACAGTGATCAGCGGGCTGGCATTGAGCCTGTCCTGCACGCGCAGAGCCTGCACCACCTGCCACGCCTGGTAGTTGCAGACGCCCACATAGCGCACCTTGCCCTGCTGCACCAGACTGTCCAAGGCACGAAACTTCTCATCGTCAGCGGTTGTCTCGTCCACAGAGTGGAGCAGATAGACATCAATGCGGTCGGTCTTGAGCCGGCGCAAGGAACGCTCCACTTCGCGCAGGATGTGAAAGCGGGATGTACTCCAATCATTGGGGCCAGGGCCAATCGCCCCGGTCACTTTGGACGTAATCACCACATCGTCCCGCCGCGAGCCAAGAACCCGGCCTAACAATTCCTCGGACTTGCCGATGTGGGCCCGGTCATCCATCATCCCATAGACATTGGCGCAGTCCAGTAGATTAAGTCCCCGGTCTAACGCCAATTCAACCATTCGCCCTGCCTCTTTTTCATCTGACTGTCCGCGCAGTCCCAGGCCCAGAGCCATACGCGAGACTTTCACACCAGCCGTACCAAAATTCACATAATTCATCGCTTCTCTTCCTTTGCTGTTTCGATAATCACAGGTACTGAAAAAAGCCATCCGTGATGGATGGCTTTTCAATCTGGCAACCAATGGGGTCAGTCGTTTGTCGTCCCTGCATCTACCGAGCCATCGACAGGGTTGGACTGTTGGGATATCAGACAGTTCACTGAATCCGACAGAGCACCCAATAGCTGATAGTTGTGGGTTTCCAGCGGAACGATGGCGCATTTGTAGACGATCCCCACAAGGGCCACAGTCTGGGCCGCGGATCTCTGGGCTTCTGCGGCAGCCTGGGCCTCCGGTGAATCCGCGTCATAGACTGTAATCGGAATCGGCCCGGCCATTCGCCAACGCATGGCCGTATCGTGATCCACATCCGCCACCCAGTTGCGGCTGAGCAATCTGGGGACGTGTTTAAATGCAGCCGCGTCTACGACCCAGAAAGGCCCCTCCAACATCTGGCCCTCTCGCCGGAGCCAGACTTGCCGGTCAATGTCGCCCCCGCGCAGCAGAGCCACATAGCCGATACAGTCGTCACATGCGCTAAGGTGGTGCTGGGTGTAGCGGTAGTCCAGCACCTGCTCAAAGACGCCGGGGTTGTAATACATTGCCAGACCCTGCGCAGGCAAAATCGACGGCTCCCAGTAGCCGGGATGCAGGCTATTGACAACCGCACGCCAAGGCTCTGGCTCTGGCAAAGACTCTGGAAGTGAACCAGTCTCGGCTGCGTTCCCGGCCTCAGGAGAGGCGGACGGATCCGCGATTGCATCTGTGTTTGTGTTAGCTGATTGAGGAGATTGCTCAGGTGTAGCCGTTGCGACGGCGGCAGGAGTCCCAGAATCTGGAGGGGGTGGGTTTTCACCCTCTGCCCACCCCACACCTGCGGTGCATATGAGCAGGAGAAAAGAGCCAACCACTGCCATACGAATCTGTCGCGTACTGTGCATACAAGACCATACACCCTTTACCCAGTAGTTCTTTACCCAGAAGTTATTTGGAAAGAGCAGACCCTACAATCGGACGACGCGCATAACCCGGCAGCGTATTCGATTATCTGCTATCTACAATCCTGGATGCGACTACTGAAAGTCCATCTTGCGATGGCGCATTACCACACTCTGTGCCAGCCCGATAGCCAGCATCGTCGAAATCAAGCTACTGCCCCCATAACTGATGAAGGGAAGCGTAATGCCTGTCACGGGCATGATACTCAGATTCATGCCCACATTGATAAGTGTCTGAAAAAAGATAATCGAAGCGACGCCCATCGTAATCAATCGCCCGAATTGGTCCTGAGCCATATCGGAAATCCGCACCAGCCGCCAAATGACAAAGAAGAGCAGAAAAAGGATCAACACTGTACCTACAAAACCTAATTCTTCTGCAATTACACTGAAGATAAAGTCTGTGTGGCGTACACGCAAAAAGTGTAATTGGTTTTGGCTGCCTTGTCCCCAGCCCTGACCCATCCAGCCCCCATTGCCAACGCTGATCAATGCCTGCAAGACATTGAAAGACGCATCCCGGTTGGAGGTTGGATCGATAAATATCTGTAACCGTTCCAGCATATATCCCTGGAGTGTCCCCAGAAACAAGGGCAGAGTGGCCAGTGCGCCAATACCCATAAGCACAATGTGCCACAACCGAATGCCGCTGACCAGCACCAGAATGGCACCGATAAAAGCAAAGTTGACAGACATTCCCAGGTCTGGTTGAAGATAGACAAAGACGAGGGGAAATAAAAGAAGAAGGAGCGCGGCGATCAGATAGCCAAAACGCCGCATCTGTTCCTGGAAACGACTTAAATACCAGGCAAAAAAGATGATCAGGAGAAATTTGCCTGCTTCCGTGGGCTGGACCAGTGTGCCACCTACGCTAATCCAACTCTGGGAGCCACCCTGCACTGCGCCAAAAAGGTAGACGGCGATCAACGATCCGATCAACAGCAGATAGGCTGGTTGGGCCAGCAGTTCCAAATGGCGATAGTCAAAAAATGCCACAATCAGCAAGACCGCCAGGCCGACCAGCATAAAGAATAGCTGGCGTTCCCAATAGTCGTACAGGTCTACGGTTGAAATTGTGGCGCTGTAGACCATCCCGATCCCAATGCCGCAGAGAAGCAGAACGGCCAACATCAACAGATAATCAAAATTACGCAGTAGTGAACGATCTGGCATTTTCTACAATCCCACCATCCGACGCAAGCGCTCCCACCAGCTTATTTCCTGAAAGCGCAAAAGAGGCACATTATACCCCAAAATACGCTGGGCGATATTATGATAGGCTCGGCTGACGTACACTTCTCGTTCCAGAGCAATGGGTCGGCCTTTGTTCGTCGAAATGACGATATTGTCATCGTCCGGCACAATGCCCAGAAGATCGATGCTGAGGATGTCCAGAATGTCTTTGCTGCTCAACATATCCCCCCGACGCACGAGACGGGGGTTATAGCGATTGATGATCAGCCGGGGTTCGATCCCCACATCCCTTTCCAGCAGATAGATCACTTTGTCCGCATCCCGCAGCGCGCTGACCTCCGGGGTGGTGACGATCAGCACTTCGGTGGCCGGGGCCACGGCGTTGCGAAACCCACCCTCGATCCCAGCCGGGGAATCGATCAGCACATAATCGGCAATCTGCTGCAATTCCTGGCAGATGGACATCATCTGGTCTGGGGTCACTGCGTCTTTGTCACGGGTCTGGGAGGCGGGCAGCAGGTACAGCTCACCCACCCGTTTGTCCCGGATCAGGGCCTGGTGCAGGGGGCAGCGGTCTTCGATCACATCCACAACCGTATAGACGATGCGGCTTTCCAACCCCATCACAATGTCCAGGTTGCGCAGCCCCAGGTCGGCGTCCACCACCACCACCCGTTGACCGGCCATAGCCAATGCAGTGCCTAAATTGGCGCTGGTGGTCGTCTTACCCACACCACCCTTGCCCGAAGTTATTGTGAGTACCACCCCGGCCATGGCCTGCTCCACTTCGCTGTCTGATAGTCGCCAGTCACCAGTGAACAGTTATCAGTGAGAGGTCTCTACTGTTCACTGTTCACTGTTCACTGTTCACGCCTACTCCCTGTCCCACACATCCACCACAATCTGCTTCCCCATCACCCGGGCCACCTCTGGCTTTTCCACCGCATTGCGCCGCCAGAACCAGCGGCCCGGTTCGTTGGTCACAGCTTTGGGCGACATAGCAATATAACCGGCGATGCGCAGCTGGATAGGTTCAAAGTCAATCGCGCAGACCACCGCGCGCTCGTTGCCCATAGCTCCCGCATGAACGATACCCCGCAGCCGGCCCCAGACAAAAATATCACCCCCGCTGATGACCTCTGCGCCCGGATTCACATCCCCGATCAGCATAATTGTGCCAGCGTGACGAAAGACCTGACCTGAACGCAGGGTTCCCCGAAAAATGTAGGGCGGGGCCAGGATCACTTCCGGATCGGATGTATCGTCTGTCTCTTCAGTTTCCTCCGGAGGCGAACCGAAGGCAGGTCGGTCGGTCGTTTCTGGCTTTGGCGGAGCAGGTGACAGAGCGCCGCTCGGCCCATTCCCATCAATCGCCTGTTCCGCAATGGCATCGGCAACGGCCTGGGGCGATTGAAACTCTGAGTGGGGCTTGACCGATGGGGTTGTCTGGTTGCGTTGCCCCAAATGGACTTCCCAGCGGGCACGTTGGTTTCTGTCACCGGTGCTTCCCCGCTCATCCTGGCCGGCGTCCATCCCCTCAGCCGCCAGGCCAATGTCCTGCACCATCCGTCGGGTTTCCGGGTTGCTGGTGCGCACAGCCCAGATGGCGATATTGTAGCCCGCCAACACATCGGCGATCTGCTGCATATCGTCGGCAGTGAGGTGACGCGCCCCAATCTCAATAGCGACCCGTTCACCCTGAAAGAAGCCCTCGGCTTTGGCTAAATGACCAGCCAGCACCCGCACAATATCACTCCAGCGCCCATCCTGATCGCCGATGCGCATGACAATGCCATCGCTGGTTCCTGCGATGCGCACAATCGAAGGCTTGGAGGAGCTGTCGGTCCGGGACAGCCGAGCCGAATCATTTGTTTTAGAAGTTGGCTGGTTGATTTCAGACACCGGATTACTCACTTGTTTCTGTTTGTTCTGGCTCATCGACTGGGGGTGGGCCATTGAAATAAAAGTCCAAAACCTCCTGGACCACAGGAGCGGCCACGGCCGACCCTTCACCGCCATTGTAAACAAAGGCGACAACGGCAATTTCTGGGGCCTCGTAGGGCGCATACCCCACATACCAGGCGTGAAAGGGCAGATTGTCGTCTTTGTCCCGAAAGGCACAGTCTTCGATGGCCGCATCCCACTGGCAAAACTCGGCAGTGCCGGTCTTGCCCGCCACTGTCACACCCTCCACCCGGCTGTTAGGGGCTGTGCCATAAGGTGCATTGACGACTGCCCACATCCCCTGCTGTACATAGCTCAACAGGCTTTTGCTAATCGGCAATTCCCTCACAACCTGGGGTGTATAACTCCATTGCAGGCCACCCTCGGCGTCGATCATCTCCTGGACCATTTGGGGTTTCATCACATAGCCCCCATTGGCAACCGCTGCGGCCTCTACCAATACCTGCAAGGGTGTGCTCAACACATAGCCCTGGCCGATTGCCATATTATAGCTATCACCAGTCGTCCAGGATTCTGCCTGGGTGATGCGTTTCCATTGGTCATCCGGCAGAAACGAGGTCACTTCGCCGGGCAAATCGATGCCCGTAGTTTCCCCATACCCAAAGAGACCCATCCACTTCGCCAGCTTTTCGTTGCCCAACCCCACCTGAGAATCAGGGAAACCGCCCCCGATGATGTAGAAGAAAATATCGTTGGAAAGCCCCAATGCTTCTACCACAGTCATACTGCCGTGGACGATGCCCAATTTGTGGTTCCAACTCACAAACTTCTGGGCCTGGGAGAAATCGTTGGGGAAGAAACGATTGCGCAGGTAGATTGGCCCGCCGTCCACAATCACACTGGTCGGCTCAATTACGCCTTCGGCCAGGGCAGCTGTGGCCGACACCATTTTGAAGGTAGAGCCGGGGGGATAGAGACCGCCGATGGCGTAATTGATCAGCGGTTTGTTCTCGTCGGCTTCCAGGGCCAGATAGTCGGGGCCGATGCCTTCGGAAAAGATGTTGTTGTCGAAGGCTGGCAGGCTGACCAATCCCAAAATCGCGCCGGTCTTGGGATTCATGGCAATCGCCACCGCGTTCTTGGACTTCACCTTCTCGGTCATGGCTGAAAGCGATTTGTACATCACCTCCTGCAGGCGGATATCCAGACTCAGCCGCAGATTCAGGCCAGGGATCGGTTCGTTCACCTTCCCAACGGTACGCATCTCGCGACCCAGAATATCTACCTCAATAAACTTCTGCCCCGGTGTGCCCCGCAACTCGTCCTGATAGGTAAACTCCAGACCGTTCAACCCCACCTGTTCGTTCGGGTTTCGGTAGCCTTCCGATTCATAGATCTCCGCGGCCAGGGCGGGAATTGGCCCCATAAACCCCAAACTGTGGCTTACCGTTTCGCCAAAAACGTAGTCCCGCACAGGAATCTGCTGAAGTTGCACGCCCGGCAACTGGTAAGTCTCTTCCGCTACATCAAAGGCGCGATCCCGATTGACCAGCTCCAACAGGGGGATCGCCTCGTAGGAGCTACCCTGGGTTCCCAGTTGCACCGCCCGGTAGACCAGCGCCACCAACCCTTCCAACGGCAAAGGTTGGGAGAGATCGGGGATAAGGGTTGGCCGCTCGACCAGTTGCTCCGAGTCGTCAACTTTTTCCACAAACTGCAAAGTGACCAGCCGAAAGTCCAGATCGACACCGGCAGCGGTGACGACCCTGGCAAAGTCAGCCCGGCCCAAACGCAGGAACATCACCTCGGCCAGATTGAGCGCGATCTCCCGATCCGTATCGGCCCGCAACACCCGCAGCAGCCGCTCAATAGCCAGCTCCTCCTCGTCCACATCCGTATCGAAAATGTCATCCGGCAATTCAGCCGGAACCAGTGCAATTACAAAGCTGGGACGATTGCGGGCCAGGATTTCGCCGTTGCGGTCATAGATCACACCCCGGGGCGGAGCGATTTCGATAAAACGGAAGCGGTTATCGTCCGCCTGGGCCTGATAGGTTCCCCCTTCCATCACCTGCAATTGATAGAGCCGGCCGATCAGCACCAGAAAGGCAACCAGCACGCCAAGGCGGACCATCGCCGTAGCCAGCGTAGCTGTGCGTTCAGAACGTTCAAACATCGGTTAACTCACCTCCTGTTGCTCCGGGAGGCGGTTGAGAAAGGGAATGATCAACAGCATAATAGCCCCATTGTACACCACCGCCGGGAAAATCAGCCGTGTGGTTGTATCCCAAAGCGGAAGCCAATGATTGGTCAGGGCCAGAATCCCCCAATAGAAATAGGAATAGACCAGCGTTCCCAGCACAATACTCAGGAGAGGAACCAGCAGATTGCTGCGAAAAAAACGATTGTAGCTCATCCCAATGAGGAGGGCAACCGCCATCAGCGCCAGACTGCTCCCCCCCATCGGTCCCCC
>CAMDQF010000248.1 GCA_945905745.1 Litorilinea aerophila
CGACCCCAATCCAATGGCATTGCCGAACGCTTTGTCCGCACTCTCAAAGAGTGGCTCAAGGATAAACCTTGGCCGGATGACCTGGCGTTGGCCCTTCTTTTGAAACAATTCTTGGCCGAGTATAATGACCGTCCCCATCAGGGACTGCCGATTCCCGGCCTCTCCCCCAACGAGTTCGCTAACAGGCTTTGGTTATTTTGATTTCATCATCATCCTGATCACTACACAAGCAGGAGAAAATCGAGGAGTACAAAGTCCACCACGCGGCAGTCTGGCCGGAGATGCTGGAGGCGCTGAGCCGCCACGGCTGGCACAACTATTCGCTCTTTATGCGCCCAGACGGTCTGCTCTTTGGCTACTTCGAGACACCGGACTACGACGCCGCCCGGGCGGGCATGTCCAAAGAAGATGTCAACGCCCGCTGGCAGACGATGATGGCTCCCTTCTTTGAAGGACTGGGTGGAGGCCACGCCGACGAGATGCTGGTGGAGTTGGAAGAGGTCTTTCATTTGGATTGAGAATTACGTATTCCGTATTGCGTAAGCAGTGATGACGCGACAGCGAAGGACGGCGGAGGGAAAGGTAAGTTGGTGACAGACTACGCCCCTACCCAATTCGCACCGAAAGAAACGAAAACATACCTAACCTACGCAATACGAAATACGCAAGCAAAAGGGGAGATCGATGAAACTACAGGGAAAGACGGCACTCATCACCGGGGCCAGCAAAGGCATCGGCCGGGCCATCGCGCTGGCCTTCGCCGCTGAGGGCGCGGACATCGCTGCCACCGCCCGCAACGAAGGCGAACTGGCCTCGCTTCGCGAGGCGGTGACGGGTCTGGGCCGCCGCTGTTCGGTTATCGCCGTGGACCTGGCCGAGGCGGGCGCGGCCGAACGCATCTATCGCAGCGCCCACGATGCCCTGGGCGACATCCACATTCTGGTCAACAATGCGGGTATCGGCAGCAGCGCCAGTCCCCGGCCTGTGTCGGACTACGACGACGCATTCTGGCATCGGGTCCTGCTGGTCAATCTGACCGTCCCCTACCTGCTCATCCGCCAGATATTGCCAGAGATGCTGACGCGCAAGCAGGGACGCATCATCAATGTGGCCTCGATTGTGGGCAAAGTTGGGCTGGTGCACGGCGCGGCCTATGCGGCCAGCAAGCACGGGCTGCTGGGCCTCACCCGCACCCTGGCCCTGGAAGTGACCAGCAGCGGCGTGACCGTCAACGCCATCTGCCCCGGCCCGGTCCATTCGCTGGTCGCCGACATCCGCCTGGCCCACGACGCCGCGCGTACAGGCCGTTCGCTGGAAGAGATCGAACGGGGGGCAACCCTCTTGGGTCGTCGTCTGGAGCCGGATGAGGTGTCGCCCCTGGCGGTCTACCTGGCAAGCGACGATGCTGCTGCCATGAGTGGCCAGTCTATCAACATCGACGGCGGTGTGTTGATGGCGGTCTGACAGGCGGATTGATCAGAGATTGCTGGACTGCCCAAATGGACATCTGCCCCAATTTGGGGTATCGTTGATGGGAATGTTTCGCTCCCACCCCCAGGAGGAAATCCAATGCACCCCCTCGCTACTTTTTCTGTCCCGCCCGGCCACGTAGCCATCCACTGGTTCGAGCAGAGCTGCTACGCCGTGAAGGACGCCGCCGGGTCTGTGCTGCAAGTGGACCCCTACTTCCCCCGCCAGCGCGCGCCGGAGCGTTTTATCCACGCCCAGCCGCCTCTGGACGAAGCGACTTTGCCCACGGATTTTGTCCTGCTCACCCACAACCACAGCGATCACACCTGGCCCGAATCCATCAGCCGCATCAGAGATGCATTCCCGGACTGTCTCTTCGTCGGCCCGCAGGAGAGTATCGACAAGATCCTGGCGGAGACAGAGGTGGAGCCATCCCACACACAGGTGATTGAGGCCGGGGAGTCGGTGGAACTGGCCAGCTATACAGTCCACGCGGTCTATGCCAAACCGCCAGCGGGCAATCCCGGTGCCGGCATCAAACCGCCGGATGTCACCCATCTGGGCTACGTGGTGGCGGTGGATGGCGTGCGCCTCTACTTCTCCGGCGATCCCATCCACACCTTCGCCGACCACCCGGAACTGACCCAGCCGGTGGCGAAGTTGCAGCCCCAGGTCGGACTTCTCACCACCCATCCCAGCGAAGGAGAATTTCCTTTCTTTGCGGGCAGTGTGAGGATGGCACAGGCAGTCGGCCTTTCCCACGCGGTCCCGGCCCATCGGGCCTGTTTTGTCAAACGGGATTACAATCCCGATGAGTGGGCGGCCCAATTTCCCGCGGGCGGGCCGTCGCCGCTGATCATCCCGCGCAATAGTCACATTGTCTATCCAGACGCGTAATTCGGGGCATTCCCTTTATGTGGTGCGTAGAGCGTTGTCGGTGAATCAGTACACGCACTACGCACTACCTTGCGTTTTCACCATTGCAGAGAGTTTACCCACCACAACCAGACAAGGATAAGAAGCAATGACAGCCAAGAGTTTGCGGGCGCGTATTCAGGCGGGCGAAGAAGTAGTCGCCCTGCGATCCGATATCGAGTGGAGCAAAGAGAAACTGGCCGAAATCTGGGCCACAGCCAACTGTGATTTCATCTGGCTGGATGCCCAACACTCGGCCTACAGCGATCACCTGCTGGTGGCCTTTACTGGTGCAGCCGAGGAGCTGGGCATCCCCGTCCAACTGCGCATCCCCCACACCCGGGATGCACACAAAGTGGGCCGCTTCTTCGATCTGGGGCCGACGGGCTGTCTGGTCCCCGAAGTGATGGAGCAGTACAGCGTGGACGACGCCATCTCCTACGCCTATTATGGCAACATCGGACGGCGCAGTTGGGGCGGGGCCAATCGGCTGGGCGTGCGCTCCAAAGAAGCGCCCTCTTCCCGGCTGGAATACGCGGCCTGGTGGAACAATACTGTCCTGTTGAGCATTCAGATTGAGTCCGTGGAGACGGTGACAAACATTGGGCGGATGCTGCGACCAGGCATCACCCACGTTACTTTCGGGCCGAACGACCTGCAATTCAGTATGGAACTGCATCCCCACTTCCCCTTGCAGACCGTGGAAGGGTGCATGGCGAGCGTGCGGGATCAACTGGCGGGCACAGGTGTGCGCATCGCGATGGGCACAGGCACCAAACCGGAAGAACGGCAGAAATACCGGGACTTGGGTGTGACGATTTTCCAATCGTAAGAGCGGGAAAGCGATAGAGCGGGAGTTTCGGGGGCGATGGATCAACATCAGGCATTGAGAGATCGCACGAAGCGATATGCAAGCCGCATGATCAGATTGTACGCCTATCTCCAGCAGCAGTATCATTACAACGACGCTGCGCTGGTGATAGGCAGACAACTTTTGAGATCAGGTACTGGATGCGCCGCCAATCACAGGGAGGCCAAACATTCACGCAGCAGGGCGGATCGTATCGCCAAGTTCTACATCGTTTTGCAGGAATTGGAGGAAAGCGCGCTCTGGCTTGAATTACTGCGTGAACACGAAATGACCCACGCAGAGGGTATCGATCAACTGATCGACGAGACAAATCAGTTGATCGGCATATTTATCGCCAGTATCAATACGCTACGTAATGCGAAAGAATGACGCTACCGGCGCTCTTCCGCTCCTCTGCTTCACCGTTCAAACGCTACTTCGTCCGCCAACGCCTGCTCCAGGTCGGCAATCAGATCATCCGGGTGTTCCAGGCCGATGGAAAGGCGCAGGAGATTGACCGGTGCAGTGGTCACGGCCCCTTCGATGGAGGCCCGGTGCTCGATGAGGCTCTCTACCCCGCCCAGGCTGGTGGCCTGGACAAAAAGTTTTGTGCGGTTGGCCATACGTCGGGCGTTCTGCTCGCCGGTGCGCAGAAGGTCCGGGGCCAATTGAATCGAGAGCATCCCGCCATATCCAGACATCTGGCGGGCGGCAATGGCGTGGCCGGGATGGCTGGGCAGGCCCGGATAATGGACTTTTTCGATCTTCGGGTGGCTGGACAGATAGTCCGCCACCCGTTGCGCGTTTTCGCAGTGTCCCCGCATCCGATAGGGCAATGTGCGGATGCCCCGCAGAAGCAGCCAACAGTCAAAGGGGGAGGGAACCGCACCGCCTGCCTGCTGGATCGTCCGCACAGTATCGAAGAAGGGGCTGTTCTCGCGGGCAATCACCGCGCCGCCCAGCAGATCGCTGTGGCCGCCCAGATATTTGGTGGTGGCGTGGATCGCCAGATCCGCCCCCAATGCCAGCGTGCGTTGGAGCGCGGGCGAGGGCCAGGTGCTGTCACAGGCCAGAATGGCACCGGCTTCGTGGGCGATGGCCGCGGTGGCGGCAATGTCCGCGATCTTCAGCAGCGGGTTGGAGGGCGTCTCGATCCAGAGCATCTTTGTATTGGGGCGCATTGCCGCCCGCACCCCGTCCAGATCGGTCATATCTACCCGGTTGCTGCTCAGCCCCCAGGGGGTGAAGAGTTTGTCGATCATCACTTTTGTGCCGAAGTAGATGTCGTCGGGGATCAGCACGTGATCGCCGGGGCGCAGGGCCTGAAAGACGGTCATAATCGCGGCCATCCCCGAGGCGAAGGCGGCCGCGCAGATGCCCCCTTCCAGCGCGCACAGGGCATCCTCCAGGCTGCGCCGGGTCGGGTTGTCGCCCCGGATATAGCTAAAGCCGTTATGATAGGAGCCGTCGGCCTTGCGTTCGTAGGTGGTGGAGAGATGCAGGGGCGACATCACCGCGCCGGTGGTCGGATCGATCTCTTTGCCGGCGTGAATGGCGACGGTCTCCATACGCCAGTTGTCATTGGTTGTCATAAATGGCCTTTACACAAGTACACGGATAGACACGGATTGGATGGATTTACACGGATCCAGGAATGACTCTCCTGCAAAAAGGTATGCCAGTCACGGATGAACACAGATAAACGCGGATGCTTCTCCTGTAAATCTTTGCGTTCTTTACAGCGCATACGCTTCGATTGTCTCGGCGATCCAGCGAACCCGTTCGATCTCGTTGACAGGCAGCACCATATCGCTGACACCGATAATTATCGGTCGGTCCCCCACTGTCTCCAAAAGGCGATGGACGTAAGTTTTCATCTCTTCCAGCGGCGTGCGCGTTTCCAGTAGGGGCGTGGGAATACCACCCCAGATGATAGGCCCATTCTGCCAGGCGGCCCAGATTTCCTCGAAGGGATAGGGAACCAGAGGCGCAGCGGCCACGGACTCGCAGACGTCCAGCCCAGTTTCCGGCAACAGATGCAGAAGGGAGTGCAGATTGCCGTCTGTGTGGCTGCCCACCCGCTTGCCCTGGGCGTGGAGCATCTCCGTGTAGCGCTGGTAGGCGGGCAGGGCGTACTGGCGGAAGAGATTGGGATTGGTCATCGTACCTTCCAGATTGTCGCCGATCTCCACATAGGGTTCGTCCAGCTCGGCCAGACGGCGCATCGTCTCGGTCACCCTCTGGTCCAACAGGGTCAGCAGCCGATGGATGGCAACCGGGCTGTCATACAGGGCGTAGAAGAAATCCACGCTGTCGAAATAGTCGATGAGCAACTGCTGGAAGGGAATGCGCTCGGTCATCGGCATCACATAGCCGTGCTCACCCACGTCCGCCTTGGCCGCCCGAAACTCGTCGTACTGGGGCACAAACTCGGCCCGCTCCAGAATATACTCGACGACCAGGTAGTCGGCATCTTCGGTGATGGGGTGTTTGGCCAGATAGCCTCGTGCGCCGGAGGCAAGCATCTCCTCCAGCGTCACATATTCGAGTGTCAACGCACCCACAGCCGTTTGCAGTCGGATGTGGGTGTTGCCCACTTTGCCCTGGGGCAGCAGACTGTCCACGTCAGGAAAGCGGGCCACGACCGGTTCACGCTCGGCGGCGAGAGGTTCGCCGTTGAAAGTGCTGGTCATCTCCACCCCGCGCAGGCGCACGCCGTAGGGCGATAGCATTTTCTGGCGGCCAATGCCCACTTGCCGGTGAATCTCATTCAGCGAGAGATCGGCGTAGGCCGGGGGCAGCCCACCCGTGTGGGAGAGTCCTTTGTGCCACAGTTCCAGGCGATCCACGAAGGGATGGCGGTCGGGTTTGCGCCCGCTGAGGACGGCACGCACCCGTTCGTGCATAGACCAGGGGTTTGTACTTACGGACATGGCTGCCTCCTGTGCTGGTGAAATTCAATTTCAGTAGACCGCAGTGTGTTGGGTTCTCCCGGCACAAGCTGGTCTCGAAGATGGCGCTCTCTTGCCGGGAGAACCCAACCTACGCTTGCTGTTCAGATTGCCGATGGCGGATCGATGGATGGATCGTAGCAGACCAGTTCGACCGTATTGCCCTCCGGGTCGGCCACATAGAGGCTGCGCCATTGGGTCCAGCCGTGTTCTGCTGTGTGAAGTTGTAGCCCCAACCCTTCCAGACGCGCTTTTTCCGGGGCAAAATCAGCCAGGGCAATAGTGAAAGCGATGTGATCAACTGTCGTACGCGCCGGGTCCAGCCCGGTGTAATCCGACGCGGCTGTGCGGTCAAAGAGGGCGAGAATCTGGGTATGCCCTGCGTAGCCTTCGGCAATTCGAAAGAAGGCGCTGGTGGGGAAACGCTGCATCAGTTCCAGACCGATGACATCAGCGTAGAATCGCTGCATCGCGTCCAGATTTTCGACGCGCAGGGCAATCTCGCCGAGGCCGCGGATGGGAGTGGTTGATTGGTTCACTGGCTTCCCCTTCAGTCTGCTCAACAGACAGGCAAGTGAACAGTAATCAGTGGTGTCCCACTGTTCACTGTTCACTGTTCACTGTTCACTGTTCACTGTTCACTGTTCACCGTTTACTATCCACCGCTCACTCCACAATCAACCGCCCGATCTCACACGTCTCCGCGTCTGCATACCAGAGCACACCCTCGTGGATGGTCATGGCGTGGACCTCCACCGGTGCCTCCGCCCGGATCACATCCATTACCCGGCCATCGGCAGTGTCGAGCAGAGCCACTGTTCCCGCGCTGGTGTCGGCTGCCCAGAGAAAGCCGTCCCGTCCCCAGGCCAGGCCGTGGACCCGCAGCCCCGGCGCGCGGAAGCGGTGGATTTCCGTCCAGCCTTCCGGGTCCATCACGTGGATATGCTGGGAGGGGGGCGAGGCCACGTAGAGTTTGCCATCCTTCCACTCCAGCCCGTGCGCGCCGGTGACAACCGCCTTGGGCGATCCCTGCATCCAGGCCACAATCCCCGCGCCGGGGGAGTCGTATTTGGCAATCGTCTTGCCTGTGGCCGGGTCCAGTTTGGCAATTTTGACTTCGTAGGTGGAGGCAATCCAGAGGTAGCCGCCGCCCAGGGTAATGCCGCTGGAGTGAACGGTGTCGGTCTGGGCCTCGAAATTCACCTGTCCGGTCTCCCAGTCCTGGCGAGTGACTTTGTGGTTGCCCTGGTCGATGCACCAGAGACCTTCGGGCGATGCCTGAATGCCGTTGGGGTGGGGGCCGGGACTCTTAAATTTGGGTTCAACGCGAGCGATTTTGGTGGTCATGGCGGCTTCTCCTGTGGGGATTGGATATTGGCGATTAGGGATTGGCAAGCGGTGAGCGAATCGGTCTTGTCTATGTAGTATAGACGTTTTGGGGGGAGACGCAAATGGAAGAAGAAAGACCCGCTGCTGGGTTGTTTTTTTGATTGAAGCGCTTTCTAAGTTGTGCTATGATTTGTGTAGATCCTGCCGCAAAGGGAAGCGGATCGCGCTGACGGATGTAAGAGGAAAGGAACGGGCCGCATGACGAATCTACAGCAGAAAACGAGCGCGCCAATTCGGGAAGTCTATCCCGAGGCTACGAATGGTCACAAACCGACAGAACTACCGGTGTCGCTGGACGGGTTGGCCGTGACAGAAGAGGTCTACTGGGCGCGCTATTACGACGCCGCCGATGTCAGCTATGAATGGAACAATGGCATCCTGGAGGAGAAGCCCGTGTCAGACTATCGCACCGTCACGATCTACAGGTGGTTTTTGATGCTGTTGCAAGCCTATTTGGAAGCCAACCCGATTGCCAAACTGCTCCTTTTGGAGACCGGTTTCCGTCTGGCTTTGCCCGACAAAACCACCATCCGCAAACCGGACCTCTTTGTCGTGCGCAACGACAATCCCGTTCCCATGCGCGATACGGACCGCTCCTTCCGGGGCATCTGCGATCTGTGCGTCGAAGCGCTCTCCGACTCATCCAAGGCAGAGATGGAACGGGACACGATTATCAAGAAGCAGGAGTACGCCCAGATCGGCGTCAAGGAATATTACATTCTCGACTGGGATGAACGGACGGTCTTCTATCGCCGCACTTCGGCAGGCGCGTATGAGCCGATCCTGCCTGACGCGGAGGGCGTTCTGCGTTCGGAGGTGTTGCCCGGCTTTCAGTTTCGTGTGGCAGACCTGCGCAACCAGCCGTCTATGGAAGAGATGGCCGAAGACCCGGTCTATCGTCACTTTGTCCTGCTCAAATACCAGGCAGTGAAAGAGCGCGCCGAACGCTATGCCGCCAAATTGCGCGAGTTGGGAATCGAGGACGTCTGAGGATTGAGGCAGCAATGACCGACACAACCGCGCCCGCCAGCCAACGCATTGTCGAGATCAGCTACCGCCTGCGCCTGGCCCACCCGGACGCGGCCTGCGCGCTGCATCACACGAATGCCTTCGAGCTGCTCTGCGCCACAATTCTCTCTGCCCAATGCACCGACGAACGGGTCAATCTGGTGACGCCCGCGCTTTTTGCCCGCTATCCCACGCCGGAAGCGATGGCCGCCGCAGACCGGGCCGAGTTGGAGGAGCTCATTCGTTCCACCGGCTTCTTCCGCAACAAAGCCAAATCCCTGCAAGAAGCCAGCGCGGCCATCTGCGCGCGTTTCGGCGGCGAAGTGCCCCAGGAGATGGATGACCTGCTCTCTCTGCACGGGGTGGCGCGCAAGACGGCCAATGTGGTACGGGGGGTCTGGTTTAGGCTGGCCGATGGGGTGGTAGTGGACACCCACGTCAAGCGGCTCTCCCAAAAGCTGGGGCTGGTGGAGAGTGCCACGCCGGAGAAGATCGAAAAGGAGTTGATGGCACTCCTGCCCCAGTCCGATTGGATCGACATCTCCCACCTGCTCATCTTCCACGGACGGCGGGTCTGCAATGCCCGCAGACCCCTCTGCGGCCAGTGTACCCTGGCCGATCTCTGTCCCTCGGCGGGGATGTAATTCTGTACGGCTGGGCCAAAAGAGAAAGGGCAGCGGATAATTCCGCTGCCCTTTCTCTTCTGTGATCAACTGTCTGGGGGGAGCAGACAGACTACTGCTACAATTTCTTACTCGGTGGGAGGCGTGATAACCGCGTCGATGACGTGAATCACACCATTGCTGGCTTCGATGTCGGTGGTGATAATCATCGCACCGTTGATCATCGGCTTGCCATCCACCACAGTGAACTTCACAGTCGAACCCTGCAGAGTCTCTACTTCCAGGCCATCGGCAACCGCTTCGGCCATCACTTTGCCACTCAGGACGTGGTAGAGCAGAATCTGGGTCAGGTCGCCAGTCGGGTCGGCCAAGAGGGCATCAATCGTGCCAGCAGGCAGAGCGGCAAAGGCTTCGTCGGTCGGGGCAAAGACGGTGAAGGGGCCTTCGCCGGACAGAGCATCCACCAGATTGGC
>CAMDQF010000249.1 GCA_945905745.1 Litorilinea aerophila
TACCTGATCCAAACATTGACTCAATACCTGAAGTAGCGCAATAATGTCCATGAGGAGCCTTTGAGTAGAGATAGAGTAACCAACTTGTCCGTTGCTAATCTATCTTACTTCTTGGCTCCGTTTTTTCATCAACTTGGCGAAGGTATTGGTAGTGCGCCAGCGCATGTCTCAGGTAGTCGTCGGTCTGGCTGGTTGGATCTTCCGGTGGTGACGCCGCTCCTTCGAAACGGGGCACAAGCGAGTATTTTACGGCGTGGCCGCCGCTTGTTCCGGCTGGGCCAAGCCAGTAAGGCGAGCCGCTCCAATAGGTCACCAGTGGGCTGGCGACGGTTTCGCTGAGGAGCGGCACTACGCTGGCCAGGTTGCCCGGGTGGAAAAGCGCAAACCAGGCCCCGGCCAGCAGATCACCCACCACCGGCGTGGCGCGGATGTCGAAAAACTTCACGTAGTCAGCCGGCGTGGCAAACGGGAAGACAGGAATGTTGACGGTCACGAAATCCTGGTGGCGGTTTTTAATGCCGGGCATGGCCGGCTCTCCATCCACATCCAGGAGTTTGACCGCCATGCCGCGTGCGTCACCCATCCCGTCGGGGTAGAACGACTCCGAGGCGTTGGAGAAGCGCACGATCGCATGAAATGACCGCTTTGGCTGCTTGAAGACGCCGTAGCGCAACTCATCCGCCACATCGTCGCGGATTGTAAAAACTCCTCGTACACAGCCGGTCGCTTTGGCATGCTGGCCGCGGCGCATACGCCCCTCCTGGGGCTTCATCCGCTCCACAGCGACCGCAACCATTTCCTCGATCAGCTTGGCTTCACCCGGCTGGGGATACTCACGGTTCAATAGAGTTTTCATCATGACCCGCCCACCAGGAATGCCAGCAGGTCGGCGTTGAGCTGCTCTTTGTGGGTGTAGGCGAGGCCGTGGGGTGCGCCCGCATAGATTTTCAGGGTTGCGTTCTTGATCAGTTTGGCCGAACGGAGAGAAGTCGAGCCAATCGGCACGATCTGGTCGTCGTCGCCGTGGATGATCAGCGTCGGCACGTCGAACTGCTTGAGGTCTGCCCTGAAATCCGTCTCGGAGAATGCTTTGATACAGTCGAAGGTGTTCTGGGCACCCGCCTGCATTCCTTGCAGCCAGAACGAATCGATCGTGCCCTGGGAGACTGTGGAGCCGGGCCGGTTGGCCCCGAAGAAGGGGCCGCTGGCGATATCCCTGTAGAACTGGGATCGGTCGGCGATAGAATCGGCGCGGGTTTTGTCGAATTTCTCCATCGGTTCGCCATCGGGATTGGCCGCCGTTTTCAACCGGAACGGCGGTACAGCGGCGATCAGCGCAATTTTGGCCACCCGTTTCGTGCCGTGGCGACCGATATAGCGGGCCACTTCGCCGCCGCCCGCAGAGAAGCCGATCAGAAAAATGTCCTTCAGATCGAGCATCTCAATCAGCTCCGACAGGTCATCGGCATAGGTGTCCATGTCGTTGCCGTTCCAGGGCTGGCTCGATCGGCCATGTCCGCGCCGGTCGTGGGCAATACAGCGATAGCCGTTGGCGGCCAGAAAGAACATCTGGGCCTCCCAGCTATCCGAATTGAGAGGCCA
This sequence comes from Litorilinea aerophila, assembly GCA_945905745.1. Lineage (GTDB taxonomy): Bacteria > Chloroflexota > Anaerolineae > Caldilineales > Caldilineaceae > JACQGT01. The sequence continues at coordinate 1,603 of CAMDQF010000249.1, forward strand.
GCCGTGGCTGAAGACCACTGGCTGCCCCGTGCCCCACTCCTTGTAATAAATCTGCGTACCGTCTTTCGTTGTGATCGTACTCATCGTTTGTACCTTTCTGTTGTGAAAATAGCCAAGTAACGCAAGCTGTTAGCTTGCGGCAGCCCGCACTGACAGTGCGGGTTACAAAGGACTGCGTCCGCTTTTCATCGTTTTACCCGTAGACGATCCCACCCAGCAGACCCCAGGCGCTGCCCAGAATGGCCCCGGCCAGCACATCCCGCGGGTAGTGCGCGCCCACGTAGATGCGCGTGATACCCACCAGCAGTGCGATGGCGTAAAGCAGCCCCAGCGCCCAGACGCCAGGCTGGAAGTAGCCGACCAGCAGCGTGGCCATAAAAAAGGCCTGGCTGGTATGCCCGCTGGGGAAGGAACGCCCGCCTTCCCGACGGCCAACAATACGCGCCTGTGTGACCCGGATGAAGGGTCGCCCCCGGTGTACCAGAGCTTTCACCAGTTCGACCACCAGCCATAAAGTCAACGTGCCCAGGATCATCTCGTAGGCCAGCAGACGAAGCCCAGCAAAAAAGAGGATCAGGGCCAGCACCACCCCAGCCAGCCCATTGCCAATCTGGGTGAAGCCCCGCATCAATTGATCCAGCCAGGGCGGGCGGTGACCGCGCAGGTTGAGGAAGAGGAAGGCCCAGGCGTCCACGCGCTGGCCGGTGGACCAGAGCAGCGAGAGCGCCAGCAAGCCAAAGCCCACAGTCATGCTGGCCAGGATGGGCTGGGCCAACAGACGCTGCCAAAAGTAGATGCGCACGCCGGGCGGCAACCAGAGCAGGAAGATGAGCAGGCCAAGCGCAAGACCCACCGCCCAGGCCAACGGGCGATTCAGACGCATTTCATGCGGTGGTTGCATCGGTCTGTGCCCCCAATAGTGCGTCGGGGGCGGGCTGCGTCTCTGGTGTCGGCTCGCCCACCATCACGGCCAGAACGCCTTGCTGCACTTCGATACGCACCTGCCCTTCTCCCAAGGCGTTGCCATCCGCCATAATCGGCATAGCGGGCTGGGTGGCGATCTCCACCCGGCGCACGCTGTAACGCTGGATGCGTGGGTCTGGCGCAGCGTCTGCCCCCACCCCCTTGAACATATAGCCCAGCAACTCCAGCTTGGAGAGGTCGGCAAAGAGCAGCACATCCAGCAGGCCATCATTGAAGGCGGCAGCAGAGCCAACCTGGTAATGGAGACCCGTAAAGGGCATGTTGGCGACCAGCACCGCGTGCCCCAGCGCGTGTACCTCCTGCTCGTCGTCCAGCACCAAGTCTATCTCGGCGGGCGGGGAAGAGACCAGCGTTGACAGAAAATCACCGATGCGGGCCAGATTGCCGTGGAGGAGATCGTCGGCAGCCGGAAAAAGCGCCGAACCCAGTCCCACCGAACAGATTTCCAGAAAAGGTCTGCTCACTTCCCCGCAGACGGCCATGCCCACATCCACTTGGCTGCGGCGGCCCATACGCAGCAGGGCGATGGCTGCCGGCATATCGGCTGGGATGCCCAGGCTGAGCGCGATGTTGTTCTGGGTGCCGCTGGGGACAATGCCCAGGCTGGCGCGTGTATTGACCAATAGGCTGGCGACGGACGCAATCGTGCCGTCGCCGCCGCAGATTACGAAGAGTTGGATTCCTTGCGCCAGCGCGTCGCGCACTGCACCCGACAGGTCGCAGCCCTCCTCCACCAGAAAGACCTCTGGCACGAGCTTCCAGAACTGCATCTCGTGGATCACATCCAGAATGCCCACCGGCGCTCCTCTGGTTGCCCCCGCGCTGGGGTTGAAGATAAGCTTGGCCCGCATAGGGCGTAGCTTCGTCGGGTCAGGCTGCTTGTCATAGGATTCACTCATACGCTTTTCTCCTGTAATGGGGCCGCCGCTTCTTGCTTCTCCTGCTTGCGCTGGTAGAAAAAGAGACTCAAGTACGCGCCGAAAAGAAAGATAATGCCGCTCAGGTAGGCCCAGATTAGGATTGCGAAAATGGCTGCCACTGAACCATAAACCAGGTTGGAAACGGAGATGTAAGTGGCAACAAAGAACAAGAAAATTTTCTTGGCAAGCTCCCAGAGCAGCCCGGCCCCTATCGCGCCGGGTAAAATCTCGCGCCAGGTCGCATCGGCGTGGGGCAGCAGGATATAGAGGAGGGTGAACAGGCTAATATCGAGCAAAATAGAGACGACGAAGCTGACGCCGTCCCCGATAGGAAGGTTCAAAGCGGGCATCCATATGAGCAGGTTGGCAATCATACTGCTGACAAAAGAGGCCAGAAAGAGAATCGGCCCGACGAAGGTCAGGACAAAAAGAATGGCCAGGCCGCGCCGCTTCCAGACAGGGCGACTGTGTTTGTCGTCCCAAATCTTGTGCAGGGTTCCGGTGAGCGTGTAAAAAATGGTCGAAGCAGACCAGATCAGACTCACCAGCGCAACTATAGTGACGGAGCCGCGCGCCCGGATGATTTCGTCGATATTTTGGCCCACCAACTGACCCAGGGCCGGCGCAACAAACTCCAGCCGCTGGATAACTGCGTGCTGCTGGTCTATCAATGAGCCGAGACTGAAGCTGGCAATGGAAATGCTCAGGAGAACGAGGGGGAAGAGAGAAAAAAGGGAAAAGTAGGCAATCGCCGCAGCCGCAATTGACGATTCGGGCTTGACGGCCTGACTGGCTGCGATCCACAACAGCCCAAGCCAGCCGTGTGACCGAACGTCAAATCTGCGCGCTCTGCGGATACCCCGCTGCCTGATCTCTGCCAAATTACTTATGATTCTGGGTGTGCGCATCGTCTATTTCTTCAGCGTAGAATCTGTGAGTACACTTTCTAACCGCACGTCTACAGCCGTTTGCAGAATCAGTAGACCGCCACCGTCAGGCGGTTTCAGCGCTCCGCCATCTGTGGTCTGCGCCCTACCGAGAATGGATTCAGCCTGTTCGATCAAATCCGCAAGCCGCTTCAGGCTGCTGGTCACCAAAACCGGGGGTGCTTCCTCCAATGCCTGTATGCCTGCCAGCACACCGGCTTGCCGCTCTTTAAGATCCGAAACCTGGGCCGCGGACCCCACCGGTGCAGGATGGCTGACCAGGCGGCTCCACAGAATTTGGCAGACAACGGACAAAAGGGGCGCAAAAATGATGCCGACAAATCCCAGCACGTCTGCCAGGGCAACGAGCAGAATGATGGTTAGAATCGGATTGTCCCATCTGCGCTTGAAAAGCCGTGGCTTGACCCAGACCCCCAGCCCGATCAAGATGATGAAGGCATAGACAGCCGTAAACAGGCTCATCTGCACACTGGTCAACAGCCCCACCAAAAGCAACGGAATGAGCGTTAGCGCAACCCCCACCACAGGGATCAGGGAGGCCAGCGCGCCGGCCAGGGCCAGGAGGGTGGGGTAGGGGGAGCCGAGCAGCCAATAGCCCAGACCCAAAAGCAGCCCGATCAGAAGGCTCTGGCTTGCCTCGCCGCGCAGGTAAGCGCCCACATCATTCTCGACTGTGCGCCAAATATCCCGCGCCTGTTTGCGCTGGTCAGAGGGCAGCAGGGAAAGCCAGAGCCGTTCAAAGTGGCTACGGTTGATGCTCCAATAGATGCTCAAGAGCAGCACGACGAGGAAGCCGCTCACGACGCTGCCGATATCCTGGGTAAAGCCGAGCAGGGTCGGCAGCACCAGTTGTCCCTGTTCGCCGGTCACTGCTGCAAAGATCTGGCTGGGCGCGGGGAGTTGCGCAACCAACGCCTGGGGGAGTGAACCGCCCGCCAACCATCCCGGCAGCTCCCACACATCCCGCGTGGACAGACTATCGCTTAAGCGAACCTCCTGGATCGCCCTATCACCGCTCAAAAAGAGGACAAAGACGAAGCCACCCATGGCCGCCAGGTAGACCAGAACCCAGGCCACCCGCGCCACCAGACCCCGCCCAACCAGGTGATTGATCAAAGGGCGCAGGGCTGCCGCCAGCATCAGCGAGAGCAGCACGTAGATGACAGCAGTGCGAAACTGCCACAATACGAGCAGCGCCAGGAGTGTGGTCATCACCCCCGCAGCGAATCGGATGGTCTGTTTTGTCATGACACACCGGAAGGGTTGGCCTGGGCCAGCAATGAGTCCAGATCGGTTGTAATTGCCTCAATCTCATCCATCACATAGTCCGCTTGTACAAGCCACTGATCCGAGCCTTCGTTGCGTAGCCGCGATTGCATGCGCAGGTCTTGGGCCAGATTTTGGGCTTCATAGCGCAGACGGCTGGCATAGTCGCGACCGGATGAAAGTGCTGCTTCCGGCGTGGCCGAACGAAAGACAAAGCGGTCAAGGATCAGTTGAAGAATGGCTGCGATGGGAATTGCCATGAGCGCACCAGCCACACCGAACAGCGAGCTGAAGGCGAAAATCGCCAGCAGTGTGACGAATGGGTTGACCCCTACCGCCTTGCGCATGACGCGCGGCACCAGCAGGCTGTTTTCCAATTGCTGGATCACAAGCGAGGCGATGATCACCCAGACTAGCTTGGCAGGAGAGATGGAGAGGGCGATGACCGCAGCCGGGATGGCACCCAGCAACGGCCCAACCATCGGCACGGCCTCCAACAGGCCCGCCACCAGGGCCAGCACCAGGGCATTGGGCAAGCCGATGAGCAGATAAGCCACCAGCGCCAGAACGCCAATAATCAGGCAAAGGATGCTTTGACCGACAATATAGAAACCGAGCTTACTTTCCATCGCCCCAATCAGCTCACCAATGCTTTCCCGTTGGTTCTGGGGAATCAGCAGGAGCAAGGATCGAATAGTGCGCTGCCCATCCAGCGTCCAGTAAAAAGCCAAGAGCAGAAGAGCCGCAGCGATGAAGAGGGTGTGCGCCGCCGATGTCAGATAGCCCAACACCTGACCGGCAGAGTCCAGCACCTCCTCCCCCGTCTGCTGGAGCGGTTGCTGCTCGGACAGGCCCGACAGGGTGGCGGGCAGGAACGCACCCAAACGTCTGATCCATTGGTTGGGAAACTGGACGATCTCCTCGCGCAGGCTGCTGTAATAGGCCGGCACGGCGTCCGCGACTGATGCGCCCTGCTCGGCGATCAGCGGGAACAACAACAGCCCGAAACCAATCAGCAGCCCAAGCAGCAGGGTGTAGACAAGAATAACCCCTGCTGTACGTGACAGCCCGCGCCGGTGCAGCCAGGTGACAACTGGCCGGATCACCGTGCCCATAATGATGGCGACAAAGAGGATGAGAAAAACCTGATAAAAACGATAGAGCAGCCAGAAGCCAAGCGCGACAAGCGCAAAGATGAGAGTCGCGCCCACGACGCGCTGAAATGTCCATTGGTAGGGCTGCGGAAGTGAATTGACTGCCATATATTCCTCTGTTGAGTAGCCGATTCGTAACTATTTCGCCGATGTCACATTACGAGAATCTATTCCGCTTGGTCTCGATACGGCGGCAAACAGCCTCCGCTTTCTGAAGCGGCTCCTACTCAACCGGCGCTGGTCAATTTTCGTAGGGCAGCAAAAATGTGACATTGGCGAACTATTCAGCCTGATTCCGGGAATCGGTCTCCTGTCCTACTTACGCCGATTCTCGAAATCGTAGCAACGCAACCGCTATATGCAAAATGGACAGCTACAAAGCCAGAAAGTGCTGCCGAACCTTCGCCGTAATCTGGCTGTCCGTCATCTTGTCCGCAGTCTCAACACCCACGATGCGTTCCTTGAGTCCTTCGTTCGCAAGACGTTTTTCCAGTTCGCCCTTTGCCTCGCCGGGACCAAAGATCAGGATGGAATCAGCGTTGCGCAGAGACTCAATGACATCATCGTAGTATTTGTTGAGATGGTTTTCGAATTTCCGATCTCGCACGTCCTCCGGCGATCCGATGTTTGCTGTACGACTGGAAAATCGGACATTTTTCTCCATATCGGACATGACTCGTTTTGTTTCTTCGCCTTCGTCTGTAACCGTCACAATCACGGCCTGCCGATGGTCAACCCACAAACCGATTTCCCTTTTCATAGTTCTCTCCTTTGTGTATCAGTGCTTAAAACCGATATTCCAAGTGCGAAGTGGAAGCGATACGAGCTCAACATCAACGTCTGTCTTTACCGACTTTCTGGAAATCGATGAAGCCCCGTTCCACATTGACCGCTACCAACTGCACACGAATCCGGTCGCCTACATCCACACCCTCAAAACCGTGTACCAGCTTCCCCTCCACGGGCACAGTGAGCAGTCTGGCCCAGGTGCCCTTCTCCGAAGCCCCGGTGACAATGGCGTCGAACTGGTCGCCAATTCTCCCGCCCAGCAGGAGGGCAGCCGCTGATTTGGCGACCTGCCGCTCCACTTTGTTGGCCGCATCCTCTTGTGCTGTCAGGTGTTGGGCCAGCACATCCAATTCCGCGTAGCTGTACGGAGCAGCCCGGCCAGCGATGGCGGCCTTCAACAAGCGCTGGGTGATCAGATCGGTGTAGCGGCGGTTGGGCGCGGTGGAATGGGCGTAGTCCTTGACTGCCAGACCAAAATGGCCGGGGGCCGCGCCATCGGGTCGTTCTGCCATATATTCGCCCGCGCCCAACAGTTTGATTACCGCCAGGGAAAGATCCGGAAAGCGCAGGGGATCGGTGGCTTTCTGCTTGACAAGAAAGGCATCCAGCGCTTTTGAATCTGGGCTTTCCGGCAGCCGGAAGCTGTATTCCTGGGCCAGATCGACAATCCGCTCCCAGCGTTTGGGCGTGCGCACCACCCGGCGAATGGACGGGTAGTTCTTCGCCGCCAGATAGCGGGCGGTCACGCCGTTGGCCGCGATCATAAAATCCTCGATGATCTCCTTGGCCCGGTTCTTCTCTTCGGCTGCCAGCTCACGGATCTGGTCGCCGTCGAAGATTGGTCGCGCCTCGATAGTGTCCAGACTCAGCGCCCCGTGGAGATGGCGCAGATTCTTCAAACGCTGGGCCGCCCGATCCTGAACGCGCAGATTCTCCGCCAGGCCAGGGACGATCGCAATCTCATCGGGGACGGCAGCGCTTTCTTCCAGCCAGGCGGCCACACTGTTATAGGCCAGCTTGGCCTGGTTGCGTACTCGCGCCCGGTAGATGTCCGAACTCTGCAAGGAGCCATCCGGGCCGATGACCATTTCCACGACTACAGCCAGACGCTCCTCCGCAAAATTCAGGGAGGTGAGATCGGTGGAGAGCTTCTCCGGCAGCATCGGGAAAATCTGGGCCGCGGTATAGACCGAAGTCGTGTTGTGGCGTGCCTGTAGGTCAATGGCCGATCCGTCTGCAACCAGTGCATCCACGTCGGCCACAGCCACGAGAATCCTGGTTTTGTCGCCGGGCAGCGACTCGGCGAAGGTTAGCTGATCCAGGTCTTGGGAGTCATCGTTGTCGATGGAAGCCCATAGGAGATCGGTCAGATCGCGGATCGACTCATCCTTCGCACCTGTGGTTGGCTGAAGTTTCTCCAGTTCGGCCAGCGCCGCGTCCGAAAAGTCCGCCAGCAAGCCTCTTTCCTGCATCGCCCGGCGGGCAATGCTCTGCAAAATGGCACGGTGCTGTTTTTCATTTGTATTCATTGGAATATCCTTTTCGCCACGGCAGTAGGATTCACGCATGCCACCCGGGCACTTGTCCTACCTCTACCAGCCGATCGCGCAAAGCCACCCGCGCCTGGCAGAGATGGGTTTTGATCGTGTCCAGGGGCAGTTGCAACATTTGCATTGCTTCCGCATGGGTATGCCCATGCACGTCCACGATCAGCAGCACATCTCGATGGTAGGTGGGCAATTGGTCGATCAGGGTGTTGATGACGCGTATTTCTTCCTGGCGCACCCATACTTTTTCCGCGTCGGCGTTCTCTGGCAGAACGATAAAATCTGTCCGGGTATTCTCCATCAATCTATCCAGTTCGTTGATCAATACCTTCGCCAGAGATCAAGTGAAGGGTTGAAACTGTTGAGAATGAATTGAACCAAGAGAAGGCATATTCTCAATCACTTGGTTGATAAGAATCGGGTCAACCA
>CAMDQF010000250.1 GCA_945905745.1 Litorilinea aerophila
GTACTGGTCAGGAAGATGCTGGAATCTTAACGCAGAGTCGCGGAGGCGGAGAGACGCAGAGAATTGCTTTGCGGCTGGCAATGCGATTGCCCCCATTCTTGGCCGCTTTGCGTTGAAATATCCGTTCCACCATCACCTTGACCAATACAGAAAATAGCAGAAAGGGTGGAAGATTCGTTTCAGCGCAGAGCGGGCCTAATCGAGTGCCGTGCCAGACTCTATTATACGCCGGGCGTGATCGCCATATAGACCGAGCTGAGCACCATACTGAGAATGATAAGGAGGCTCAACGCATAAAAAATCTTTTCATTGCGTGTAAACTTCTTGCGGCGGTTGTTCGTATTGCGGCTCATGCCAAAACTCCAGAGAAATGAAAGATAGACACAAATGCCAAAAGTATAGCATATCGCGTAGAAAAAGCAGAACTCGCAACACAGGCTAATAGCTTGTGTTACGGCTGGACGCGGATCGGGCCGAGGAGAAAGCGGTCAGCCCCTTCTGCGCCCGACGCATCCAATAGGCGCAGACGGGCGAAATCGGGCCAGGGATAGAGACCGATCTCAAAGCGATAGAGACCGGTTGGCGCGTCTGGGCTGAGGCGGAAGGTGTGGACGCTCTCGAACACTGTGTCGGGCTGCCAGGTGATTATGGCTGGCTCTGCCCCCACGTCTGCGCCCCCGTGCATCGTCAATCCCTCATCCAAAATGTGGGCGAAGATTGTGTAGCTTTTGGCAACGGCTCCCCGGGCCTGCCAGTAGAAGGTCGCCGTCATCTCCTGGCCGGGACCCAACACCCGGCGGTCAAAGGCATAGCCGACCAGTGAAATGTTGTCGGCGAAGCGCACATCCAGCGGGTTGGGGATCTTACCTGCCTCGGATGCCAGAGTGGCGTGGCCAAAGGAATAGCTCTCACCCGCCGGATGCAGAAGGGGCAGGCGTTGCTCCGTCCGGTGATCGTACAGGCCGACTTCCCAATGGGCGCGGTTGGGCGTATAGGCTGTGGCCGGGACTGCAACCGCGTACTCCTCCCAGAGCACGCCGCCCACCTCCCAGCCGCTGGTAGGCCGCAGACCGCCGCCGGGGACTGTGTCCAACTGGGCAATTGTCAGCCCGGCTTCGTCCACCAGATGGAGGAAAATCGAATAGTCGGTCGTCACCGAGGCGCGGGAGAGCCAGGCCAGCCGGATTTTGGCACTGTCGCCGGGGCGCAAATTCTCCGGTGCAACAGAGGCAGCCAGCAGTTCAATCTGCGCACGGTCAACGCCGAAGACGGCCACCGCCTCGCTGGCCTGGGCCTGGGTCGGGGTCTGGGTCTGGCTCTGGGCCATCGGCGGTGGACGATAGGCGGGTCCAATCAGCCAGAAGGGGGTGGCCGCGGAGAGAACGAAGAGACCGCCCACAATTCCCCAGCCCAGCCGGGAGCCGATGCGTTTACCGTAGCTATCGGCGCCCCAGGCAAAGAGCAGTCCCAGGGCAGTCGCGGCGGGGAAAAAGTAGCGTCCCTGGGCGGCGGGGGCTACACGCATAAAGTTGAGCCAGGAGAGGAGGAGGAGGGCGAGCCAGAGGAGAGGGAGGGAAATTGCGAATGGTGAATGGTGAATGGTGAATGGTGAATGGTGAATGGTGAATGGTGAATGGTGAATGGTGAATGGTGAATGGGGGGTGTTACGACGCAATACGGAATAGGCAATCCGCAATACGCCCGCCACAAGCCCTATGGCCAGCAGAATTTCCACGCCCCGGAATGTCGTGTAAATCCATTCCGGGTAGGGCAGATTGAGCCAGCCGAAGAGACCCCAGAAGGAGCGTTCCAGGCTGCCCAGTTCGCTCACAATTATCCGCCAGTCCGCGGGGATGACCCGGAGGAGAATGTTGGCTTCCCAGACATTCCAGGCCAGCGGATCGCCGTAAAGCTGCCAGTTGCGCAGATACCACCAGCCGGCGATGAGTAGAGCAGGCAGCCCCGTCCACAAAGCCGCGCTCCACACCAGCCGCCAGGAGCGGGAACGCCCGTTCCCGCGGGCGCCCCGAGCCAACCACAGAATCACCAGCCCAGACAGGCCGACGAGAGCCAGGCTGCTCAGTTTGGCGAGGAGGGCGAGGCCAAGGAGAAGGCCGAGGGTGAGGAGGGAAAGGGGGGAGGGAATAGTGAATGGTGAATGGTGAATTGTGAATTGTGAATGGGTCGGGGTGTCACTGATGACTGATGACTGATGACTGTCAACCTGCCACCTGCCACCTGCCACCTGCCACCTGCCGCCTGCCGCCTTCACCAACCACCAGATGACCAGCCCTGCCGCGGCGTTGACCGCGTTGTCGTTGCTGGCCGCGGCGCTGATGAAGAGGAATTGGGGGATGAACGCTACGAAGGCCGCGCCGAGCAGCGCTTTGCCTTCGCCCAGGAGCAGGCGCAGGGTGCGATACGTGGCATAGACAGTCACTGCGCCGAGAAAGACAGAGAAGAAGCGGGCGATGTGCAGGGCCAGAATCGAGCCGCGCCAGGGAAAGTTTTCGTCCGCGTGGTGGATCAGAAAATTCCGGTTGATGGCCGCGTCGGGTTGACCAATGGCCGCGTGGGGGTTGGCCCGGTGGTAGATCTCGGGGAAATCGGACTGGTCGATCCCCGCTGTGAGCAGGGCCGCGGCCAGATAGTAGCCAGGAGTCTGGACCCCTTGCTGCCGCCACATCGCCCGCGTATTTGGCTCGGAGACAGGCAGGCTGCGCTCTGTGACCAGATGCTGGACGAATGCAAAGTGCCAGATTTCATCCGGTGTCTCGAAGGGTGGGGTGATGACGCTGTAGGTGGCGGCGAGGAGGAGGAAGATGGCCAGGAGCAGGCGGATGCCGGCACGGCGAATTGCGAATTGCGAGTTGCGTAGGAAGTGGCGAAACGGCATCACTGGCTACCCGTTTCGTTGGGAAGTGGAAGCAGGTAACACCTTTTCCTCTGCTTCTCCGCCCCCCTGCAGGAGGTTCGCTTGGCTTTGCGCCTTTGCCTCTTTGCGCCTTTGCGTTGAAGCTTTTATTTGTGATGGTTGCGGTTTCCAAAAGAGCAGATAATAGAGCCAGCTCCGCACGTAGCGGGGCCAGACATCCAACACCCGGAAGTTGGATTCGCCGTTGGCCCGCACATATTCGTGGGTGGCGACTTCGCCCAGACGGTAGCCCAGCCGCACACTTTTGATAACCATCTCCTGCTCAATCGTCGTGATATTTTCCTGGAGTTCCAAGGCCAGGGCCACATCCCTTCGAATGGCACGGAAGCCGTTCTGGCAGTCGGTCAGCCGCACGTTTTGCGTGTAGTTGACGCTAAGGGTAATAATCTGGCTGCCGAAGAGACGGACGAACTGCTGGATGGTGGCGTGGAGTTCGTCGCTGCCCCCCAGCATCCGGGAGCCGGAGACGTGATCCGCGTGGCCGTCAATGATCGGCTGCACCAGCGCGGGGATGTCGCGTGGATCGTGGCTGCCGTCTGCATCCACAAAGACCAGGACATCGCCGGTCGCCCGTTCCATCCCCACCCGGATAGCGTCGCCTTTGCCCTTTGCGTTGTCCAGCACAACTGTGGCGCCCATGGCCTCGGCGATCTGTCGCGTGTCGTCCGTGCTGTGGCCATCCACCACCAGCAGTTCGTCGGCAAAGGGCGCGGCCACTTCCAGCACCGGGCGCAGATTCACTCCTTCGTTGCGGGTGGGAACGATGACAGTCACCCGCCAGGCGCGGCCATCCGGCCCTGTGCGGTGGATGGCCGATGGGCGCTGGGGATGGATGTACCAATCAGGCAGGGCAGGGGTCACGGGTGGCCTCGGAGAAAATGGAACGCAGATGACGCTGAACAAGCGGATCGGCGCGGATGCATTGACGCGTCCCCTAACTTTACCATTTGGCCGGGGATCGACAAATAGTCGGCATCGACAAAAAGTTGGGGCGGCGCTTTGCCGCAAAGCGGCCAAATGTGCTACGATGCGCGTGTTCAGTGTAGCATACAAAAATCTGGATGAGAGGTAGACAAATGATAGCACTCCCAACGGCCGAGCTTGCCACTGCTTTTGGCCTGAGCGAAGGAGAGCTTTTTCGCCAGGCATTTATCAGCCTGCTTCAGGAAAAGAAGCGGCAGGTTCTCCAACTGAAACTCGAGTATTTGGCGCGCTATGGCGCACAGACGCCGGATGAGTTGGAGGTCAAAATTGCCCAGGGTAGTGTATCCGAACACCCGGCCTGGGAAGACTTGATTGCTGCCGAGAATTTGAATACCCGAATCGAGGAGATCGATGTCTATCTCAAGGATATATCCTGAACTTCCCCTTCCCAGCGCGGACATCGCTATCGTCGGCCTGGGGCCGGGGGATGTGGGCGAGATTCCTCTGGGCGTCTGGCAACTTCTGCATAGCGGGCGGCGGGTGATTCTGCGCACCCGCCGCCACCCCTGCGTGGAGGCGCTGGGACAAGTTGTTAATCTGCAAAGCTGCGACGACCTCTACGAGCAGCACGCCGCTTTTGCGGATGTCTATGCAGCGGTGGTGGAACGCGTGCTGTCTGCCGCGGCGGATGGTCCGGTCGTCTATGCCCTCCCCGGCCACCCCTGGGTGGGCGAGGCGACGACGGGCGCGCTTCTGGCCGGGGCCTGGGCAAAGGGGCTGACGGTCCACGTAAGCGGCGCGGCCAGTTTTATCGACGCCGGAGCCACGGCATTGGGGCTGGACCCGATGGAAGGCTGCCAGATTGTGGACGGGATGCTCTTGGCCACCCGCCATCACCCGCCACTGGACATCAGCCTGCCCGCGCTGGTCGGCCAGGTCTACTCCCGCCAGGTGGCGTCGGACGTGAAGTTGACCCTTCTAAACGCCTATCCTCCGGAACAGCCAGTGACGCTCCTCCATGCGGCAGGCACACCCGCCCAATCCAAGCGCCAACTCCCCCTCTACGAACTCGACCACCAGACGAGTTTTGATCACCTGACCAGTCTCTTTGTGCCTGCCCAACGGCCCGGCGGCAGTTTCAACGACCTGCAGGAACTGATCGCCCATCTGCGCGCACCGGAGGGCTGCCCCTGGGATCAGGAGCAGACAATGCTCAGCCTGCGCGAGTTTCTGCTGGCCGAATGCTGTGAAGTGCTGGAGGCGATGGACAACGAAGACGATGAACACACCGCTGAGGAGTTGGGCGATGTGCTGGGGATTGTGGCGATGATTGTCCAGGTGGCCGCGGAGGAGGGGCGTTTCCAGATGGCTGATGCCATCCGCGCCAGTGTGGAGAAGCTGACCCGCCGCCATCCCCACGTCTTTGATCTGGCGAATGTGCCGGATATGGACGGTCTCTACAGCCAGTGGGACGCCATCAAAGCCCAGGAGCGGGTGGACAAAGGCCAGAAACCAAAGGGTGCGCTCGACGGCATCCCCGCCTCGCTGCCCAGCCTGGAAAAGGCGAGGGAGTTGCAATCCAAAGCCGAGAAGGCCGGGCTGCTCGTGCGGGCGGAGGTGGCGGCGGAGAATCCGGTGTTGGCCGGTCTTTTGCCCCCCGGCAGCGACGCGACAGACTTGGGCCGTCTGCTCTGGCAACTGACCGCACTGGCGAAGACGCGCGGTTTGCAGGCAGAGGCGGCTCTGCGGGAATATACAGTGCGTTTTCGGGAGAGGGCGGATGATGGGATAATAGGGTGATGCAGCCATAGCGATAGGGTAACGGTTTCGATGGACAGAGACGCGATTCTGTACTACTTACACGAACTAAATCAGGAGTTGGCCCGACTTGGCGTCATTGGCGAGGTCTGTCTCTATGGCGGCGCTGTGATGTGTCTGGTCTATTCGGCAAGGCCCAGCACAAAAGATGTGGATGCCATCTTCCAGCCCACCCAGCAGATTCGGGAGGCGATTGCACGTATAGCCGCCAACCACAATTTGCGCGTTGATTGGCTCAATGATGCCGTCAAGGGATTTGTTGTTGATCACCCACAGCGAATCTTTCTGGATGCTTCCCATCTCAAAGTCTATGTCCCCGAACCGGATTATCTTTTGGCGATGAAAACACTGGCTGCCAGAGTGGATACGACGGACCAGCACGATATTCGGTTTTTGATCGGAATACTGGGATTGACGACGCCAGAGCAAGTCTTTGGGGTCTTGGAAAAATACTATCCACAACAAAGAATCCGACCAGCGACGCAGTTCTTTGTCGAGGAGTTATTTGGGCAATGATTACTCTCCAGGAAGTCAAAAAACGAGCAAGTCGGGACCCACAGAATTGGGCGATTTTCCTAATGGACTTTGTGGATGATTTTCGCTTCCACAAAAGCCTGGCCGCAGTAGCAGAGCCAATTCAACCGACTGATTCTCGCATGGATGCACTGTTAGCTTCTACCGCCGAATATCTGTGCGACGAGCTTTCTCTGGAGACTCCTGACTGGCTGGCGACGGTTCCCGCCTGCCCGTCGCCCTGGTTTGTGGCTGGGATGGAGAATCTGAAAGCAATTGCGCTGGCAGAAAGCCCGCTACGGTTCCGCATTCGCAAAATCTTTGTGCTGGAAAACTTTTTGAGCAGGGCATAGTCTTCTACTTTCGCTTGCCACCTGCAAACCTGCACCCTGCCACTTGCCACTCCTTTTCTCCTATGCTATTCTTAGCCTGCTTCTAACAGTCCTTTCCACAGTAGTAAACGGCAGACCTATCCCCTGGCTGCCTGTTTGATCTCAATTGTGATTCACTCCGTTCGTTCCATTTGCAGTCCAAATTCACATCTCAGGAGGAAGACCGATGAAACAGTGGCGTTTGTATCCATTGCTGGCGTTGCTTGTGGTTTTGGCGATGGTGCTGGCTGCCTGCCCTGCGCCCGCGCCGGCAGCGCCTGCGCAAGAGGCCGCACCTGCCGTAGCCCCCGCCGCGGCCGAAGCCGCACCTGCCCCGACAACCGCGGCAGCCGCCGAAGCCCCGGCTCCCGCGGCCGGTGGCGTTGTCAAAGTCTACACGAGCTGGCCGTTGCAGGGTTCTATGCTCCCGATTGGCGATAGTATGCAAAAAGCCGTGGCCCTGGCCCTCAAGCACTATATGGCCGATCACAACGGCGCAGGACCGGCTGGCTTCACAGTCGAAGTCGTCAGCCTGGACGACGCTTCCCCCACCACCGGCTCGTGGGACGGCACGATTGAGGCCGAGAACGCGCAGAAGTGCGTCAACGACGCCGATTGTATGGTCTATTTCGGCACCTACAACTCCGGCGCAGCCAAAATCTCTATGCCCATCACCAACCGGGCGGGCATGGCCCACATCACCCCGGCCAACACCTACCCTGGCCTGACCAAAGTCTGGGATCAGGGCGAGCCGGAAATCTACCGGCCCAGCGGCATTGTCAACTACTTCCGCACCAATGCCGCCGACGACCTGCAGGGCTGGTCTGGTGGCGCGTGGGCCAAATGTCTGGACTTCAACAAAGTCTACATCCTGGACGACCGCCAGCTCTACGGCAAGGGTGTGGCTGACGCCTTTATCCAGCAGGCTGAGAAGCTGGGCATTGAGATCGTCGGGCGCGACGGCGTAGAGTCCTCGGACATCGATTTCCGCTCTCTGCTGACCAAAATCAAGGCAGCCGACCCGGATCTGGTCTACGGTGGCTTTGTGATTGACAGCGGCGGCCCCCAGGTTATCCAGCAGATGGCGGCGCTCGGTCTCTTTGAACAGGGCATCAAATTCATGGGGCCGGACGGTCTGCAGGATCAGGCCCTGATCGAGCAGGTGGGCGGCGCAGACATAGCCAACGGCAACGTCTACCTGACCTTCCCCGGTCTGACCGGCAACCAGTTGGCCTCGGACTCTGGCAAACGCTACTACAGCGATTACAAGACAGAGTACAATGCCGAGCCAAGCCCCTGGGGCACCTATGCCTATCAGGCCATGCAGGTGATCCTCGATTCCATCGAGCGGGCAGGCACCGCTGATCGCAGCGCAATCCTCGAAGCGATGCGCACGGGCACCTACAATGGCATTACGGGTGAGTTTGCCTTCAACGCGGACGGCGACCCGACGCTGGTCAATATGGGTGGCTACTTGGTCAAAGATGGCGATCCGACCAACTTCGTCGGTCCCATCAGCCCAGATATGTTTGACGCTGGCACCTGTGACGCGGCCAAGCCGTAAGAGATTGCGTATTGCGTTTGTCTGACGGAACACTGAATGGCGTTTCGTTAGACAAACGGAGGTAGCGCTAACGCATGACCAGCGCTGGTTTAGTAGGCGGTTGCTGTTTCCCGCCGTATCGAAACCAAGCGGGTGGGACGATTCTTCTCGTCACCCGTTCGCTTGGTTTCGATACGCCTCGCAGACGCAAAATCCGTAGGATTCTGACGGCTACTCAACCGGCGCTCACTGGTCTGATACTCGTATATTACGGAGTAGGCGGAGGCTGTTGGCCGCCGTATCGAAACCAGGCGGGTGGGACGATTCTTCTCGTCACCCGTTCGCTTGGTTTCGATACGCCTCGCAGACTCGGCTACTCAACCGGCGCTCACTGGTCTGATGCTCGTATATTTCGGACTACTCAACCGGCGCTCACTGGTCTGATACTCGTATATTTCGGAATACGCAGATCACACGGAAAATTTCCCTTTCTCTCCCCTTCCGTGTATTTCGTGTCTTCTGTGGTTTGGCAAGAGGCTTTAGAATGACAGCCAATACTATTGCCCCAGATGAATTTGAAGCAGTAATCCAGACCCACATCAATTGGGCGGCGGACTGGGATGGCAACCTTCCAGTCGATGAGTTTTTTGGTCTGTGGGCGGGTCTGTTGGAGGAAAGGCAGACATTGGCCTTAACTGCCAGAATAGTCGGGGGCGAATTGAAGTTGACCGCCCCGCCCGAAAGTCCGCTTGTCGTGATGGATAACCGCATTCGGCTCAACGGTCTTGAACTCATCATTAATCTACAGTAGGGGGTTTCTGTGTCCCCAACCGAAGTTCTGATCCAACAATTGTTGAATGGCCTGACGATTGGCGCGTATCTGGCGCTGATTGCCCTGGGCTATACGATGGTTTACGGCATTATCGAGCTGATCAATTTCGCCCACGGCGATCTTTTTACCTTTGGCTTTCTCATCTCCCTGAGCCTCTTCCGGCTCTACGGCGCGACGGGGACCCTTGTGGGTTTTGAGCTAATCTGGCTCTTTACGACGGTGCTGCTGTTGACGATGCTCCTGACCGGCATTCTCAATGTCGTGATTGACCGCATCGCCTATAAACCACTGCGTAAAGCGCCCCGGCTGGCCCCCCTCATCACAGCCGTGGGTATGTCCTTTGCCCTGGAAAATATCTTCGCCAACTGGTACGGCTCCAGCCAGATCAACTACCCGGACTTTTTCCCCCGGATAGACATTCTGCGCGAGTGGTTTCAGTTGGACACATTTATCCTCTTCACCACCCAGGACCTGCTGCTGATCGGCGTGACCATCCCTCTGATGATCGGGCTGCGCTACTTTATCCAGCGCACAAAGCTGGGCAAAGCTATGCGGGCCAGCGCCCAGAACGCCAACGCCGCGGCGATTATGGGCATCAATGTGGAGCGGGTGATTATGACCACCTTTTTCATCGGCGGTGCGCTGGCTGGCGCGGCCGGGATGA
>CAMDQF010000251.1 GCA_945905745.1 Litorilinea aerophila
CGGCGGGCCGCGCGGGGATCAGTTGCGCTGTCTGCTGCGCCGCATCGAAAACATCCGTAGCTATCACCAGCGGCAGAACGATCTACCCGCCACACCTCTGCAACGCATCGCGCTCTCGGCCACCGTGCCCGACCCGGCGGGTATCGCGGTCCGTTATCTTTCTCCCTCCCCTAAAGTGGGGGAGGGCCGGGGTGGGGGTGACGCGCAAATTATCGCTGTCCCAGGCCGGCGGGAACTGGACGCGGACATCTGGCCCCTGCACGGGCTGGATGATCTGACGACAGCTCTCGCCATCCACGCCACCGGTGAGTCCGCCGTGCGCAAGTTCCTCATTTTTTGCAACAGCCGCAGCGAAGTGGAGCAGACCGCGGCCTTTTTGCGCGGCTCTCTTCCCTTCGAGAGTGCCCTCTTTACCCACTATTCCAATCTGGACACGGCTCTGCGTCAGGAGGTGGAGGATGGCTTTGCCGAGGCCAGCGTTGCCATCTGCGTCAGTACCTCCACGCTGGAACTGGGCATCGACATCGGCAGCATTGATGAAGTAGTTCTGATCGGCCCGCCGCCTTCGCTTTCCTCCTTCCAGCAACGCATTGGCCGGGGCGGACGACGTACAGGTGTGACGCGTGTGCTGTGTATGGCCCGCTCCGCGCTGGAGGAAGTGCGCTTTCAGGCGCTGATCGCAGAAACCGTAGGTCGGACTGATAGTCCAACCGGCGAATTCAGTCGGACTACCAGTCCGACTTACGGATTTTTGCCGTCGGTGCTGGTGCAGCAGAGTTTTAGCATTCTGGCCCAAAGCCCTACCGGTGGCATCCGTCTAGCTGATCTGCGCCGGGTCGCGCCGGGCGAAGTGGAGGACGACGCGCTGGCCGCGATTTTGGGCCATCTGACCCGGCTGGGCTATCTGCGCCACGGACGGCTGGGCGAGTGGCGGGCCGCGGAGAAGTTGGACGAACTGGTGGACAAGTTCGAGATTTACGCCAACATCGGCGGCGACCCCCTGCCCCTGCTGCTGGTAGACGCTTTTTCCGGACGCACGCTGGCGACAGTGGCCCGCTCGAAGGTGGAGGGGGAGACGCTGCGCTTGGGCGGTCACGTCCTGGAAGTGGTCTGGCGGGATCGCTACCGGGTGGGTGTGCGGCGCAAGGACGGACGACCGGTGGACGACGAACTGCATTTCGCCACGACGCCCTTTGCCGTGCCGTTGGAGACGGGGCGGGCCGTGGCCGGTCTGCTGGGGCTGGCCGCGGATGTGATTCTGTCCGTGCCCCTGGCCGAGGGGACGTGGCTCTTTCATTTCTGGGGGGATGTCTACGGTAGCCTGCTGGCCGAAATGCTGGACGCGCATTTCGGCGGGGAAGGGGCGCTGGTGATGACGGTCAACGAGTTTTGCCTCTACTTGCCCGGCTCTCTACCCGCGCTGCCCGGCTGGGATGCGGGGTTGGCCCAGCGCGCCCTCTACCGGCTGCTGCCCCGGGTAGAGCCGTTGCTGGAATTGGGTCGCTTCCACAGTCTGCTGCCCGAACACATCGCCCGCCAGACCGTGCTGGAACGGCTGGATTTGCCCGGCTTCGAGCGACTCTACCGGACGGCACGGGTGGCGACTCCCCCATCCGGGCTGCGGGCGCGACTGGAGGAGTTGTTGTAAGTCGGACTGGTAGTCCGACTGCCGCGGGTCGGACTACCAGTCCGACCTACGGGAGCGGCTCCAAATGGACCAGCACTTCCCCCACATTGGGCACAGCCGCCTGCACGGCCCGTTGCAGTTCTGTGCTGAGGGCGTGGGCCGCGGCGACTGAGAGCGCACCGTCCACCAACGCTTCGGCGCTGATGAAAAGCTGACCCTCCACCTGGCGCACCTGAATGTCGTGGGGACCGGTCAAACCGGGTATGGCCTCAGCCGCGCTCAGGACAGTCGACTCAATTCGTTCTTGCAGCCCCCGGCTGACTCGCGCTGTGGGAAGGACATCGGCGCTGGCGGTTTCGATGTGGCTGTGTACAGCGGCCACTTGGGGCAGACGGCTGCGGATGATCTGTTCCAGCCGCTCCACCTGGCTGTGGGCTTCGGCAAGGGAAAGATTGGGGTCTACGCCTACGTGGAGATGCAAAGCAATGCTGCCGTCGGTCTGCTGTGCCCACAATTCGTGTAGCGAAAGCCCTTCTTCTCCTGCGGCCAAGGCGACGGCCTGCTGAATCTCCAGCGCGCTCTCCGGGCCGCTCTGGGCCTCGGCGTGGACAGTCACATCATTGACGCCGGGCAGGTCGAGCAGGCGGCGACGCACCTCATCGGCGATGGCGTTGGCCGCCTGCATGGAAAGACGCCGATCCACCCGCACGTGGAGATCGACCGCTACATCATCCGCCACGCCCCGGCTGCGGATGCGATGGAAGCTTTCCACACCGGTTACATCCCCTACCACTGCTGCGATTGTCTCCGGGTCGAGGGTCGCCTGGTCCACCAGGGCCGGAACATTCTCCAACAGAGTTTCCACGCCAATTTTGGCGATGACGCCCGCCACCAGCAGGGCCATCAACGGATCGGCCCAGGCAAAACCCAGCCAGACCAACCCCAGCCCAAATAACACGGCGACGCTGACGTAGAGGCTGGCGATGGTGTGGCGGGCGTCAGCCACCAGCACTTCGCTGCCCAGCGCGCGTCCCCGGCCCATTTCCCAGAAACCTGTACAGCCTTGAATGAGGCCGCCCACAACCAGCGCGAGAACGCTCCAGAAATTGACCTGGGGCTGTTGGGGAGAAAATAGCCTTTCCACTGCGCTCACGCCCAGCTCCCAGGCGGTGATGAAAAGGAGGGTGGCGATGAGCAGCGCGGCCAGGGTCTCGAATTTGCGGTGGCCGTAGGGGTGATCCTCGTCCGGCGGCTGGCTGCCCTTGCGCACAGCGGCAATCCCCACAATATTCGACAGCCCGTCAAAAAGCGTGTCCAGGCCGTCGGCGATGAGGGAGAGCGCGCCAGTCCAGATGCCCACGCCCAATTTGGCAGCGGTGGCTAGAAGGTTGAGGGCGAAGGTAATCAGTAAAACGCGCTCAATGGCGCGGTGGTTGCGGTTCATAGAGTTAAGTATATCATCTGGCCCATCCTTTGACACTCTCTGCCCCTCCGCTATAATAAAGTCACGTCCAGAAATCCAATTCGTCCACACATTCCGATTGGCCCGGAGCCGCTCCCCGTGATCCGCACTGAAAACCTCTGCAAACGCTACGGCTCCTTCGCCGCGGTGGACGATCTGAATTTACACGTTCAGCCCGGCGAGATCTACGGATTTCTGGGACCCAACGGCGCGGGCAAAACCACGACGTTGATGATGATTCTGGGCATCATCCGCCCCACATCCGGGCGGGTGGAGGTGCTGGGACAGCCCTACGACGGCAGCTCCTTTGCCCTGCGTCGGCGGATGGGCGTCGTGGCGGAGGACGCCTGGCAATACGACGAGATGACCGCCTACGAATATCTGGCCTTCTTTGCCCGTCTCAATCGGGTGGAGCAGCCTGGCCCGGCCATTCAATCTCTGCTGGAACGGACGGAGCTTTGGGAACGGCGGCAGGTGCTGGTGGGCGGCTTCTCCCGCGGGATGCGCCAGAAGCTCAACCTCTGCCGGGCACTGCTCCACGACCCGGAATTGCTGATTCTGGACGAACCGGTGAGCGGACTGGACCCCAACGGCATCCGCCAGGTGCGGGAACTGCTGCTGGAGGAGAACCGGCGAGGGCGCACAATCCTCATTTCCAGCCACATTCTCAGCGAAATCGAACAGACTGCGCATCGGGTGGGCATCATCGCTGGGGGGCGTCTGCTGGTCGAGGATTCGGTGGCGGGGTTGGCTGGCCGGCTGGGTGAAGGACAGCGGATTGAGGTTGAGTTTCAGCAGCCCATCGCCGATCTGCGCTCGCAGTTGGAGGCGCTGCCCTTTGTGTTGGAAGTGGAGGGACGAACGCCCAATCGCTGGCTGGTGACCACTGCGATGGGCGAGGATCAGCGACCTGAACTGGCCCGTTTCCTGGCCGGGCAGGGTGTGCTGGTGATCGGGATGCGGCTGCTGGAACGTTCTTTGGAAGAGGCGTTTATAACTATCACCGACGCGGCTGTGCGTACTTGGGCGGAGGAGTGATGGGACACGGATTGGCACGGAATAACGGGATTGGCACGGATCTAATCTGTGTTTTCTGCGTAATCTGCGTCCTATCTTTTGCAGGTGGTGGCCTGTGAATCTGGGCCTGGAAGTGGCGGATCGTCTCTACGCCGCGGGGCAGGTGGGTCGGCGCAGTATAATTAGCAGCCTCCACAGCTCTGGTATCTATATCATTACGTCACTGGCGCTGCTGGCCGCCTCTACACTGGTACTCAATAATCTGGCCTTTTTGGACGAAAATGGGCTGCTGGTCTTGACCCGCCCCTTTTTTCTGCCCCTCTTTTTCTGTGCAGTGCTGCTTTCGCTCTATCTGGCCCTGCATGCCACTCTCCAACTGGTGCGGGAGCAGGAGAAGGGCACGCTGAAAGTCCTCTTTTTTGGCCCGGTGGATGGGGTCAGTTATCTGCTGGGACGGCTGTGGAGCCAGAGTCTGCTCTTTGCGATGGCTGCCGGGCTGGTGCTGCTGTGGGCGCTTGGGCTGGGCTGGCTGACGAATCTGCTGGTACAGATGGATTTGCTGGGTGTGCTGGGGTTGGGTCTGTTGACAAACGGCGCGGTCGTCGCCATTGGCCTGCTCATCGGCGCGTGGGGACGCACAGCGCGCACGGCGCTGGTCGTCTTTTCGTTGGTGATATTGCTTGCCCTGCTCGTTCAGTTCGGCGATCAAACCATTCTACAGATGGCTGCCAGCGCTGGGGCCAACCGGCAAGACCCACTGCTCTTTTTGCGCGGCGCGCTGGAAATGCTAAACAGTCTGCTGCTCTGGCTCTCCCCCTTCGCCCAGATGAGCCGGGGGATGGACGCTCTGCTGGTGGGGGACACAGGCCGATTGTTCCTCCACATTGGCGGAATCGTTGGGCAGATGATTGTCTATTTCACCGGCGCGGTCTGGGCCCTGAAACGGGGTGGCCCGTGAAGTGGAACTACCTTAACGCAGAGACGCAGAGACACAGAGACGCAGAGAAGAATCTTTGCGTCTCTGCGTCGCTGCGTCTCTGCGTTGAGAAAGTCACCTTTGCCCTCTTTCTTGTCCTTATCACAGGATTGCCCGCGGCGGCCCAGGCCCCGGAGCGGCGGGAGGCATTCGTTTGGGCCACGACTGTCTTTGCGGGCGTGCAATACGAAAGTACCTTTACCCCGTCCGACAGCGACACCCTCTATCTGCTGGCGGACGCGAGCCACGTCTTGGCTCCCCGTAGCACACTGGTCTACGATTGGCCCATCACCAACCGGCTGCTGGCGGATTGGCTGGCCCGCAACGAACTGGTGGAGGGGACTCTGTTTCTGCGTGACAGCGCGGGTCAGGAGCAGCGGCTGGCCCTCACCGATTATGTGATTCAATTCGACGGGGGCGCGCCCGCGGCGAGCCTCGCGCTGTACAGCGGATCAGAGGCAATGGCCCGTTATGCCGCCTTTGACCAGGCACGCAGCGCCTACGCCCAAGCGCTTCACGCCCAATTCCAGTTGGAGCAGCAGTATCAGGCCGGGTTGACGGCCGCGGCCCAAGCCGCCACCAAAGGTGAAAAGCTACCCATTCCTGACGGTCCGCCCCCGCCTCTTCCCCCCTTCACCCGCTATAGCACAGAGGTGAAACAGGCCTTTGTGCTCGATTTGCCGGCAGGAGAATACACCCTTTGGCTGGAGCGGGCTGACGGCAGCGAGGAGCCGACCAGCCGCAAGCGTCTGGTGGTCTTTGCGCCCCGGCGCTACGGCGTGGGCTATTCTGTCATGCCTGCCAGCAAATGGACTGTGCCAGAGCAGAGCGACGACCCCCGCAACGCCATCTACGCCCTGCCCGGTTCGACTTTTTATTTGCAGCCATTCACCGAATTTGAGGTGAACGAACTGGCCTATGGTCGGATGATAGACGCCCAGGCCGTTGGTGTACACTCTGACCGGTATGTGTGGGTACACACAACCGCCTACCCCAGCGCGACGATGCAACTCTTTCAGCAGGGCCAGGCTGTAGCGGACATCGCCAATCGGCCCTATTTCGTGCGCCAACTGCCCGGTGCCTCCCTGGGCTATCAGATCGAAGCGTTCGACTTGGCAACTGAAAAATCGCCTTCCTTTGTTGGCTATGCCATTGATGTGCAAGCGGACCAGACCGATCTGCGGATTCAGTTGGTCGACGGGGACGGCGAACCAGTGCCGGGCAGCAGTCGGGCGATTCGCCCTATCCGCTCCGCGGATCGGCGGGCGGTCTATGCCCTTTCGCTTCTGCCCCTGCTCGTCGGTGGCGCAGTGCTGCTTCGACGGTGGACCCGGGTTACAAAGCAGTAGGTTGGGTTCGGGCGGTACGAAAGCTGCACTTAACCTATCCCATTGACCCGCCCGAACCCAACAGGCGAGTCGCTTTGAGTTGGGTTATCGCGGATAATCTGCGAGGAAGGTCGCTTGTGTTTGGCGGCGATAACCCAACCTACGGACGAAAGGAATTCCAAGCTGTGGCAAAACCACTCACACTCTACGATCGGGTATACGGCTGTCTGCTGGGCCAGGCTTTGGGCGATGCCTTCGGCGCGGCGGGCCAGATGCACTGCCTGCCCCAGCCAACCGTGAATGATCTGATGGCCCCGCCCGCCAGTCATCCCATCCACGGCGGGCTGCAATTGGGCGAATATACCGACGACACAATTTTCGCCCTGGCGATTCTGGACAGTCTGCTGGAAGGGGGCAAACCCAGTGCCACCAGCATTGCCCGCAGCTTTCGTTCTGCCATCGACCGGCTGGGGTTGGCTGCCAGCGTACTCATCGGCCCCAGCACTCGCGCCGCCATTGACGCTTGGCAGCGGGGGGATGAATTGGGCAAGGCCGGGCGCTCGGGCTGGACAAATGGCTCGGTGATGCGGGTGGCCCTGGTGGGGCTGCGCTATCCCGGCGATTTTGACGCAACGGTAGAAGCAGCCTACGAATCGGCTATGCCCACCCACAATACAGACGTGGCAATCTCCAGCGCGGCGGCGATTGCCTGTGCTGTGAGCCGGGCCGCAGTGGGCAATCCCAGCGTGGATGACATAATTGACGCCGCCTGCAAAGGGGCAGAGAAGGGTAAACGCTATGGCTATGCCTTCATCGCGCCGTCGGTCAGCCGTCGCATCCGTTTTGCTGTGGAACTGGCAAAGGCCGACAAGCCGCTGCTCGAACGCCAGCGGGACATCTACGATCTGGTGGGCACGGGTCTGCCCGCCTATGAGATGACCGCGGCCGGTCTGGCCCATCTGGTCCTGGCGGAGGGCGACCCGGTGGAAGCCATTCGATTGTCCACGAATACAGGCGGCGACACGGACACAACCGCAGCGATTGCCGGGGCGGTGGCGGGCACGCTGCGGGGCGCAGGGCGCTTTCCGATGGATTGGGTGGAAGCGGTCAACCGGGCCAACCGGGTGGATTTGGCCGACTACGCCCAGCGCTACACACAACTGATCCAGCGGGATATGCGGAGATAATTTTCAGAAGCAGAACGCGGATGACGCCGAAAGGGCTGATTTCCGCTGATTTTATCCGTGTGAATCCGTTTTTTCCGCGTTCATCCGTGTTCTATTCTTCAGGCCAAAACCTGATCGCTTACTCTTATGCCAACACACACTTTTGATGTTCTCGCTATCGGTGACCTAGTAGTCGATTTTGTGGTGGAGATCGACCACTTCCCTGTGGAAGCGGGCCGTTTTCAGGTGGATCGCGGCCACGTCCTGGAGCCGGGGGGGGCGTGCAATCTACTGATTGCCGCGGCCCGCATCGGGCTGAAATGTGGCGCGCTCTCCCGTGTGGGGGACGATCTCCACGGCCACTTTCTGCTGGATGTATTGGCAGAAGAGGGGGTGGATGTTTCGGCGGTGGAAGTGACAGGGAGCAAACGCACAGTCGTTGTCCTGACGCTCGTTGCTGGCGGGGAACACACATTCATCGGCGGAATGAAGGCCAGCCCGGATTTGACGATCCCCGACGGTTGGCGGGAGCGCATTGGCCGCAGCCGCGCGCTCTTTGTGGAAGGCTACGCCTTTGCCGAGCTTTCGCCGGGGATGGTTCTGGACGCCATCGCCACCGCCCAAGCCGCGGGTACACCGATCTTTTTTGATCCGGGGCCAGAAGTTCACAATCTGGGCAAAGAGCGGCTGGAATTGACGCTCTCCGCCAGCCGGGTTGTGCTGTTGACCGCAGAGGAAGCTGCCTGGGCGACAGGCATTGAAGATCCGGTGTTGGTCGCCCAGCGGCTGCTCGCTTTCGGGCCGGAATGGGTTGTAGTGAAGCGGGGCGCAGCGGGCTGTACAATCTCCTCACAAGAGGGTACGATTCACATTCCAGGATTCTCTGTGAAAGTGCAGGACACCAGCGGCGCGGGGGACAGCTTCGATGCGGGGGTAATCTGCGGCTACCTGGCTGGCTGGTCTCCGGAACGTACGGGCAGGTTCGCCAACGCCATCGGCGCGGCCACCGTCGCCAAACTCGGCGCGGGGCGGCAGGTAGCGACTCGAGCGGAGATAGAAGCGTTTGGGGTGGAGATGGATATGCCCCAACTTTGATCCGAAAGGCGGCTGCGATGATTGGCAATTGGTCTGTGATTCGAACGTTCAATCGAGATATCAAACTGCTGTTAGCCACATGGGGGGCTATAGCCTTTGGCTACGTCGGCATTCAGAGCGTGCTGCTCAATCTCTATCTCCTGCGCCTGGGCTATGGGATTGAATTTATCGGTCTCCTCATTGCATCCGGCCAGACGGTGTGGGCGATTCTCGCTGTACCCGCCGGCACGGTCGGCAAGAAGATTGGGCTCCAGAAGGCTATCGTTCTCGCGCATGGTCTGGTCGCTGTGGCTATGGTTCTGTTATTGCTGGTAGAATTGCTGCCCCAACCCCTGTGGACACCCTGGATATTTGGCTGCTGGCTCATCGTCTGGGCCGGCGCGGCCCTCAACTTTGTCAATAGTACCCCGTATATGATGCGGCTAGCAGGGGAAGGTGAGCGGCGGCACGCCTTCGCGGCCCAGTCCGCCACGATTGCGCTGATGGGGTCTATCGGTGGCGCGGTGGCCGGTCTTCTGCCCGGTCTCTTTGTATTCCTGCTCGGCGGATCTCTCGAAGAACCTGCCCCCTATCGGGCTTCGTTGTGGGTTGCGCCTGTATTCTATCTGCTGGCTGCGCTGCTCATCGCGCGGGCCAGCCCCCTGAAATTGGAGGAGGAGACGGCGCACCAGACCCGCTCTGCTGCGCCGTTTGGTCTTTTTGTCCTGCTGGGGGTGATTGTCTTTTTACAGACGGCTGGGGAAGGTGGGGCCAGAGTGTTTTTTAACGTCTATCTGGACACTGGACTTTTGACAACGACGAATCGACTCAACGAATGGTGAGTCGAGAAAAGCATCTTTACAACTGAGCCATTGAGCCAAAATCAGGCTGTTTTGGCGGCTTTTTTGCCCTTGACGACCACTTTCTGGTAAGGTCGTTTGGGTAATT
>CAMDQF010000252.1 GCA_945905745.1 Litorilinea aerophila
CCTGATCCAAACATTGACTCAATACCTGAAGTAGCGCAATAATGTCCATGAGGAGCCTTTGAGTAGAGATAGAGTAACCAACTTGTCCGTTGCTAATCTATCTTACTTCTTGGCTCCGTTTTTTCATCAACTTGGCGAAGGTATTGGGACATAGAACAAGGTTGCATTCTGTGGGCCGCCCTGAGTAGCAACAAAGGCGATGGTGAAGACCTGGAACGAGCCGATGATACCGATCACAAGGTTGAAGAAAATGGTGGGACTCAATAATGGAAATGTGATGTACCATAATTGCCGCCAAGCACCTGCGCCATCAATGCTGGCTGCTTCGAGTATCTCTTGCGGCACACTTTGCAGCCCAGCCAGAAAGATGACCATTTGCTGACCAGCACCCCAAATGCCCATGAGAATGAAACATAGGATTGCTAAGTCTGGATCGAACAACCACTTCTGGCCGGGCAAACCAAAATTATCTAAGAATACATTCGCCAAGCCAAAGTCTGGGTTGAAAATCCACACCCACAGCAATGCGTTTGCTACTGTAGGGGTTAAGGATGGCAGAAAAAAGATAGTTCGGTAGATGGGTGTACCGCGTACATTTAGGTTTAGAAGCAAGGCGACCGACAGCGATGAAATGAGGTAGGCGGGCACGCCAAGAAAGGTATAGTAGAACGTATTCCAGAGGGAAAGCCTAAACAGTGGGTCGCGGATCATGGCGGAAAAATTGTCTAGGCCGACCCATTTGGGCGGAGTCAGAATCTCCCACTCCATAAAACTCAGTCCTGCTGAGGCGATCATTGGACCGGCTGTAAATACGACAAAACCGATCAGCCAGGGTAGGATAAACAGCCAACCATCAACCGTCTCGCGCCAAAGCAGGCCTGGCCGCCAACGCTTTCCGAATATACGGCGTAAGATCATGCTTCAGTCCTTCGTAGGGCTATGTAATTAGTTGATACTTTCACGGTACTGAAGAAACTAATGAAGATTTTGGTAGTCCCAGGCCTCTTCTCCAAGAGGTCTGGGACTACCAAAACAGCAGACATACTTTGCATGAGCGGAGCGTAGGGAAGAAACCCATTGCTCCGCTCAGCGTATTTCCATCAACCAAATTGCAAAGTGCGATGATTCGGCAATGCGGACATCAACCAGTAGGTGGGCAATAACCCTTTGTAACACAATCGGCCAGCAACTTATTGATAGGATCCTTGACGTTCTTCACCATGGCATCAACCGTCGAGGCACCATTAAGTACAGCCTCCCATTCATTCTTTAGCAGATCATTCATCTCAGGATAGATGGCTGTGTCAGGATGTCGTTGGGTGTGACCGTCAAGGGCATCCGCAAACAGATGCCAATCTACGTCGGCAGGTTCTTGTTTCAGGAAAATATCTGAGTTCATTACTGCGCGCTTGCTGACTGACAGACCGGCTTTGGCCAATTCGTTGAGCGACTCATCTTGGCTGAGGAATTCGATGAATTGCCAGGCGGCATCTGGATTCTTGGTGCCGCTCCAAATCCCCCAGGCATCCAGCGGATTGCGAGCGAATGCACCAGCGGCTCCATCCGGTACAGGGGCGACGTTCCACCGCAAACCTTCTTGTGCTTTTAAGTCGAGGGCCCACCAAGTGCCTTTCTGAGCCATCGCTGCCCGTTTAGAAAAGAACAACCCAGCATTCCCAGCGTCACCCATGTCCGCCGACGATGGCTGAACCTTGTGCTTTAGCGCCAGGTCGGCGGCCCATTGCAGGGCTTCAACCGTCTCGGGCATGTCGATCACACACTCAGTTTTTTGCTCGTTGAGCAACATCCCGCCATTGCTCCAAACCCAGTTCAGCAGATACGCCCAATTACGTTCGCCTGCCCAACCGTACACAGCCTCAGCACCCGTACCCTTCGTCAACTTCTGTGCGGTTTCGAGGAAATCGGCCCACTTCCACCCTCCATATTTATTGGGAGGGTAAGCCACGCCAGCTTCGTCGAAGACGTCTTTGTTGTACCAGATCATCGCTGGCGAATTATCGAAGGGTGCCAGAATTTGCTTATCATTCCAAAACATCTCCTTCCAATCAGTCTCAAAGTAAGTATCTTTCTTGATCACTGAAGAGATGGAAACGTAGTCATCAAGTGGAAGAAAGAAACCGCGGGCCGCGAAGGACTGCATCTGCTTGGTTTCGAATAAATACACATCCGCGCCAACACCCCCAGCTGCCTGGGCCAGAACTTTCTCATAGCCTTCGGAGATATCTTCATACCCATTGGGGATTTGCACGGCCAATTGCGATTGATCGAAACGGTCAACCAACAGCTTCCATGGCTCTGCTAACCAGCCACCCCAACCAATCGTACTGAAACGAATTGTCACGGGCTCTTGGGCAGATACCGCAGTAGCAGGCTGTGACGCCGACGTTGCCTGCGGTGCTGTAGGCGGTGCGACACATGCACTCAACAGAGCCACCCCACCCAGCAGACCAGCTGCCCCTTTCAGTAAATCACGCCGACTGAGTTGTTGCTTGTGATTCTCATTCTGAAGACTTGTCAACTTTGCCATTTCATCCTCCTTGGGTGAATTTAGGCGATTGGCACGCGGTGTTGTTTGGTGTACAACGCAATCATCGTCATGGCCATCCACAAAATCATACCGTCAGTTCGTCAGACGATATGACTCATGACAATATACCATTTCGATTATAAATTGTCAATAGTGAAATTGATTATATTGCCGGTAAAATACCGCATGCCCAAAACCGCGAATGGGTACCGGTTTTCGGACCCAGAACGCCTTATTTGATGGACCGACGCTCTTTTGCTACAGCGAGCATCCACCTGGCACTAGCATTGAGATGGTCAATCATCGCTTGGCGTGCCATTTCTGGCTGTCGGGCTTGGATAGCCTCTAGAATCGGACGATGTTGGAGCATATTTTCCTCGCGGTCAACATCGTCGTAAGATCCCCATTTAGCATAGCTATGCTGAATGTAATTTCGTATCAGCAAACGAGTACTTAGAACCAAACTGTGAAGTAGAGGGTTTTGTGATGCCTCCGCTATAAGCACATGAAAAGCGGTGTCGCTTTCAGTTGCAGTATCTGGATCTTGAGCCTGAACTAACCCTGTGTAGAGACTAGCCAGATTCTCTTGCTGTGTGCTGGTTGCACGCTCAGCGGCCAGTGCGGCTGTCTGACTCTCTAATGCATACCGTACTTCAACAATATGCTGCAAATCTTGGCTGCTAAACACCATAGTCCATTTAAGTTGATCTCCTAAGAAACCGGCGTATGACTCGCTTACAAACGTGCCAGCACTGCGGCGTGTTTCGATAAGTCCAGCCAGAGAAAGTGACTTGGAAGCTTCGCGCACAGTTGAGCGGCCAACTCCGAAAAGTTCCATAAGCTCTGGCTCAGTGGGGAGTCGATCACCCGGCTTGAGTTGTCCGTTAGCAATCATAGCCATCATCTGTTCGGCAATGGCTTCTGGGAGTGACATGTTTTCCACAAGCTTGAAATTTGGTAGCATTGTTAATGATCACTCAATTAATTAATATTCTTGGGATGTTCATCAGATAGTCTGATGAAGACAATTTTAGTCTATGGATTCTTGCCTGTCAATTCCATTTCCTACGTTTGGACTTTATCCAGTTCCAAGAAGTGAAAGAGCAGAAAGTTCTCTGTAGGTAATCGGCGAAGCGTTCCCAATTCATTATTCAACCAAAGGCTGCCCAACCCGGTATGCAGGCGACGCGCTTTCTAAACCAATCAGTGATGGTGACCCGAACAGGTTTCCGTTTCCGCGCGTGGGAAGCGTCCCCACCGCGCCCCCTGATGCCCACCGTTCAGGTGCGTGGGTAAAGTGAAGGGGCAATCGAAGAAGGCAAATAACGCTAGCGTATGGCAAACGCTCGAAGGCCATCCCCAAAGAACCGGCGCTAACCGCAGTCCCTAGTTAAACAAGTATGGCTTGCTCATCCATAAAGGTTTCTATAGTCTCTGCTCGTGGCAATCAGTTTTACCAAGTTTCAAGGTAATACCCCCTCATCCCACCATCCCCTCATCCCGTCTCACGGCAAATACAACACCAGCCGCTCGGTTGCCACAACCGCCTCCCCCAGCCGCCATTCGAGTACGCCCGCGCTGGTGCCGGGCGACCAGAGACCGGGCGGCGGCAATTGCAGGCGGCGGTAGATGCGCAGGCGTTGGCGTTCCCAGGCGGGCAGAAAGAGCGCGGGTGTTTCGCCTTCGGCGCGCACAAACCAGCGCTTCTGCTCGGCGTCGTAGACCCGATCCAGCGCGGTCAGCCGTGGCCTACTGCCCAGATTGGCCCAGGCGTAGCGGCTGTCGGCCGCGGTGAAAAGTGTGCGGGCGTCAAAGTAGCGCTCCTGGCTGCCCAGAATGATGACGAAAAGCTGATGGCCGTTGCGGTCGATCCCGGCGATGAGGTTCTGGCCCGCCGCGCTGGTTGTGCCCGTTTTCACACCGTTTGCGCCGGGATAGCTGCCTAACAGTTCGTTTGTGGAAATCAACGCGTGGCCTGCCACAGTTGCCGAGGCTGTGCCTACGATCTGGCGAAAGAGGGGAAACTTCCAGAGCAGCCGGGTGAGGGTGAGCATATCCTGGGCACTGCTGATCTGCCCGTCCGCATCGAAGCCGTGGGGGTTGACAAAATTGGTTTGAGCCAGACCCAACGCCTGGGCGCGCTGGTTCATCTGTTGAACAAATGTCTCGACCCGCCCAGAGTGGTGGCGGGCCAGAGCCAGGGCCGCATCGTTGCCGCTGGGGATGAGCAGTCCCCACAACAGCTCCTCGGCGGTCAGCAACTCCCCCGCGGCCAGCCCCATTGTGGCCTCGCCCACCAAATCTTCCCGCTCCACCACCACCCGCTGCTCCAGCCCGCCCTTTTCCAGAATCAGCAGGGCAGTCATCAGCTTTGTCAGGCTGGCTGGGGCACGGCCAACCCCCGCGTTTGACTGGATGAGAATGCGGTCGGCGTCCACGTCATAGACCAACACGGCCTGGGCGCTGACGGTTTCTGGCGGGCGACCGGCCTGCTCCATCTGGCGCAACTGGCCGACGGTCAGGCGCTGGGGGTTGGGGCCGTCGCTGTCCAGGAGGGTGGGTGGGCCAAAGCCGCAGAGGAAGAGGGCGAGCAGGGCCAGCGCGGCCACCGAAAATCGGCGACATTTTAGCGTAGGAGTGCTGCTTGCTGCGTCCTTACGGGTGTGCAATTCTGATGGTTTTTCGTTGAGGCTGGCGGGAAAGTTCACGTATGGATGAGAAAATAGGCGGGTGGTTGACGGCTGTTGTGGGCATTCTAGCGCAGACGGGGGGAAAGGTAAAACAACGTTCCTACTTCGTGTCTAGCCGATGTAGGCAATACGGTCGCCTGGCTGTAAAAGCGGCAGGTGTGGCAAAGCGGCGACGATTCCAGTGTGCTGGGCTTTGATTTCTATGACAACTTGGCCCAGGGGGTCGCGCAGCGCCCCAATCGAATCCCCGCTCGCGACCCAATCGCCAAGCCTGACTGTGGGTACAAAAAGGCCGCCACTCTCTGTTGTCTGATACTGCCCGGTGATCGGCTGGCGGGCATCCAAAAGCGCTTCCTCTGGGGCAGGAAGCATCTCCAACGCCGCGAGTACCCAGCGCAGACCGGCAGTATACGCGCTTGCGCCCGCTTGATCGAGAGAAGCCCCGCCTCCCCATTCAGCCCCAATCGCAACCTTGCCCACGCGCTGGGCTTCATACGAGAGAACGCCCGCTACTTTTGGCATCACCCAGGGGTGGAAGGGAGGGCCAAAGCCACGCGCCAGCCGTTCGGCTTCCCCATTGCCGGGATACCAGCCAACCATCGGCAAATGCGCCAGTCTGACCCCGCCACTGTGCAGGTCAACCAGCGCGTCACAGGCGCGCACAAAGGTTTCAAATATCTTGTGCGCCAGAATTTGGGTTGGATGCGCAGCTTCCCCAGTAGCACCGGGAAAGACGCGATTGAGGTCAAGGCCATCACCCGGCGCAACCCGATTGTGAGCTTGCCAAGCCGCAAGGTTGACGACGGGCAGGCCCAAAAGCGTACCGTGCAATTGATTTGGCTCCACGCGATCAAAGAGGGCCTGAATCGCGGCTGGGCCTTCGTATTCGTCGCCATGCACCCCGGCGGTTATGAGCAGAGTGGGGCCAGATTGCACTCCACGCGCCGCCAGCACGGGCACATCCGGCAAACCCTCGTGCCCAGTCTCCCACCAGCCACGCCAGGTTTGTCCGGCGGCCAATGTTTCCCACGGTTTTTGGTTAGTCTGCATAGTAGGGGTTGGCATCCTGGCCGCGCGCGGTGTAGTTGCGGCGGGGCAGCAAGGGCATGGCCTTAAACTCCTCGCAAAACCGAATCAGATTCGTAACTTCCACTTCGGCATAGCGCGCGCCCTTTTCGGCTGAGGCCGTGAGCGGGTCTCCCTCCACGCCGGAGCCATTGGATACCCGCGACCAGTCATCAATCAAAGCGACCGGCCCGTCGCCCGCCATCAGATCGACCCAAATAAAACTGGAGCGCGATTTCAACATATCCGGTACCGCTTTTTCCATATCAACCAGATCCGGTTGCAGGAAAAGATACCAGGAGGTCTCATATTCGCAGGCGTGGGCCATGCCGCCAATCGGGGTGTCGCGCGCTGCGGCGGCCGCATCACGCGCCAAAGACCAGTGATTGATGGCGGCGGCCAGCGCGTCATCCGTTTGATTGACAAGACGGCGCGCCACCAACGCACAGGGCATGGCATTCGAGCCGTGGCCGTTGATCAAGACAATGCGCGTGTGGCCCTGTCGCACAAAGCTGTGGCACACATCAAAGACGTAATTGACAAAGTTCTCCACAGCAACCGTGACCGTGCCGGGAAAACCCATATTGTGTTCGTTGAAGCCGTAGTGAATCGGCGGCACGCTCAGAATCAGATCGGGGCGGCGTCTGGCCGCCTCAGCGCACAGCCAGGTGACAATGCGATTGTCCACATCAACCGGCAAATGGGGGCCGTGCTGCTCAATCGCCCCCACCGGCAACAAGACAACCCGCCCGCCGTCCTGGGCAGCGCGGCGCGCTTCGGGCCAAGTCATCGTCTCCAGGAGTGGTTTGGGTGAGCGGGGATTCTCTTTATCATTCATCGTTGCTTCTGTTACTCCTTCTTCTTTTCCATGTCCTTGCGAATTTGTTCGCGCAGGGCTTCGGCTTCAGGCGAGCGCGTGCTTGGCGTGGCGTCATTTTGCAGCGCCCCAAAGCGATCCGAAAGCAGCATCGTCAGTAAGGCTTCCATTACGTTGCCGTTGCTGCCCTGTTCGCCGCCGCCAGCCACCATCACGCGCGGCACCACATCCACGCCCGATTGCTGGATGGCTTCCGAGAAACGGTTGAGCACCTGCTGTGTCACCTGGAATTGGGGTCCGCCATAGGCGCGGACCTGTTCTTCGGTGGCAAGCGCCTGGGCAATACCGATGCGCGCGATTTTTTCCGCTTCCGCCTCGGCCAACGCACGGATCTGCTGGGCCTGTTGCAGCGAGCGCTGATACTCGGCCTTGCCCTGGTCAGATTGGATGGTAATGTTCAACTCGGCTTCGGTCAGCCGCGTCTGCATCTGTGCGCGCGATTGGGCCTCGCGCAGTTCGCGTTCCTTGACAGACGCTTTTTCCTGCTGAGCGTAGGTTTCCACCTGTTCGGCGGCTACCTGGCGCGAACGCAACTGGTTGAGGATCGTCTCAATTTGCGTATCCCCCGTCGGCGAAGAAGGCGTACCGATCAGCACCTCCTCCAACTCCAAGTTGTAATGCTCAAACTTTTCCTTCATCTCCGTGCTGGACTGCTGTTGGATGGCGCTGCGTTCCTGCAAGAGTTGAATCAGTGTGCGCGTCTGACCCACATTCTTGAAATAGGCAGACACCATCGGGTCGAGGGTTTGCTCCACCAGCTTTTTGATATCGCCAAAGCGCTGGATGACAAGCGGGGCTTTTTGATAGTCAATATGCACAACCACCGACAAGGGCAGGGACGGCTCAAAGGCATCCTTTGTGATGAGGGAGACTTCGGTCAAATTCTCATCGAATTTGTGCGCGCCCACATCGGCGCGAATCCATTTCAAGATGAAGTTGGTGGTGGGGACGGAAATGATCTTGCCGGCGTATGTATTGAAGGCATATTTGCCGGGCAGAAGCGGCTCACTCCAAATACCGCGGTTGCCTTTGGAGGCCAATTCGCCGTGGCGATAGTCTGATCCGGAAAGATCAGCGCCCAGTTCACCGGTATAGGAAACGACCACACCCACATTGCCGACTTCGATGACTGTCTTTGGGATCATTTCGATCGTGCCGAAAAGACGGTTGATGTAGTAGGTGCCTTCGACCAGCACCTGCAATTGCCGTCCACGCAGACCGCCCGCGCGCAGAAAGTTATCGGCGTCCTGGAATTTATTGTGATAAGTTTCAGCCTGGGCAGGATTGTCGCCAACCACTGGGGCAATAATCTCGCCTTGTCCGAGCGACGGGCCATCGTGGATGGTGACAACGCCAATCGTATCATCTGTGTCTTTGATAACCACCGGGCGGAAACCGCCGCGCTGCCCGATCATTTCCGCCATACCGCGGATGGTGTCGCTTTCCTCCTTGCTGAGCGCCAGCGTGTAAATACGTTCTTCTGTGATGACGATGAACTGCACGAGATTGAAGGCGTAGGTGCCTTCCCGCAAAATACGCCGTTGCGGGCCGCGTTGTCCGCCATTCTTGAGAAAACTTTCTATGTCCTGAAAGTCCGTCACCGTGGCATTGGAGGCCAAGACCTGCGCGGGATCCAATTGCTTGCCGTCACGCGCAAAGATATAGCCGATCTTGCCCTGCGAAATCGTCACCAGCGGCTTCATATGCACGACATATTGGATGGGCATCAGGTAATGCAGACCGCCGCGCAAAATACGCGGCTGGTAGCCTGCCTCGCCGTTCAATGCGATCAGCCCGCTCTTCACGGAGCCACTGCCGCTCCAACGTTTTTCGATAATGCCGATGCGGTTGTTGGGAATGAAGCGAATCCCCGACAACAGGACCAGAAGTACGAGGCCCACGACGACGATCAAAGACAAAAATGGAATGTCCATCATTTTCTCCCTTTGTGTAGTGGTCAACGAGATGGTGAAATTTTGGACGCAGATGAACGCAGATAAACGCAGATTTTTTCCTCTGAATCAGCGTGTATCCGCGTGAATCAGCGTCCAAATCTCTTTTTATGATGTCGTTGACCAGTACACATTTTCTCCCTTTGTGATATTGACACATGCGCGAGACTCTGACCATACCCCGGCTGCCATGATGGCGGCTGTCCCAAAATCCTTGCTTAACTATTATCACTGATGTTACCTTTGACCTGAAATCTGGCTTCTCAGTAATTGCAAAAGTCGAGATGTGATTGCGCACAGCGTAGAGAGGGATGTACTGTGCCTGGCGCGCGCGAAAGTGGGCAAGGAAACCGCGTCCCGGCAGGCGCTGCTGGCAGGCAAGAGTCTGACGGAAGTCTACGCTACCTACGGCGTGCTTTAGACAGAAAACGCTTGATCGGAAAACAGAGGGCCGGTTCGCCAC
>CAMDQF010000253.1 GCA_945905745.1 Litorilinea aerophila
TACCTGATCCAAACATTGACTCAATACCTGAAGTAGCGCAATAATGTCCATGAGGAGCCTTTGAGTAGAGATAGAGTAACCAACTTGTCCGTTGCTAATCTATCTTACTTCTTGGCTCCGTTTTTTCATCAACTTGGCGAAGGTATTGCGTGATCTACTGAAATGTTGTGTAAACTGCGATTGTCCAAATTGCGCCGCGATTTCCAAATGAGTGTCGTGACGTAAGCATCAGGAGAAAGAATTTCATCCATCATCACCTGAAATCTGGCAAGTTCAACGTCGTTCAGGGAGACGAACAGAAAGCCATCTGGCCGAAGAAATTGCACCAGAAGTTGCAGCCGGGGATACATCATACACAGCCATTTATCGTGACGGCTCAAGTCTTCAGCTTCTCTACCAACTACCTTCCCCAACCACTTCTGAATGTCAGGGCCGTTTACATTATCGTTGTAAATCCAACCTTCATCACCTGTGTTGTAGGGCGGGTCGATGTAAATGCACTTGACTTTGCCGGCGTAGTAGGGCAGCAGGGCCTTGAGCGCGGTCAGGTTGTCCCCCTGCACCAGCAGATTGCCGCTGCCCGGCTCGCCCACAGAGAGGGCTTCGTCGCAGCGCAAGAGGTGAAAGGGGACTTCTTCGTGGTGGTTCACCACCGCGTCTTTGCCGATCCAATTGAGTGTGGGCATTGGGTGCTTTCTGGCGAGGGTCGGAATCCAACGAAACTGTAGGGCCATTGTATCCATCTGCCCAGCGTGTGTCAATGTACTGGGTGATCTGATTCCGGGAATCAGTGTCCATTGGATTACACCCCCTCCCGTGGTATCATAGCCCCCATTGACCTGCACCCAGCGCTTGCCCCCAAGCGCCCCCCATTGAGGAAAAATCCAATGCAAGCGTTACGCGTCGCCCTGGCCCAAACCCACTGGCCGGGCAGCCGGGAAGCGATTCTCCTCGTCTTCCGGGAACTAGCCGCCGAGGCCGCAAGCCGGGGCGCGGGTCTGCTCTGTTTGCAGGAGTTCACCCTCTCCCCCTACTTCGCCAGCGTCATCGGCGAGGCCAACTACGCCTGGGCCGAGCCGTTGACCGGCGGCGAGTCGGACCGCTTCTTCGCAGAACTGGCGCGCACGCACGGGCTGTTTGTGGTGGGCAGCATCTTTGAGCAGGCGGAAGACGGGCGCTTCTGGGATACCGCCGTTCTCTACAATCCTGCGGGTGCGCAGATCGGCTACACCCGCAAAGTCCACATTCCCCAGGGCGAGGGCTATCACGAAAACCACTACTTCGCCGGTTTTGATCAGTTTCCCGTCCACGACATCCGGGGCGTGCCCACGGCCCTGCCCACCTGCTACGACCAGTGGTTCCCGGAGATGTCCCGCATCTGTGCGCTCAACGGCGCGGAGTTTATCTTCTACCCCACGGCCATCGGCTCCGAACCCGACGCACCTGAAGTGGACACCGCCGACGCCTGGCAGACGGTCATGCGCGGCCAGGCCATCGCCAACGGTGTCTACATCGCCGCGGCCAACCGCACGGGCGTAGAGGGCGTCACCTTCTACGGCAGCAGCTTCGTCTGTGACCCCATGGGCAATATCCTGGCCCAGGCCAGCCGGGATCAGACGGAAGTGATCATTGCAGATCTCGACCCAGCGGTCTTGGAAAAGTGGCGGCGTCTCTTTCCCCTGCTGAAACAACGCCGGCCGGGGGTGTATGGTAGACTGACGGAAGGGTAGTGGGAGAGAATCAGACACAATTCAAGTTGGGTTGCGGTTCAATGATTTCGGGAATCGACCAGACCCAGCCGCCAGAAACAAAATCGCCTGGTCGATTCCCGGAATCGGTTGCCCTGGATTTCTGGGCGCTATCCGCCGTGGTATAATTACACCAGACGAATGTAATGCGTTCTGGAGAAACAATGCAATGACAATTTTACGGGAACACGTCCGCAGCATCACAACCAAAGGTCAAGTGACAATCCCCGCACTGGTGCGTGACTTTTTGGGTTTACGACCTGGCGAGAAGGTAATCTTTCGCATTGTCGATGAGCGGGTGGAGTTGGTTCCTGCCCAGATGACACTGGAAGATGCATTTGGGTCTGTAAAACCGATCCAGCAACCGGAAGATTTTCTGGCTCTGCGTCAGATTGCTCGCGAGGAACGTGTGGAGAGAATTTTGAGCGAGATGCAGGATGAATAGACAATGTATTTTGTAGATACGAACATTTTTGTGCGCTATCTCACAAAAGATGATCCGGCCAAGGCGTATGCCTGCCTGGAACTCTTCAAACAGGCCGAACGGAATGAAACCGTACTATTCACCAGCGAAACGGTGATCGCCGAGGTTGCCTACGTTCTCTCCTCGCCACGCCTCTATGGACTTACCCACGCCGAAATCCGCGAACGCCTTGTCCCATTATTGACTGTTTCTGGGCTGAAATTGCCCGACAAAACCGTCTGTTTGCGTGCGCTGGAAATCTACGCCGCACATGCGGTTGACTTTGAAGATGCCCTAGCTGTGGCGCACATGGAACGCCACCATATCCCAATCATCTACAGCTACGACCGGGATTTCGATAAAATTTCTACCGTTCAACGCATGGAACCTGCGTCCACCCAATTCCTTGAAACCCCACCGGGAGCCACCCCATGAACACCCAGCAAATCCTCGAAAAACAGCGCAAGCACCTCTGGCCCAACCACCTACTCTACTACACCGACCCCCTGCCTCTGGAACGGGGCGAGGGGATGTACGTCTGGGATGTGGAGGGCAACAAATATCTCGACTTTTTCGCCGGGATTCTGACAACGAGCGTGGGCCACAACAACCCCCGCGTCAACAAACGGGTGCACGAGCAGGTGGACAAGCTGCTGCACACCTCCACCCTCTACCCCAACCCGGTGCATGTGGAGCTGGCGGAAAAGTTGTCCGAGATCACCCCCGGCAATCTGGACACCTTCTACTTTGGCGCGTCGGGCACAGACGCCGACGAGACCGCCGTGCAGATCGCCAAGACCGCCACCGGCCACTCTGAGGTCATCGCGCTGCGCCACGGCTACAGCGGCAAGTCGCCCATGGGGATGGCCCTCACCGGCCAGTCCGCCTGGCGCATCGGCGGCACACAGATTGCGGGTATTTCCCACGCGCTCAACCCCTACTGTTACCGCTGCCCGCTGAAGATGACCTATCCTTCCTGCGGCGTGGCCTGTGCCGAGGATGTGGAGGATGTGATCCGCACGACGACTTCCGGCAAAATCGCCGCCTTTCTGGCCGAGCCGATTCAGGGGGTGGGCGGCTTTGTCACCGCGCCGCCAGAGTATTTCACAATTGTCGAGGAGATCACCCACCGCTACGGCGGCCTGCTGATTATTGACGAAGTGCAGACTGGTTTCGGGCGCACAGGCGAGTATTGGTTTGCCATCGAGCGCTCCGGTGTCGTGCCCGATGTGATCACAATGGCGAAAGGCATCGCCAACGGTCTGCCCCTCTCCGCGGTCGCTACGACGCCGGAGATCGCGGCCTCCACTGTGGGCGCGGGGCTGACCCTCAGCACCTTTGGCGGCAACCCGGTGGCCTGTGCGGCTGCATTGGGCACGCTGGAAGCGATGCACGCCGACGCGCCCCCGGCGCGCACGGCCGACGTGGGCGGTCATCTGCGCGCAGGTCTGGAACGGCTACAGGAGAAGTACCCGCTGATCGGCGACGTGCGCGGGATGGGTCTGATGCAGGGGGTGGAGGTGGTGCGGGATCGTCAGACAAAGGAGCCAGCCGCCAAAGAAGTGGCCGCGCTCTTTGAAGTGACCAAAAAGCTGGGGCTGCTCATCGGCAAAGGCGGCCTCTACAGCAATACCCTGCGCATCGCCCCGCCCCTCACCGCCACCAAAGAGCACGTGGACGAGGCGCTGGAAAAGTTGGATTATGCGTTTGGGCAGGTGCAGGAAATGGCTGTGTGAGATATTGGAGATTGGGTATTGGGTATTGGGTAGTGACGTCGGCGGGACATCACTACCCAATATCCAATACCTTTCCCCGGAAAGGCTTGTATGGACGCGCTGCGTTTTGTCAATCTGCTGCCCGAACACGCCGGCCAACTGGCCGAGTTGCAGAAGATTTGCTACCCCCACACGCCACTGGAAGCGCTCTACAAAGAGCACGAATTTGTGGCACACGCGGGGGTATTTCCCGAAGGCACGTTTGTCGTGCTGGACGGCGGCCGGGTGGTGGGGGTGGGCGCGGGGGTCTTCATCGACTTCGACATCGAACATCCGGATCACGACCTGGACGAATTGACCGGGTCTCAGTATGAAAACCACAACCCGGACGGCGAATGGTACTACGGCACGGAGATCGGCGTCCATCCCGACTACCGGGGCCGGGGGATTGCCCGGCGTCTCTACGATCTGCGCAAAGAGTTGGTGATCCGGCACAACAAACGGGGCTTTGTGGCCGGGGGCGTCCTGCCCGGCTATGCCCGCTATCGCCAGCAGATGAGCGCCCAGGAATATGTGGATCGGGTGGTGGCCGGGGAGTTCTTCGATTCGACCCTGAGTGTGCAATTGCACAACGGCTTCTCTGTCCACGGCGTGCTGAAAGATTACTTCCCCGACAAGCAGACCGGCGGCTGGGCTTCGCTGATTGTGTGGGAGAACCCGGCGTACAGGCAAAACGAACACGGATGACATGGATGGGAAGGATTGACACGGAATAGAAGGCTGCTGTCAATTCTCTGCGTGGGCGATTTCTGGTACAATCCACAAACCGTAACTGTAAAAAGAGTAAAGGAGAAGTCGCCGTATGATTAGCGCGCCCTTCGAGATAGCTGCTATTGACAGGCAGAATGCAGAACCGACGGAGCATCCACACATCATACGCGTGTCGGGCATTGGCAGCGGTGAGCCGATCATTCGCGGCAGCCGCGTCAGCGTCCGCCTGATTGCCGAGTATTACAAGGCAGGCATGACAGTAGATGAAATTTTGCGCGACTATTCCCATCTCCACGCAGCAGCCATTTTCGATGCTATCAGCTATTACATTGATCACCAAGCGGAAATCGAAGAACGAATCGAGGCAAATCGCATCGAACGTGTTCTGGCCGAGACAGGGCTAACCCTGCGTGATGGTGAACTGGTCCCGTATGATACGAACTCGGACGAATAGCCGTGGCACCAAAGCTCTATCTCGACGCTGATATTACAGCCGCTCCCCTGCTGGCAAAGACACTGCGACAGCGTGGGTTTGATGTGGTGAGCGCTGTGGAAGCTGGCAATGATGAATTGAGCGACCAGGGTCAATTTGCCTACGCTAACGCTGAAAATCGCGTGCTACTCACCTTCAATATCAAAGATTTCGTCCCGCTTGCCAGAGCAGAATACGCAGCGGGACGTTCTTTTCCGGGGCTGATTGTGTCGCCCCAAATCAAAGGCGACCAGTTTTCCCTGTTGCTTCGGCTTGTACTCCAACTGCTGCACAGGACGGAAGATGACGCAATGCGCAACTCGATCCGATTCTTGCAGGAATACCGGTAGGTCGATCCATAATGCCACTAACTCTGAATATCCCCGCCGCCGACGGCTACCGGATGCCTGCGGAGTGGGAAGAACAGAGCCGCACGTGGATGCTCTGGCCCTTTCGCCCGGATGTCTGGCGGGAGAACGCGCGCCCCGCGCAAGCTGCCTTTGCCGCGGTAGCCGCCGCCATCGCCCGCTTCGAGCCGGTGACGATGGGCGTTCTCCCCCATCTGGCAACAGAGGCCCGGGCCGTGCTGCCGCCAGAGGTGGAAATCGTCCCACTGGAATACAACGA
This sequence comes from Litorilinea aerophila, assembly GCA_945905745.1. Taxonomy (GTDB): domain Bacteria; phylum Chloroflexota; class Anaerolineae; order Caldilineales; family Caldilineaceae; genus JACQGT01. The sequence continues at coordinate 5,797 of CAMDQF010000253.1, forward strand.
CGCCTGGGTGCGGGACTCCGGGCCTACATTTTTGACCGATGGCGCCGGCCACCTGGCCGGGGTGGACTGGCCTTTCAACGCCTGGGGCGGCCACTACGCCGACTTTTCCGCCGACGACGCTCTGGCCGGGCATATTTTGGATGCGGCTGGGGCGCGGCGCTACCGGGCCGATCTGGTGATGGAAGGCGGCGCACTGCATACCGACGGCGAAGGGACGCTGCTGGTGGTGGAGGAGTGTCTGCTCCACAAAAGCCGCAACCCCCATCTGGGCAAAGGGCAGATCGAAGAACGGCTGAAGCGCTACCTGAATGTGCAGACGGTCATCTGGCTGCCTTTCGGCGTTGCCCACGACGAGACCGCAGGCCACGTGGACAATCTGGCCTGCTTTGTGCGGCCCGGCGTCGTCGCCCTTACCTGGACCGACGACGAGGCTGATCCCCAGTACGCCCGTTCGCTGGCCGCCGAGCAGATGCTTCTGGCCAGCCGGGACGCGGTGGGACGACGGCTGGAAGTCCACCGCATCCACCAGCCCGGCCCGCTCTACACCACCGCAGAGGAAGCGGCCACAATCCTGCACAAAGACGGCAGTCGTCCCCGGCCCGGCGGCGACCGGTTGGCGGCTTCGTACATCAACCACTACATTGTCAACCGCGGGGTGATCGTCCCCGTCTTCGACGACCCCCAGGACGCGCCCGCCTTGGCCAAACTGGCCGCACTCTACCCGGAGCGGGAGATCGTCCCCGTGCCCGGCCGGGAGATTCTGCTGGGCGGGGGGAATGTGCATTGTATTACCCAGCAACAGCCGAAGGGATGACAAGGTGAAGGGGTGACAAGGTGACAGAGTGATCGACGAGTCACCCTGCCACCTTGTCACCCTGTCAGGTTACACGAAAGGATCGAACGATGCAGAAACTCCGAACACTCAACCTCTCCGGCAGCCCCTACGCAATGGGCTATGCCCACGGCCTGGCCTACCGGGACGACATCCGCCGCTACACGCTGGACCGGGTGGAACTGGCGGGCAGCCCCGGCTGGACCGGTGGACTGGGGATGGATCGGGCCGGGGTGATGGCTCTGGCCGAGGCGTGCGTGGCTGAACACGAACGCTACGCGCCGGATCTGATGGAGGAGGTGCGGGGGACGGCTGACGCTACGGGTTTGGGTGTGGCCGAGTTGGTGATTACGAACGGTTTCACCGATTTCGTGGATCTGGTCTACGCCGAGGCGCACCAGCGGGAGGTCACGCCCCTGGCCGCCGACGACTGCACCGCCTTTATCGTACCCGACAGCCGCAGCGCCGACGGCCACGGCTTCTTCGGCCAGACCTGGGATATGCACGATGACTCCACCGAATTTGTCATTCTGCTGCGAGGCAGGCCGGACGACGGGCCGGGCTATCTGGCCTTTTCCATCACCGGCTGCGTAGGAATGATCGGCATGAATGAAGCGGGCATCGCCATCGGCATCAACAATCTGCTGGGGGGCGACGGGCAGGTGGGTGTGACCTGGCCTTTCGTCGTGCGCAAGGCGTTGCAGCAGACCGACATCGCCGCGGCTCTGGCCTGCATCACCGAAGCGAAACTGTCCGGCGCGCACAATTATCTGCTATTTGACGGGAAGGGCAATGGCTACAATGTGGAGGCCATGTCCACCCATTGCGCGGTGACCAGCCTGAACGAAGAAGCACTTGTACACACCAACCACTGCCTGCTGCCCGAGGCCATTGCTTGCTCCCGCCCACGCACAGCCTCCTCCCAGGCAGCCAGTGAAGCGCGGCTGACCGAGGCCCAGGCGTTTCTAAGCGATGGTATTGTAACCGCGGCTGATCTGATGGAACTGACCCGGCGCAGCCCGGTCTGTGTGCGCTCTGTGCCACCCCTGCACATCGAAAGCTGCGGCGCTGCGATTATGCGCCCGGCCACCGGCGATTTCTGGGCCGTCTGGGGTCCCCCGGCGGATGGGGAGTATGAGCATTTCAAGTTATGAGACGCCAACGGTTGTAATTCATCGGAGAGGCGAGAAATGTGAGAAGGCCCGATTGATCTCACATTTCTCGTTTCACGCCTCTCATAGACAGTTCATCTCCGAATGTTCAGGAGATTTCTATGCCAGTATCCATCGTCAACGTTCGCCCGGAACATGCAGCCGGGCTGGAAGAGTTGCAGCGCATCTGTTTCCCCACCCTTGGCTATAACGAACGGATGCGGGAGGAACATTTTCTGCACCATTGCCAGCTCTTCCCGGAGGGGGAGTTTGTGGCTCTGGTGGATGGGGTGATCGTCGGGCTTGGCTCCGGCTTTTTCTCGGACTTTGACTTCGAGCATCCCAACCACACCTTCAACGAAATGATGGATGGCGGCTGGTACAGCCACCACAACCCAAACGGCGAATGGTATTACGGCACAGACATCAGCGTCCACCCGGAATATCGGGGGCTGGGGATTGGGAAGCTGCTCTACGATGCGCGCAAGGACCTCTCAGTCCGCGCCAACCGGCGGGGGATTGTGGCCGGAGGGGTGCTGCCCGGCTATCCCCGTTTGCGAGGCGAGATGAGCGTCCACGAATATGTGGAAAAGGTGATCGCCGGGGAAGTGTGGGACAGCACCCTGAGTTTTCAACTGAAGAATGGCTTTGTGGTGCGTGGAATGCTGGAGAATTACATCGAGGACAGCGCGTCCGACAATTGGGCCACGCTGATCGTCTGGGAGAATCCGCAGTATCGTATACACGGATAAAAGGGAACACAGATATTCAGCCCACACGTTCCGATCAGAATCTGACTGTTTGCAGATAAGTGACGGGCACTTTATGATTATGCAGACCCTTCAATTGCTCTGTCCAATCGATCGACCGCCTGCACGCCGTAGCAGAGGACGCAGATAGTATCCGTGCGAATCCGTTGTACCCGTGTAAATCCGTGTCCTTCTTTTCAAAATATTGTTGCAAGGAGAAACCGCATGGCCCGTATCAGCACCCTCGCCGACGTGGAAGCAATCGAAGCCGTCCCCCTGGCCGAGCAGGGATTGGCCCCCAACACCTACGAGACCATCCGCCGCGCCGCCCAGAAATACCCGGACTATCCAGCGCTGATCTTCTTTCTCCAGGCCAAAGCCTATGCGAAGGCGCTGACGTGGAACTATCCCACTCTGCTGGCGAAGCTGCACCAGACGGCCAATCTTTTCCACGAACTGGGCGTAGGGCCGAGGGATACAGTCAGTTACATTCTGCCCAACCTGCCCCAGACCTACCTGACCCTCTACGGTGGCGAGGCCGCGGGCATCGCCTGCCCCATCAACCCCCTGCTGGAAGCCGACACCCTGGCCGAGATTCTCAACGCGGCCGAGACAAAAGTGCTGGTGACCATTGGCCCCTTCCCCAAATCCGATCTCTGGGAGAAGGTGGCCTCGGTGGTGGATCGGGTGAAGACGCTGCAAACGATTGTCCAGGTGGACATCGCCAGCTATCTGAGCGCCCCCCTGAAACTGGTCATCAAAGCCAGCCGGATGCTCAAAAAAGGGCCGGCTGTGCGTGCGAAGATCATCGACTTCGACAGCTCCATTGCCCGCCAGCCCAGCGACCGGCTGATCAGCGGGCGTGTCATCGGCCCCCAGGAGATCGCCTCCTATTTTCATACAGGCGGCACAACCGGCATCCCCAAACTGGCCCGCCACACCCACTTCAACGAAGTCTTCGACGCCTGGGCCGCGGCGGTAGTGGCGGTGGATTCCCAGCC
>CAMDQF010000254.1 GCA_945905745.1 Litorilinea aerophila
TTCGCCGCTGAGACACTGAGCGCACGGCGGTCCACAGAGAAGGAAAAAATCTCAGTGCTATTCTCTCAGCGCAGATTCCCCGTCTCGATCCCATCCAGCTCGCTGGCATCCCCGCCCAGCGCCTGGGCCATCACCCGCATATCTTCCACCAGCAGCCCCAAATAGGAGTGGTTGTCGTCGCCGGGTTCGCCGGGCAGGTCGTCGTCGCGTAGCTGATCGATAAAGACGGCGCCGGATTCTTTGGCGATCTGCTCCAAAATGGGTGACGGGAAGACTTCTGAGCCGAAGATGGCGGGGATCTTGGCCTCCCGCAGTTGGGTGATCAACCCGGCAACCTCCTGCGCGGAGGGTTCGGAAAAGTCGGCGGGCTGCACAGCGCCGAGAACAGTAAAACCGTAACGCGGGGCAAAATAGGCGAAGGAGTCGTGATAGGTAAGCAGACGCCGGTTTTCAGCGGGTATTGTGGCGGCGGTGGCGGCGATGGCTTTGTCTAGCGCATCGATGCGTTCGCCAAAAGCAGCGGCGTTGGCCCGGTAGAAGTCAGCATTGGCCGGGTCTGTGGCGGCCAGACTCTCCGCCACCAGTTCGGCGTAGCGGGCTGCGTAGAGGGGGTTCATCCACAGATGGGGGTTGGGGTTGCCCGCCTCTTTGGGGAAGGAGAAGTCGAAGACGTACTCTTCGGGCGTCACCGTCTGCTCGCCCAGGGAGACAATCTCCACGTCGTCCCGTTTGTTGGCCTCGGCCAATTTGATCGTCGGCTCTTCCAAAAAGAGTCCATTGACAAATATAATATCTGCCTGGGCCAGCAGGCGGGCGTCAGAGGGGGCAGGTTCAAACGTATGGGAATTGACCCCTTCGGGCACAATCCCCGTCACTTCGATGCGGTCGCCGCCCACATTCTGGATGATATTTGTGATGGGCGAGACGGTTGTGACCACCTGCAATTTGTCCGATGTCGCAGTCGGAGCAGGTGTTGCGCAACCACTGATAAGGAGCAGAAGAAAGAGATAAATCGCAAAGGTTCGTGAATGGAACATCGAGCATCTCCGTTAAAAAATTTGAAGTGTATGGACAAAATACTTTTCTACCCGGCGACAGGCTCGGCGATCTGAATGGTCAGATCGACCGCCTGCTTGAGTGTGTTGGCGACGATACAGGCCCGCTCGGAGATTGTGACGAGTTTCTCCATCTGTTCCCGATCCGAATAGTGGGCGTGGATGGTCATTTGCACAGCGCTGAAACGGGCGGGCGCGCTTTCCAATGTACCGTCGATGGCAATCTGAACGTCGGATACATCTGCACTTCTGGCTCTGATGGCGGCCAGCAGATTGCTCATAAAGCAGCCGCCCAGAGAGATGAGAAGCAGTTCGCCCCCCATTGCCCCCCGATCTTCGCCCTCTTTGGCCACAGGCCGGTCGATGAGAACCGAATGGCCGCGGACCCGTCCTTCGGATGTGGTGGGACCAGCCTGGGAAACTTCTACACTGATGATTGCGGCCATAGGAATACTCCTTCGTTATGTTTAGTCCAAGCAGGTGTATACTACAGGGGAGCGGGCCAAACCACCAAACTGTGCCAGCGAAAAATACCCCGCGCAGGGTTTCATGTAGGGTCTGCGGGGTGTCAGCCACTTGTCTGGCGGCTGGAATGGTGTACTGATAGGCTGACTACTGGTTACGGTACGGCTAACTGAGCGATGGGCCTTTACAACCCAGGAGGTGTTCAATGTTCGATGTGTCCAATAGCACTCTGCTGCTCTGGGGCTGGCTGGTGCTGGCGCTGATCTTCTTCGCCGCTGAGATTTTCACAGCGGGCTTTGTGTTGCTCTGCTTCGGGATCGGCGCACTGGCCGCGGCGGGTCTCGCCTTCTTCGGTCTGGGGTTGACCTGGCAATTGCTTGGGTTTATCGTCGTTTCCAGCGCGGCTGTGCTGCTCTCCCGCCCCTTTGCCGAGCGGGTCACCTCCACAGGCCCCCAGAGCGTGGCTGGGGATCGGGTGCTGGGCAAGCGGGCGGTGGTGCTGCAAGCCATCGATCCCATTGCTAACACAGGAATGGTGCGGGTGGGCACGGAAGAATGGCGGGCGACAAGTGTAGACCACAGCACCATTGCCAAAGACAGTATTGTGGAAGTAATAGGGGTGGAGGGTGTGCGCTTGCAGGTGCGGCGCATCACGGGAAGTACAACCAATCAACCACTGAACTGAGCCACTGGTTGATTGGTTGATTGGTAAGAGTAAGTTCACTTGAAAGGAATATTCTTATGGACGGTGTAGGCGCAATTCTGTTGCTTGGGCTGATCGCCCTTTTTGTGATTATCGTGGCTATCGCGGGGATGCGCATTGTTTCACCCTACCAGAAGGGTGTCGTCGAACGGCTGGGACGCTACCAGCGCATCGCCCAACCTGGATTGACCCTCATCCTGCCCTTTCTGGATAACATCCAAAAGGTGGATATGCGGGAGCAGGTGGTGGATGTGCCGCCCCAGGAGGTGATCACCAAAGACAATGTGGTGGTGACGGTGGATGCGATCGTCTATTTTGAAGCCACCGACCCGGTGAAACTGGTCTATAACGTGGCGGATTTCTACCAGGCCGCCACCAAATTGGCCCAGACCAACCTGCGTAATGTCATCGGCGAGATGGAACTGGACAGCGCCCTGACCTCCCGCGAGCATATCAACACCAAACTGCGGGAGGTATTGGACGACGCCACGGACAAATGGGGTGTGCGTGTGGTGCGGGTGGAGATCAAACGGATCGATCCCCCCGCGGATGTGACCCAGGCCATGCACCGGCAGATGAAGGCCGAGCGGGAGAAGCGGGCCTCGATTCTGGAAGCCGAGGGCGCACGCCAGTCGGCCATTCTGGCTGCCGAGGGCGCACGCCAGTCGGCCATTCTGGCTGCCGAGGGCAGCCGCCAGGCCGCCATTCTGGCTGCGGAAGGACAGGCCGAAGCTGTGCGCCAGGTGGCCGACGCTGAACGCTACAAGCTGGAGGTGGAAGCTGCAGGCCGGGGCAGCGCCATCACAACTGTCTACAACGCCATCACCGCGGCCAATCCAGACGACAAACTGATCGCTATCCAATATCTGGAGGCGCTGAAAGAGATGGCAAACGGCACAAGTACGAAGATCTTCCTGCCCTACGAGGCGTCTGGTGTATTGGGGGCGCTAGGGGGAATCAAGGAGATTTTCAAAGAGAGCGATGCTAGGTAGTCAGCATTTGATGCTGCCAGACGAAGATAATCGCACATGGCTACCTTCGTCTGGCAGCCTATTTCATGGCTCGGCACACTCAAACTATCCTGCAGCAGTTCCAAATATAGAACGCGGATCACGCGGATGGAGCGGATTTTTGCGGATTTTACGGCGCAGGTTTTGGCTTTTATCCGCTTTGATCTGTCCAATCAGCGTCATCCGCGTTCTATTTCTGTCAAATTTGGAATTGCTGACTATCCTTAATTCCGCTTGTCATGTAGACCAGACTAGGCTATACTTTCGGTGACGTTTCCCAAGCATTTGGGCGAATCCCCTCGCCTTCTGCACCCATACTCCGGGGAAGGAATGGAACCGATGCACATCAATCTGGAATTTCGTGGCCGATGGGTCGATGTCTTTCTCAATTTGCTGCTGATTGGGCTTCTCTCGACGATTACTCTGGGCTTGTACGCTCCCTGGGGTTATGCGCGTTGGAAGCGAATGGTTGCCACCAACACTTATTTTGACAATCGGCCTCTTCTATTCGATGGCTCCGGAGGTCAGGCCTTTGTCGAATTTCTGATCATCGGTGCGCTTTCGGTCATCACCCTCGGCCTCTATGCCATTCTTGGCTTTGCTGGTGTGCGTCTGCTGCGCTGGGAGACTGCCCATACGATTCTGCCCACAGGTCAGCGTCTGGAATACCGGGGTGGGGCCATCGATCTCTTCTTTGAAAACTTTATGCTGGTGCTGTTGTCGTCTCTGACCCTGGGCATCTATTTCTTCTGGGGCTACGCGCGACTGCGCCGCCACATTATTACCAACACAGCCCTGGACGGAGAGCCGCTGCAATTTATCGGAACGGGTGTGCAATATCTGGTGGTGGCCCTGCTCAATGGGATCCTCACGGCGATTACATTGGGTTTCTACGCGATTTTGGGATTTGCAGCGGTGCGCCAGCTCCGTTGGGACACAGACAGCACTCGTGTGCCTATGCCTATGCGCTCTCGTGCGCCTATGCCGGTCATCTCCCCGCCGCTCAGCGCTCTCGCTGGCGGCATCCCCGATATGGAACAGCGGGTGCGCCCGACTGGGCAGGTCTATTCAGCATCCGAACCGACGAATGATCGGTGATTAGGGATCGGAGACTGGGGATCGGGGATCGGGAAGACCGAATTCCCAGTTCCCAGTCCCCAGTCCCTAGTCTCATCACTCCACAAAAATCTCCACCAATTCCCCGTTGTCATCCATCACTTCCAGAATCTTGCCGGGGACACCGGCGCGCAGCGCCTCCCGGATTTGGGTCACGTCCAGATTGTTCACCTCGGGCACAAAGCGTGCACCCACCTGCAAACCCATGCTCACCAATCCCAGGGGCAAAGTCATATTGACTTTCGTGCGCCCGGAGCCAGTGTCCGAGACCCGCAGCCGCATCCAGCGTCCGCCAGTTTCGCCGGCTATGGGAGGTTGGGGTGCGGAAGGACGACGGCCTGGTTTTTTGCTGCTCTTCTCAATCGCCTTCAGCAGCCGTGCACCCTCCTCCGCCGAAATTTTGCCCTCCTCGATCATCCGTAACACCCGCATTCGTTCTTCGCTTGTTGGCATAATATACTCCTCGTAAGGGATGTGAAGCCCTGAAATTGTGTCGTCTTTGGTGGTTCGTATTGCGTATTCCGTATTGCGTAAGTAGTGAAGATGACGGCATTGGCGGCAGAACTATCTGAAGTGAAGTAGGAAAGCGAAGGCATTTTCGCCTTTCACTTACCGGCATTTAGCAGAAACCGAGCAATCGTCACTACCTACGCAATACGAAATACGCAATACGTCAATATTGCCCCAACGCCCCCATCCGCCGGGCCCGGTTCTCGCACCAGCGGAAAAAGAGCCAGCCCGCCACAAAATAGATCGCCGAGTTGATCACCAGCCCCACCAGCGAGCCGTCCTGCCAGACCTGGGCCAGGCTTTGGCCGTCCAGAATCACCCGGCGCAGGACGATAATGCCCTGGGTGGTGGGGAGGGTCTTGGCGAAGGCTTCCATCCAGCCGGGCAGCCGGTCCACGGGCAGGAGCGCGCCGTTGAGAAAGAGCAGTACATTCTGCATCATATTGGCCAGGGCTTCCACCTGTTTGAAGACAAGTGTCGCCCCGCCCAGGATGAAAGCAAATCCATACAGCCCGACCATGGTGAGCAGAAAAACGGGCAGTGCGGTCCAGGTGATAGGTAGAGAGACGCCGAGGGCCAACACCAGTAAAACTGCGGCCATACCCACCATCAGAATGCTGATAAAGAGCGACGCAATCGAGCGGCCCAGCATCAGCACACCCGTGGGCAGGGGAGACATATACATCTGCTCCAGAGTTCCCGTCTGGGTCTCCTCGCGGATGCCCCAACTCATATCCGAGATGGCGGCCAGGGCAAAGAACCAGATCAGATAGCCGACCAGCCCGGAGGCCAGCATTTCGGGATTCGGTTGGCCCCCAGCCATAAAGAAACTGATGCCGACAAAGATGAAGCCGATCATAAACATCTGGGTAAAGAAGTTGAATTTATAGGCCCAGAGCAGAATGAACCGCTTCTGGATTTCGTTGACCACAATTGTGCCAGCCAGTGCCATCAGCTCACCTCCCGGATTGTGGATTGAGGGAGACGCCCGTTCACCCGATGGGCCGGGCTGTGTTCGCCCTTGCCCGCCCGATCCAACAGTTCTACAAAAATCTCTTCCAGATTGGGGTCGGCCTGGGCCACGCCGAGGAGTTCCAGCCCCTGGATTTCGGCCATTTCCAGCAGTCGGTAGAGTTGTCCGTGTTCGCTGATTGTGCCAGAGAGAATCGTATGGCCGTTCTCTTCTCTCGGTGTAAAACCCTCAAAGCGGGCCACAACCGATTCCTCAATTTTGCCCCGAAAGCGCAGGTCGTATGTCTCCTGGCGGAAGAGGCCGAGTAGCTCGCTCGTGGGCCGATTGGCTATCAATTTACCCTGGCTCATAATTGCCACCTGATCGCAGAGGCTCTCGGCCAGGTCCATCTGATGGGTGGTCAGCACAACGGTCTTGCCCTCTTGTCGGGCCAGTTGCTCCACCCAGCGTTTGACTGTGCGCCCAGCCTGCACATCCAGCCCCAGAGTCGGCTCGTCCAACAGCACAATCGGCGGGTCGGCCACCAGCGCACAGGCGATGGCAACCTTCTGTTGCATCCCCCGGGAGAAGTTCTGTACGGGATCGTTGCGACGATCCCACAATTCCAGTTCTCGCAGCAGCCGCTCGGCCCGCTCTTTCAACGGCTGGCCTGTCACCCCCTTGATGCGGCCAAAGTAGAGCAGATTCTGCCAGGCAGTCAGCCGCCAGTAGACGTTACGCGTGCCTTCCAGCACAGCACCGATCTGGCGCATGGCCTGCCCCCGCTGGTGCTGGACATCGAAGCCGTGGAGCCGCACGCTTCCGCTGTTCGGCAGCACCAGACCACAGGCCATTTTGATCGTCGTCGTCTTGCCCGCGCCGTTGGAGCCGAGAAAGCCAAAGATTTGCCCAGCGGGAATGGAGAGGCTGAGATCGTCCACCGCCACGACAGGTGGGCTTTTGCGTTTGGTATAGATTTTGCTCAACCCGACAATCTCAATCGCAGCCGTCATCGCACCCTCTCTTCCCCAATTCCGCATTCCGCATTCCCCACCCTGCGTTCAGGTTATTCTGCATCACCCAGGGCCTCCAGGAGTGTGGCTGCTTCTGCCGCCGAGACTTTGCCCTCTTCCAGCATCCGCAACACCAGCCCCCGCTCCTCGTCCGAAACCGGTTCGCCTGCCGCTACTTCTTCCACCGGGTCGAATGGCGCACTCCAGGCCGGGGGCGCGGGCGGTGTGGGCGGTGTGGGTGGTTTGGGCGGGGCAGCCACATCGCCAAAGTTGAAGCTCCAGCTTTTGCCTTCGCCCCACTCCACTTTGGCCGTGCGCTTGCCCATCTCTTTCATCTTGCGCGCCACTTTGTCCTGCACCTGACGGGCGATGTCACGGCCCAGATTGCCAAATTCCCAGCCCATCTCGACTCTCATTGCGCCAAGCTCTGCCCCCAGTTCGGCACCGAGTTCCTCACCCATTTCGCCCAACTGCGCGCCCAGATCGCGCATATCCTCATTGACGCCGCGCAGTGAGCCGTCAGTCAGGGCAACGCCTTCCAGGATAGTATCCCCTTTGGAAACAAAGGACATCACCGCATCGCCCTGCCCAAAGCGGAAGGTGTAGATGCCCTTGCCCTTGCGCACGCTTTTTTCCCCGCCGCGCACGATGAGATCGCCGCCAGTGACAATCTTGGCCTGGCCGCCGATCTTCTCAGAAAAGTGGACACGGACATCCCCCTTTGCCACAGCCCGCACCCGCTGGCTGACAATTTCGTTCAAATGCACATCCCCGGCTGAATTGACCGCAATATCGGCCTTGCAGCGCAGCAGATGGGTATCGCCTTTGGCGTTGATCTGGATTTTCTCGCCGGTCACTTCGGCCAAACGCACATCGCCTTTGGCATTGGCCGATACAGAGCCAGCGACCTGATGAATATGGGCGTCGCCTTTGGCATTGACAGAAACCGGGCCGCGCACATCACTGAGATGGGCATTGCCGTGGATATCTCTGGCGTCCACAGAAGCAATCTGCGACGCCTGCAAATCGCCGCCCACTTCTTTGATATACAGTGGGCCTGCACCTGCTACATGGAAATTGCCACCGCAAAAAACGATGTTTACCCCGCTATGCAGGCCATCAACCAGCAGATCGCCGTGGGTTTCAATCTCGACCTGCGCCCAAAGCGGCAGATGCACGACGCAATCCCCCCGGCATTCCACCCGCAGTGTGCCATCCGCCTGTTGGATGGAAGGGGTCTCGTCTGCTCCATCGGCGCGGACGCGCGCGCCCTCCTGACCGTGGACTTGCAGATCGCCGTCCACTTTGATCTGGACCACAACACCTTCTGAAACTTCCATTTCTCGATGATTTTCCATTTGAGTTTCCTTCTCTCTGATTAATCTGCGATAGGACAAAAAGGGAACCTGCCCTACCCTTCCCCTTCCAGTCGGCGCATTGCTTCGGTATAGCTTACTTCCCCGGCTTCCAGGGCTTCGAGGATTTTGCGCCGTTCCTTTTCGGTGACAGAAACTGCCTCCTCCTTGCCCGGCTCGTAGCCCAGGGCACGGATGACCTCATGCAACCGTCCCCGGATGGTGGGATAGGAGATGCCCAGTTCCTCTTCCATCCGGTTGAGCTTGCCTTCGCAGCGCACGAAGGTCAGCGCGAAGTGCATCTGCTCCGGCGACAGCCCGGCGAAGGGGGATTCAGCGATGAAACGCCCCTCCACCCGGCTGTCACAGTGGCGGCAGTAGAAGCCGGTGACGGTCAGATCGCCGGCCTCGCAGATGGGACACTGCTTGGGGAGCCGGTTCATAGGGCACGTCCCAGGCGCTGGCTCTGGGCATAATCAGCCATGCTTGCGCCCTGCTCCATACGTCGGTAGCGCCGTTGCAGACCCAACCCAGCGACCACCAGCAGTTCACCTGTGCGGGCCAAGGCCTTACTCACCAGAGACGGGCCATTCAACGCTTCGTATCCAGCCCGACTCTGTGCGGACTCGCGCAACAGTTCATTGTGGCGTACCAGATTTTGGCGAATCAATTGTTCCGTAATCATTTTCTCTTTCTCCGTTCAAGAATTGGTCCAGAATTTCCTGGCGCATCCACATCATATCACAATTTTTGAAGTTGTCAATAGGGAAAATCAATTATATTGATATTTCAATTGATATTATTGATATTTCATTGAAATTTCATCAATTCTGATAAAGCATTCGACAATTGATCCCAAAATCCTGTGCCATATCAACCAATCCTCACAAAATCTACCCTCCATCTTCATACTTTCCTAACATCCTTGGCCTACGATCGTGGACACTCTGTCCCTTCACCAAACCTGGATGAATTGCCGGGAGCAAGTTTCTCCTTTACAATCCCAATGCACCCGGCAGCGAATTGCATCCGCGCTTCTCCGTGTTCATCTGTGGCCTACTTTCAGGACAGTATCCATACCCGAATGGGCATAAGCAGGGATGAAAATCGGAACGCAGATTCTTATCCGTGTTCATCCGTGTTCATCAGTGGCTATTTTCAAGTCAGTGTTCATGCCCTAGGGGGCACAATCAGCAATGAAAAGCGGGACGCAGATTCACGCAGAAACAACTGATCTGCGCAGATTTTATCAGCGTCAATCATCTTTTTCAGCGCCATCAGCGTCCTATTTTCAAGTCAG
>CAMDQF010000255.1 GCA_945905745.1 Litorilinea aerophila
CCATGCAGAAAAAGGCAGGCGAGTACTACTCCCTGCTCCTGCTGGCCGCCAGCGGAATGATGCTGATGGGCAGCGCCACGGACCTGATCGTCCTCTTTATCGCCCTGGAAATCTTCTCCCTGGCCCTTTACATCCTCAGCGGCTTCCACCTGGAGAATCCCCGCAGCACCGAAGCGGCAATGAAGTATTTTCTGTTGGGGGCCTTTGCCAGCAGCTTCTTTGTTTACGGCGCGGCGTTGCTCTACGGCGCGGGGGGCAGCACCAGCTATGCGGCCATCGGTGCGGCACTGACCGGCGGCAGCAGCAACGCAGCTTTGGCCCTGCCCGGCATTGCCCTGTTGATTGTGGGCTTTGGCTTTAAAGTCAGCCTCGTGCCCTTCCATATGTGGACGCCGGATGTCTATCAGGGCGCGCCCACACCGGTGACAGCCTTTATGAGCGTTGGCACAAAGACGGCTGCCTTTGCCGGTTTTATCCGGGTGTTGCTGGTGGCTCTGCCCAGCCTGCAACCTCAATGGGGGATGGCTTTAGCCATTCTTGCCGTCGTTACCATGACCGTCGGCAATCTGACCGCCCTGCGCCAGAACAGTTTCAAACGGATGTTGGCCTATTCCAGCGTGGCCCACGCCGGCTATCTCCTGGTGGGGATTGTCCCTGGCACAGGCAGCAGCGCGGCCCTCTTCTATCTCTTCGCCTATGCCTTTATGAATATCGGCGCTTTTGCCGTGGCCATCGCTATGGAACGGGCCGGAGAAGGGGATTTGGAGCAGAGCCGTCTGGCCGGAGCCGCCGGCCGTTACCCTGCACTGGCCCTGGCGATGACGATCTTTATGCTCAGTCTGGCCGGGATTCCGCCCCTGGCCGGTTTCTTCGGCAAATTCTTCCTCTTCAAAGCCGCGGTGGACGGGGGCTGGGGCTGGCTGGTGGCGGTGGGCGTACTCAACAGTGCCATCAGCGCCTACTACTACCTGCGCGTGACGGTAACGATGTACTTCAGCGACGCTACAGAACAGGTGGAGCGGCGGGTCTGGGCTGGGCTGAACGCCAGCGTCGTCATCGCTGCGGTGGCGACGGTCGTCATCGGGCTGTACCCGAGTGTGTGGACGGGGCTGCTGGGCGGGCTGTAGAAGATCAGATGGGAGACCGATCATCGCTGATTTTCAGGATTTTCACAGCCTAAATTTGCGTAGTTTGGGTCTCCAGTTAGAAGAAACACAAGAGCGGCAGGTTTCCAAATCCTGACCGCTCTTTTCATTTTGTCTCTTTTTTACCGGAAGCCGAAATGCGCTATAATCAGATAGGTTTTTGAACTTTCAAGCGAGGATTTCTGAGGCACACACTCAATGAAGGCTGAAGCACAACAGTGGTTTGAACAGGCCGAACAGGATTTGTAGACTGCTCGCATCCTTGAGCAGACGGCGCGCTACGGTCCGTGCGCGTTCTACTGTCAGCAAGTTGCAGAAAAGGCGCTCAAATCCGCTCTTTACGAGGCTGGACAACGGCCCTGGGGACATAGCATTCCAGCTTTGCTTGACCAAATTTGCGCCGTCTTTGGGGTTGATGAAAGCGCATCTCCACGCGCTGAAGTGACGGCTTTGGATGAACATTACATGCGACCGCGCTACCCCGATGCGCGGTCTGAAGCGGAATCCGGCTATGATAAGTCTGCGGCGCAGGAGGCACTGAAACAGGCGCAAAGTGTGCTCGCCTTTGCGAAAGGACTATTAAAGTGACACTTTTACATAGCGCGGGCCGAGAGCATTTTATGGCATGGGCGAAGGAATTTGCCAGCAGTGTGGCAGCTACCTACAAACCGGACTGCATTATTCTATTTGGTTCGGTAGCCCGTGGGGAACATTCTCGTGCCAGTGACATTGATATGCTGGTCATCGGCGGCGATCTTTCGGAAAACCAGCGTGAGCGTTTCCGAACTTTGATGGCATTGCGCCCCCGGTTTGCACCGATTCAAGTGCAGTCGTTTACCCGTACCGAATGGAATCAGATGCTATCTGTTCGACACGTCACTGTTTTGGAGAGCCTGCATGACGGGATCGCTCTGCACGGACAGGAGTTGTTTTCGCGTTGGCGTCGGCAGTTCAAACGCTGGCAGCAGCACGGCCTGCATCGCGACACCTGTGCCTGGATTCTCCCACCTGTTCGCAAGGGAGTATAACGGAGAATGAAAAAAGAGATGCCAGGTTTCCGAAACCTGGCATCTCTTTTTTATCCCCCATACCCTTCAATCTTCCTTCGCAATCGCGCCGCCAGCCACGTGTCGCCCGCTCCCAGCGCGTCCAGAATCGTCTGCGCTTCGACCCGATAGGCGGCGATTTTGGCCGCGTCCCAATGGGCGGGCGGCGGCTGTAAGTTGGTGATGCGGTCCGCCAGTTTCACCATCCATACCTCGACCGGCTGCTGGCGGATGCGGACCAGACTGTCGGCCATCTGTGCCGTTTTGGAGGGGAGGGCCGTATCCTTCGTCAGGGACAGCACCCCATCCGCCACGGCAACCCCAAAGCGCGCCGCCACATCTCCATAGCTGGCAGGTGTGTCTTCGATGACGTCGTGGAGCAGAGCGCATTGCACGGCCAGATTCGGGTCATCCACCCGGCTGCTGTGAGCAAGCGCCGTCATCACTTCCATCGCCACGCTGCCCACGTGGGCTAGATAAGGCAGTTGCGTGCCCGGCACTTTCTGTTCGCCGTGCATAGCCGCCGTGTAATTCCATGCGGCCAGGTAGAGATCTGGGGACCACATACACACCTCCTGTAACGCAAGCTGTTAGCTTGCGCTGGCTTCGCAAGCTAACAGCTTGCGTTACATTAGCTTCCAGCCAGAAACTTCGCCCCCTGCACAATCCCCAACTGCTCGGCCTCGGCGATTTCATGGAAGTTGGCGTCCTCCAACTCAATCGAGACCGCGCCGGCATAGCCAGCCTCGGCCAGAATGCCCAAGCCGGTGGTCCAGCGGAAGATGCCGTGGCCGGGGATGGTGTAGCGCCAGGCGTGGCTCCCATAGGCAATGGGCTTGGCGAAGGTGGCGGGCTGTTCGTGGCCGTATTCGTATAGTCCTTCGGGGGTCAGCTCCGTATCCTTGCCGTGGACGTGATAGACCCGATCCACAAATTCGCGCAGGAAACGCATGGGGTCGATGCCCTGGCGGATCAGGTGGGAGGGGTCGTAGTTGATGCCCATCGCTTTGGATGGCAGTTCTTTGAACGCAGCCCGGTAGCCCTCCGGCGTGCAGCAGAGCGCGCCAGGGCCAGGCCAGCCTTCGATGACCAGCCGGGCGTCGTGGGCCTCTAGTACAGGGATCAGCTCGCCAAAGCTCTCCACCAGATAGCCGAAGTTTTCCCGCCGGGGTAGAGCTGGGTTGTCCGGCAGCATCACCAGAAAGTGGTTGACCGGCCCGTAGGCCGCGCAGGCCCGGATGTGTTCACTGTTGCGGGCAATGGCCTCTGCCCTTCGGCCCTTGTCTGCCGCGATCATCCCTTTGTTGTCCGCCAGGTCCACCGAGCCCACCCGTAGCCCCGCCTTCATGACTGGGCCGATTTCTTGCGCGGCGTTGCCGGTCAGGTCGATGACGCCCAGATCATTGGCTTTGGCCCAGTCGATCAGCTTCGGCAAATCCTTCTGCCATTCACCGCCGCCCCGTCGAAAACCGATAGGAAAGTTGCCAGTTCGTGTTTGCATAGAATGTTCTCCGTTGATTGGTTGAGTTGTTGATTAGACTGCAAAGCCCCGACGAACAGAATTCTATCCACTCATCATCTTACCCCCGCCGGGGCACAAAGCCCAGAATCCCTGCCAACAATTCGTTGCGTCCGGAATTCTAATCCGCCCAGAAGACGAATTGCCAGCCGATTGTCCAATGCACAGTCCGAGGGAGGGGAGTGGATAGTTGCTTTGCATAGCGAATCTTAGCACAGGCGAGAGGGGCAACCAATCCTATGCTTCCCACAGAGCAGCGCTCTCCCGTTCAGCCTGCTGGTTGGCCAGCCCGGCCTCTCGGATCATCACTCTGGGGTTGCGGGGATGGCGCACACGTACTGTCGGCGGGTTGTAGTATGCGGGCAGAGGGGTAGGTGTGGGGTTGTGGAGGTCGTTGAAGCAGGGCGCATGCTGGGCGATCAACATCTGCTCGACCCGGTTCAGGTTGTTTTCCAGTGGGGCAAAGCGCTCAGCTTGGGAGCAGTGAAGTTCTATCACAAAATGCAGGGCCGCGGGCCAGTTCATCAGCACAAAGCGACCCACCAGCGAACGCCCCTTCCAACCGTCGTAGAGATGGCTCCACACCCGGCTGAAGGCCGTGTGAGACTGGCCCACGTAAAAGACAATCTCCTCATCCCGGAAGAGGTAGAGATCGAAGTGGGCCCATTCCGACGGACAGTTTTCCACTGCCAGAAAGCGGCGCAGAGGGAGGAGGAGGGCAGGGGTTTGAAAGGATGAATGGGTCATTGACAGTCGATACTAATCTTTTCAGGTCGAAGCCTGAAACGCAGAACGTGAGGCCGTACCACACAAGTGGTGGATGGCGGGTGCAGTCTCTATCCGCTGGATGAATAGAGTTAGATGATGGGATACTGGGATGGTGAGGAATGCACCGCCATCATCTTTTGCAGTATGCCTCGAAGCGATACCCTTGACTGCCTAATTCCGTCAGCACTGTTTCCAGCGCGGCCAGGGTAGACGCGCGTTCATCAGCGCCGCCGTCATGCATCAGCACAATCGCACCGTCGTAGGCCCGCTCCAATACCGGCGCGGCAATTTCGGTCGCATCGGTCTGCTTCCAGTCCAGACTGTCAATGTCCCAAATGACCACTTCGTAGCCCTGGCCGGCCACCACATTCCAGGCGTCTGGGGGCAAAATCCCATAGGGCGGACGGAAGCAGGGGGCCTGGTTGTCCACGCCGATGGCCGTTTGGGTGGCGATCAGCTCCCAGGCCACCCGATCCAGGGTCAGTTTATCGAAATGAGAGTGGTAATAGGAATGGTTGGCGATGCCGTGGCCCTCGTCGATCTCTCGCTGGATCAGATCCGGGTAGATATTGGCGTAGACGCCGTTGACAAAGAAGGTAGCAGAGGCGTGGAAACGGGCCAACAGATCGAGAAACTTCGGCGTCCAATCTTCGTGGGGGCCGTCGTCGAAAGTGAGGTAGAGGACTTTCTCCCGAGGGATGCCAGGAATGAAGATCACCTGGCCGGGGACCGGCACTGCGCTCAGGCGCAATTCATTGTGATCGATCAGATCAGGCAGGGCGACCCGGTGTTGGCTGGCGATCTGATCCCAACGCTCACCGGGCTGGATCACATGCTGGGCGGGCCGCAAAGGGAGAGGGGTGTCGCCGGGGCGCAATTGCTCACCGGGCAGCCCAAAGAAGACAAAAGGCACACCCTCAATGCTTTGCTGAATCGGTTGCGTGGCCGGAATGGTCAGGGCCTGGCCGATGTACAATTGGTTGGCATCGGCGATGCCGTTGCGGGCCATCAACTCGGCCAAGGAAACCTGGTAGCTGGCGGCGATAGTGGAGAGAGTCTCCTCCCGGCGCACCAGATGGGTCAGGAGCGATAACTCTCCATCAGCCCTGTGCAGACCATCGCTCTCCAACGTAAAAGCGGTTTCCAGTACCTCCTCCCCTGCGGCCAGCTTGACCTCCACTTTGTCCTCGGTAATGCTGAGTCTGGTCACAGCCAGGGAGAGGCTGAAGGTGACGCCAGCCGCGGCGGACTCTGATTTGCCTGCACTGCCTGTCCCCGGGCCACCCAGCAAAACGAGAAGCTCCCACCGCGTCCCGCCAGCGTAGGGCCCCCGGCGACTGGCACGGCTTTCCAACAGCACTACCCGATCAACGATTCCATCGCCGTTCAGATCGCCCTCCCCACCGAGCGGAGATATGCGCACATCCACGCCGCTCTCCAGCCGGGCAGACCAGCGATTGTCCTGCCGGCCCTGCCGAAGTGTAATCGCCCCGCCATTCTCCCAGCGATAGGGCAGACGCAGAGCGCCAGGTGGAAGCGGCGCACAGTAGGGACAGTTTTTCTCCTGCGCGCCAGCAGGCAGAGCGTTTGCCAGAATGAGCAGAATAGTGAGAATAAGGGGTAGAATACGCATAGCCGACAGAATACCACCGACGAGTGGAGTGCGCAAACGGCAGAAGGATGTTGGGATAATGAGATAATGGGGGGGTACTTCCTCATCCCACTATTTCGTTGTCCCATCCTTGCCAGACAACTATTGCAAGAAAGGTCAGAATACCGATATGACGACAATCCGCTGGGGCATTATCGGCTGTGGGGATGTGTGTGAAGTCAAGAGTGGGCCGGGTTTTCAAAAGGCAGACAACTCGGCGCTGGTAGCGGTGATGCGGCGCAACGGCGAGCTGGCGGCGGACTTTGCCCGCCGCCACCAGGTCCCTCGCTGGTATGACGACGCCCAGGCACTGATCGACGACCCAGAGGTGGATGCGGTCTATGTGGCGACGCCGCCCAGCTCCCACAAAGAGTATACGCTTCTGGCCGCGGCCGCAGGAAAACCGGTCTATGTAGAAAAACCGATGGCCCCGACTTACAGCGATTGTATGGAGATGGTGGAAGCATGCAAAGCCGCGGGCGTGCCCCTGTGGGTGGGCTACTACCGGCGGCGGCTGCCCAAATTCGTCAAAATTCAGGAATTGCTGGCAAGCGGCGTCATCGGCGACGTGCGTTCGGTGAACATCCGCCTGCGCCAGCCCGTCTCGGCCCAACTGCACAGACCCGGCACGCCGATGGACTTCGCGTCCCTGCCCTGGCGGGTGAACCCGGCCATTGCCGGCGCGGGCCTTTTTCTGGACCTGGCCGCCCATATGCTGGACTTGGTGGATTTGCTGGTCAGCCCCATCGGTCATGTCTCCGGTTTTGCGACGAATCAGGGCGGTCACTACCCCGCCGAGGATATTGTGACGGGCAGTTTCGCGTTTGAGAATGGCGCACTGGGCACGGGTTCCTGGTTCTTCACCGCAGCCGACCGGCTGGACTGGACCGAACTGGAAGGGCCGCTGGGACGGATCGGCTACGTCTGCTTCGACGCCAGCCCCATTCAGTTGACGACCGCGGCTGGCGTGCAGGAAATCCCCGTCACCCAGCCGGATCACGTCCACCAGCCGCTGATTCAGACGATTGTGGACGAACTTAACGGCGTCGGCCACTGCCCCAGCACAGGCACCAGCGCGGCCCGCACCACGTGGGTGATGGATCAGATGCTGGCGGGCTGGCGTAAAGGTTGACCAATTTCCAGGCAGGGACTATACTACACATACGTTACAAAATGTACAGATGGTACTGTTTTTTGCCGGTTTTCGTATCTTCTCAATATCCAGGGGAAAGACCTGACAGGTGCGCCAGTTGAAAAGCCTGTCAGGCAAGAAAGTCGCACGGCGCACCTGTCAGGTCTCGTGTTTCCCCCCGATGATTGAGAAGATACCGGTTTTCTGACGAAAGGTGCATCACAAATGGAACTGACGCTCGGCATTACCGAAGCCCGTAGCAGGCTGGGTGAGATTGTGGACAAGGCGCGCTATTTAGGCGAGACAGTTGTGCTGATGAAAAGCGGCAAGCCAGCCGCAGCGATTGTGCCTTATCGCCTGTTGGAACAGTGGCGACGGGAGAGGGAGTCGCTCTTTGCCGTAGTGGATGAAGTGCAAGCGCGCAACGCGGATATGGCGATGGATGAGGATGAGTTGATGGATTTCATTGTGGAAGCAGTCCACGAGAGCCGACTACAAGCCTAGAAAGTGACATCAACTCATGCGTATTGTGTTCGACACGAATGTCCTGATCAGCGCCCTTTTTAAACGGGAAAGTACATCCGCCCAAATTCTCTCTCTTTGGCGCGCCTTGCATCTTTGGGAATCGGAACGTAAGGGTGAACAGAGCGAATGAACCTTCTCACCCTCGAATCTGTCTCCAAGCAGTTTTCCGAACGGCTGCTGTTGGAGAAAGTGAATCTTTCCATCAACAGCGGCGAGCGTATCGGGCTGATCGGCGTCAACGGCAGCGGCAAGACGACCCTCCTGCGCCTGATTGCCGGAGAAGAAGCGCCGGACAGCGGCAGCGTCACCCTGTGGGGCAATGTGCGGGTGGAGTTTCTGCGCCAGGAGCCACTGCTGGACGACAGCGCCACTGTCCTCGACCAGCTATTCCGCAGCGACTCGCCCCAGATGCGTCTGTTGGCTGCCTATGAATCGACCAGCCAGCGGTTGGAACGCAACCCCCAGGACGGGGAACTGCAACGCCACTTTCTCGAACTCTCCGGCCAGATGGGGCAGGCGGGCGGCTGGGCTGCCGAAGCCAATGCCAAAGCCATCCTCACCCAACTGGGCATCGACGATTTTGATGCGAAAGTGGGCAGCCTCAGCGGTGGACAACGCAAACGGGTGGCCCTGGCCCGTGCCCTCATCGACCGGGCCGATCTGCTGATTCTGGACGAGCCGACCAACCACATCGACGCCGAGACGGTGGACTGGTTGGAAGAATATCTGGTCACAACGCCGGGCGCGCTCTTGATGGTGACCCACGACCGCTACTTTTTGGATCGGGTGGTCAACCGCATTGTGGAGTTGGACCGCCGGGAGTTGGTTCTCTATCCCGGCAACTACAGCCGCTATCTGGAACTGCGGGAGGAGCGCCACGAAAAGCTGGCTTCGGCGGATCAGAAGCGCCGCCAGTTTCTCAAACGGGAGTTGGAGTGGGTGCGCCGGATGCCGATGGCGCGAGGCACAAAACAGAAGGCGCGCAAAGAGCGCTTCGCCGAAATCAGCCGTATCGAATACGATTCCGGCGAGGAGCGGGTGGCGATGGCTTTGGCTTCCCGGCGGCTGGGCACAAAAGTGCTGACAGCGAAGGGACTGGTCAAAGCCTACGACGGCAAACGGGTGGTAGACGGGTTGGACTTTCGGCTGGAGCCGGGGGACCGACTGGGCATTTTGGGGCCAAACGGCGCGGGCAAAAGCACATTTCTGGAGATTCTAGCCGGCCGACTGACGCCGGAAGAGGGCACGCTGGAATGGGGCGACACAGTAGCCGTGGGCTACTACGACCAGAACGCCGACGATTTTGAGGAGCGCAAGCGGCTGCTGGAATTTATCGAGGAAGAAGCGCCGCTGATCCGTACCCGAGAGGGCGAGCGGGTGGAAGCAGCCCAGATGTTGGAGTGGTTTCTCTTCCCCCGCACAATGCAATGGGGACGTATCAGCAGTCTGAGCGGCGGTGAACGGCGGCGGCTCTACCTGCTGCGCACACTCATCCATCAACCGAATGTGCTGCTTCTGGACGAGCCAACCAACGATCTGGATGTGCAAACCCTGGCCGTCCTGGAAGAATTTCTGGACCACTTCCACGGCTGTCTGATTGTAATCAGCCACGACCGCTACTTTCTCGACCGCACGGTGGACTACATTCTGCCCTATGAAAACGGCAAGCTGGGCA
>CAMDQF010000256.1 GCA_945905745.1 Litorilinea aerophila
AGTGGACAAGGTTCTGGATGGTCGAGACCCGGTCTTCGTGACCGAGCCTGTGGCCTTCACAATCTTCATTACCAATACAGGCAACACAATCTTGAGCTATCTGCCCTTGACAGATACATACGATACAGCCTATCTGACCTTCAACCGTGCGATGCCAACTCCCGATCTGGTCAACGTCAGTGCAACGCCCGACACCGGAACACTGGTGTGGCATGATCTGACGGCGCTCTACGGTGATCTGGCACCTGGGGCTGGTATAGCCGTGCGGGTCTCAATGACCGCAACCGGGGTAACACCTGTGGGCGTCCGTGCGCTGAACCGGGCCACAGTGGCGGGGGTGGTAGATGTCTACAACCAGACTCCGCCGATTGGGGTTGGTGAAGATGTGGTAAGCATTGTTGTATTGCCCAATGTGGCTGTAACAAAGGTGCTTGACCACGGAACTACGGTCAATATCGGTGAGGAGATCACCTTTACCATCCGCATCACCAATACGGGCGTGACAACCATCGTCACTCTGCCGTTGAGTGATACCTACGATGCCCGCTATCTCGGTTATGTACGCAGCTTGCCTGTACACGACCGCTATCAGGTGGGTACGGTCGAGTGGGATGATCTGACGGTGGCCTTTGGCGACCTTTCACCCCAGCAGGGGATCGAAGTCAAGGTTGTCTTCACAGCGACGGCAACCACTTCCCAGACAGTCAACTATGCCAATGTGGCCAATGCGCTTGATAATTTTGGTAACGGAACTGGGGATGCGGACGCAGCACCTTTGACCATTCAAGACCCGACGGCAGTAACCCTGCTTAGCTTCCGGGCTATGGCGGAGAGTGACAATGCCCTACGTGTAGAGTGGGTGACAGGTGTCGAGATTGGCACTTGGGGCTTCCACCTCTGGCGCAGCAGCACGGGCAACCGCAGTGATGCCCAACGGATCACCCCGGCCTTGATCCAGGCCACGGGTGGACCGAGCCAAGGCGGGTGGTATCAGTATGTGGACCGTAACGTGGAGCGGGGTATTCGTTACACCTACTGGTTAGAAGAGACCGAGATCGATGGGGATCTGCTTGAATATGGCCCGATTACCGGTGGCATAGGTACCGAGCCCTGGATGGACCAATCAGCAGGGGGGAACAATCTCTTCCTGCCCTTGGTTGACAACTAACCTGAAAATAGGACGCTGATGGCGCTGAAAAAGATGATTGACGCTGATAAAAATCTGCGCAGATCAGTTGTTTCTGCGTGAATCTGCGTCCCTATTTTCATTGCTGCTTGTGCCCGATTGGGCATGAACACTGACTAACCTGAAAATAGGACGCTGATGGCGCTGAAAAAGATGATTGACGCTGATAAAAATCTGCGCAGATCAGTTGTTTCTGCGTGAATCTGCGTCCCTATTTTCATTGCTGATTGTGCCCAATCGGGCATGAACTAACCAAAAAATAGCCACTGATGAACGCTGATAAACACGGATAAAGTCTGCGCAATCGGTAGTTTCTACGTACATCTGCGTTCTATCTTTTGGAGAATTTCCGTGCAACTACTCCCCAACCCCGCCGGCAACTACTCTTTTCTTACAGGCATAGCGCCTTATTCCGCCGGGGTGGTGGCTATGCCCGGCTACGAAATCGTGCGGGCCGTGTTGATCCGCCCTATGCCATGGCAGGAGGGTTTCGACCGCATCGAGCGCCAGTTGGCAGAAGTGGGCCGTCCGCGTGCCGCCCTTTGTGCGGTTGAACTGCGCTCACCGGCCCCCTTTACCTTTGCTGGTTTCGCCGCATTCAACGGCACCTATCAGGTGCGCCTGGCTGAATGGGGTCTGCTGCTGGATGGGGTCAACCCGATTGCCCGCACGAATGTGGCCCCGGCATTCAACCCGCCCGCCGAACCTTCTCTCTACGCCTTCTCCTATACCGTACCCACAACCCACAATAGACCCACGTTCATTGTGGCCGGTGCAGGCGATCTGCGGGATCAGGCGGACCTCTCCCCCACCGCGATTGTGCGTCCCGGCGAAACATCCACCGACGCGATGCGCGAGAAAGCCGCGGCAGTGCTGGCGGTGATGGAGGCCCGGCTCTTTGGGTTGGGGATGTCTTGGTCAGACGTCAGCAGCGTCGGCGTCTACACAGCCCGTCCTTTGCACCCTCTCCTGGAATCTCCGCTCTTGATTTCGCTACACGAAGCCTCGCGCATGGGCATCGATTGGCACTACAGCCGTCCCCCCATCGCCGGGCTGGAATTTGAGATGGACCTGCGCGGGGTTCGGTTGACAGAACGGTTGTAGAGAGATTTTGGCGGGTTGTGGCGCTTTTTCTCTCGTGCTATACTTCGGTCTGTGTGTTTTCGATGGGCCAATCCCCCACATCAACTGTTTCGCCGGCCACTGGGTTGGCATGTCCGGCATCGCTCTCAAGGAGGAGAATCGCATGGCGCGCAAGGACGAAGAGTATCTGATCCAGAAGGACCTGTACGCACGCTTGCAACGGGGACAGATCGACCGGCGTCAGTTTCTGACCCGGATGATGGCCACGGGGCTGGGCATTGCTGGTGTGAGCGCGGCTCTGGCCGGCTGCGCGGCCCCAGCCGCCCCTGCCGCGGCACCGGCTTCCAGCGGCGGCGCGGCTCCCGCAGCCGCGGCCCCAGCCGCCGAACGTCCATTGACTCCAACTTTTTATCAGTGGATCGAAGACCTGCACCCCAGCATTCCGGCCGTCAACGCTAACTTCCCCGGCCTGAACTACCAGATTGCGCCGGTGGAAGGCTTTGGCATCGAGCGCTTTGTGGCCGAAGCCAAGAACCAGGAGAGTACCTGGGATGTTTACGTAGGCATGACACCCTTTGTGGAGATGACCGCGCTGATCGATGCGGGTGTCATCGAACCCTGGGACGACTACATTCCGCAGGATGTGCTGGACGATATTATTCCGTCCATTCGCGCCGAATGCACCGTGGACGGCAAGCTCTATAGCTGGCCCTTCCTGCTGGATGTGATTGGCATGGGCTGGAATTCGGAGATGACAGAAAAGGCGGGTATCGCAACCATCCCCACCACCTGGCCGGAATATCTGGAAGCCTCCAAGTTGATTCAGTCCTCAGGCGCAGCCCTCTACGGTTGCACCTTCGACTCCCACGGCTGGCGCTCTCTCGTCCCCTACACCCACAGTATGAGCCCGGATGTTTACACACCGGAAGGTCTCTTCGACTTCACCAGCGAACCGGCCATTGCGGGCTTGAAGCTGATGAAGGAGATGATGGCGCTCTCGCACCCGGATATTCTATTGGAAGGCGCGACCGACGGCGGAGTCAACGGCACGCCGGATGAGGTAGCTTTTGCGGCGCGCAAAGTCGCATACTACACGAAATACTTCAATGCGCCCCTGCGTATGGCTGCCAACTGGCCCGACCCCACCAAACTGATGATGGGTGGGTTGCCCAAATTTGAGAATGGCTCCGGCTCGACGGTCTTCTGGACCACCGGCTCCTGCCTCTTCAAATATGGCAAGAACAAGGACAAAGCCGCCGAGTATATCAAGTCCCTGACCTACGATATGCAGATCTGGCAGGATTCCATTGCAGGCACGGCAGTGGCCCACCCCGGCCAGTTGCCTCCTTATCAGTCCATCTATGCGGGCTGGGAAGCCAGCCGCCCGGATTGGCTGCCCGATTTCGTGGGGCTGATCACCGGCCAGCTACCCAAGGCCCGAGCCATCACCAACCACGCCTTTGGCCTCAGCCAGTTCCAGATCGCCAAACCGGAATGGGAGAAGTATCTGACCGGGCAAGAACCGGACCCGATGATCGCCATGCAGGGTGCCTGGGATATTGTGCAGGCCGAAATCGCCAAGACGAAGGCATAAGAGCGTTGTAAGTTGCAGGTGGAAAGTAGCAGGTGGCGTGGACTTGCTACCGGCCACTTTCCACCTGCATCTCCCATTTCTTCACCTTACACCCACCGGATACGTATGGCTACGCTCTCCACTGTCAACCCCAAAAAGATACCTACCCGACACAAACGGCTACGGTTGGATGTATTGGGCAATTGGGTTTTTCTGATCCCTGCGCTCTTCTTCTTCCTCGGCTATATGGTCTACCCCATCCTGCGTGTGCTTTGGATGAGTTTCACCGACTACCGCTATCTCAGCCAGGAACCCGCGCAGTGGGTCGGTCTGCAAAATTACGTCAACGCCTTTGCCGACCCAATCGTTTATGACGGTCTGAGCCGGGCTGCCCAGTTTACCCTTATGTTTCTGCCCGGCACGATTATTCTGCCCCTGCTCTTGGCTGTGCTGGTAGATCGAGTAGAGCATCGCACCATCGCCACCATCTACCGGGTGATTCTGCTCATCCCCGCGGTTATCCCCGGCCCGATGGTTTTTGTGCTCTGGAAGTGGCTCTACAACTTTCAGATCGGCCCCATCAATTACATTCTGGTGGAATGGCTGCACCTTTTCACTCCCCAGACCGCACCCCAATGGCTGGGCGGCACTTCGCTGACATTGCCCGCAGTGGCTATCTTTGAAGTCTGGTGGGGGCTGGGCTACCACACAATGTTTTTCCTGGCCGGGCTGGCCGCCATCCCCAAAGAGCTATACGAGGCGGCCCGCATCGATGGGGCCAACGAGTGGAAGTTGCTCTGGCACGTGACGATTCCCCGGCTGCGCCCGATTCTGGCTGTGTTGGTGGTGCTGCGTTTTGGCTCGGCCATGGCGGTCATCGACGAATATCTCATCTTCGGCGGCTTCAACCGGGCCTCACCCACCTACACCTGGACCGTCTATATGTACGATCTGGCCTTCAAAATCGGCGACTGGCTGCAAGGCTATGCTGCGGCCATCGGCTGGATCGGCGCGTTTTCGATGATGTTTGTGGTGGCCGGGCTGCTCTACATCTTCCGTCCACAGGACGGTTAAGTAACGCAAGCTGTTAGCTTGCATTCGTTTTCATTACATCTATATCCAGCGCAAGCTAACAGCTTGCGTTGCACAGGACAGTTGGCGTTATGACGACACAGACTGCTCGACAGACAACGGATCACCAACAGCGGCGGCGAACGGGCGTTATCATCCGACACGTAATTATCAATTTTTTCATGCTGGTCATTCTCGTGCCTCTGGCTTGGGTGCTTCTTCTTTCCGTCAAATCGCTCCCCGACGCCTACAGCGGGACTCTCTGGCCGGAAGTCTTCGACTTCACCCATTACAGCTTTGTGCTGCAAAAGATCGACACCCTGCCGCGCAACCTCTTCAACAGCGTCTATGTGACCGCGGCGACGGTCGTGATTACGACTATCTGCGCGGTGCTGGCTGGCTATGCGCTTGTCCATCTGCATGTGCCGGGCCAGAAGTATGTCGTCTTTCTGCTGGTGGCCTCCCTCTATTTTCCCGTGCGCGTCGTCTCCCTCATCTCCATTTTCGAGATTCAGCGTACCCTCGGCCTCATCAACACGACCAGCGGGCTGATTCTGCCCTACGTTACCCTCAACCTCGCCATCAGCATTCTGATTATGCGCAGTATCTTCGAGCAGGTGCCCCACGAACTGATCGACGCCGCCCGCATCGACGGCTGCGGCCCCTGGAAGACCCTCTGGACAGTGGGCGTGCCCCTGATCACCAACGGGCTGGTGGTGGTGATTATCGTCAATTTCGTCACGGCCTGGGGCGAGTATCTGCTGGCCGCCACCCTGACCAACGACCAGGCCGTGCGCACCCTGCCTGTTGTCCTGGCCGCGGCCCACGGCGGGATGGGCCAATGGGCCTGGCCGCGCATCGCCGCGGTCTACGTCATCGCCATCACTCCCGGTATCGTCGCCTTTGGCTTCGCCCAGAAGCTCTTCTTCCAGGGGTTGATGGAAGGGGCGTTGAAGGCGTAGCGCACCATACACAGAATCCCCAATCTCATAATCTCTCAATCTCCCAATCTCTGGTTGAAAGAGATTGAGAGATTGCCTCGTCCGGCCGATTCCCGCAAGGAGATTCTCCATGCCCACCCACCCCATCCCGCTTGACGCCCGACTGGAACGGCTTTTCCACGGCTGCGCCTTTGCCGAGGGACCCGCCGCCGATGCCGTCGGCGATGTCTACTTCTCCGACTGCCCCAACAACCGCATCCTCGTCTACCGGGCCAGCACCGGTACAACCGAAGTCTGGCAGGAGCCGAGTCTGCGAGCCAACGGGATGAACTTTGACCGGCTGGGGCGGCTGGTGGTCTGCTGTGACGGCAAGGACGGGGGCGCGCGGGCCGTTCGCCGCTACGAGACGGACGGCAGCATCACCACGCTGGCCTCCCATTTCGACGGCAAGAAGCTCAACGCGCCCAACGATCTCTGCTTCGACAGAGCGGGGCGCATCTACTTCACCGATCCCCGCTATGGCGACAAAAGCGATCTGGAACAGGCGTGTATGGCCGTCTATCGCATCGAGCTGGACGGCAGCCTGAGCCGGGTCATCGACGATAGGCAGACGCCCAACGGCATTCTCATTACCCCGGACGACCGTACCCTCTATCTGGTGGATCACAACCCTATGCCGGGCGGGGCGCGCACCCTTGTGCAGTACGACGCGGGGAAGGACGGCGCGTGGCGTTTCACCCGCACCCTGGCCGATTTCGGGGATGGCTACGGGGGCGACGGCATGGCCCTGGACGTGGAGGGCAACATCTACCTGACCGCAGGGTCCGGGGCACAGGCGGGGATTTACATTATCGCGCCGGATCGGGGGCAGATCGGCTTCCTTCCCACCGGGGAGATTCCAGGCAACTGCACCTTTGGCGGGCCGGACTTGCAGACCCTTTACATTGCCGCTTCCACCTCCCTCTATGCCATCCGGCTGGGTATCCCCGGCCAACTGGTCTGGCCGCAGAGACGCCGAGCGACACTTTGAGCAAGATTCTGACCGCATGATATACTTACGGCAGAGCCATCCTGAGTATACCCAATGCCGCGCTATGACTTTGAAATTGTCGGCGAACTAGAATTTATCGAGACAATTGCCCGGGGATCAGGCGTTCGCATTCGACGTTTTTTGAGCGAGCAGTATGGCCGAGGTGATTGGCGCAAACGCAAGGGGATTGCGCTGGTTCGCTTCTCCGATGGGCGTATCAATCGGGCTGAAATCCATTGGTTCGAAGCCCACGGCGTTGGACGTGTTCTGCAAAAAGTGATCCGAGAGATCGACTGAGAATGAATATGCACATTTATGCCCGTTGCCTGCACAATGAAACCTATTTCCAGAAGGATCTGGCAGGAAATTTTGCCCCAGAATTGCAAGTGGGGGAGATTTACCGTATCTTGCCTGTATCTTCGACAGAAGCAGAGCGGGGCTTCCTGCGTGTGATTGACCGGAGCGGGATAGGCTACCTCTACCCCCAAGACTATTTCGAGCTACTCAGTGAAGAGGAATTGACTGAAAAGCCTGCGTCCTTGACCGTCCACTTGAGTCTGCGGGACAAAGTGGAACTGCGTACTTTAGCCGATCGCCGTTCGGAACAGTTGCAGGAACCCATATCCATGTCCCATTTGGTGCGCGAATGGGTCGCCGAGCATCTCGACCTGGCCTCAGACTGATCCATCCCTATAGTAGACTCCCCATGAACAGAACAAACCTACCCATTGCCGAATGGCTCAGCCGGTTGGTACAGATTCCCAGTGTGACGCCGGACCAGGCGGGTCCCCGCGCCGGGCAGTCGGGCGAGGCGGCGATGGCCGCAGCCCTGGCGGGCTGGTTCGCGGCTTTCGGTGGGCAGGTGGAGTGGCACGAAGTGCTGCCGGGGCGTTCCAGTGTCTACGCCACCTGGCGGGGAGCCACGGACCGCTGGCTGGCCGTGGACGCGCACACGGACACGGTTGGTGTGGAGCAGATGAGCGATCCCCCCTTCGATGGACGCATCGCCGATGGCCGGGTCTATGGCCGGGGTGCAGTGGACACAAAAGCGACTCTGGCCGTTGTCCTGGCCCTGTTGGAAGGGATGCACAAAGCGGGCGCACGGCCCAAACACAATCTGTTCATCGCCGCCACTGTGGACGAAGAGACCGGGGCCACTGGTGCGCCGGGCTTTGCCGATTGGCTGGGGGAGAGGGGAATCGTCTTCGACGAGCTGGTGGTGGCTGAGCCGACCGGCTGCACGCCGGTTCACGGCCACAAGGGACTGGTGCGTCTGGAATTTACGGTCCACGGCCAGACGGCCCACTCGGCCCAGCCCCATCTGGGGCGCAACGCGATTACCGCGGGGGCGCGGGTGGCCCTGGCCCTGGAAGAGGAACACAACCGGCTGCAAAGCCTGCAGGCCAGCGCATTGGGCATTCCCCAACTGACGGTCGTGATGATGCACGGCGGGTTGGGGCGCAATGTGGTACCGGATCGCTGTACGGTGGCGCTTGACCGGCGGCTGGTAGACGGGGAAGACCCCCAGGCTGTGACCGCGCAACTCATCGCACTGGCCGAAGCTGCCTCGCCCCTGCCCCTGACAACCGAAGTCTGGCGCCAGATCGTCGCCTTTTACCAGCCAGCCGACAGCGGACTGGTGTCGCGTATGGCGGCGTGGAGCGGGCAGACGCCCACCGTCGCCCCCTACGGCACCAACGCCTGGGCCTACGGTCTCGCAGCAAAAGAGCGGATTGTGCTGGGGCCGGGGTCGATTGACCAGGCTCACGGCGCGGTGGAGTGGGTGGAGATTGACGAATTGGCGAAACTGGCGGGCATCTATGCTCGCTGGTGGGGGCTGGGCTGATCATTTGTATCCCCGTTTTGCGTTCTTTGCGCCCGATTCCCTTTCTCCCCGCTTCGGTGTACAATAGACCCAACGCCCCCGCGCAACTGCTCACCCCCTCCCAACCTCCCCCAGATTGGGGGAGGAGTCGTGACAGTTCCCTCCCCAATCTGGGGAGGGGTAGGGTGGGGTGGCTGCGTAGTTACGCCGTTATGCAGAGTATGAAAGGAGCCGCCCATGCCCAGTCCCTTTCCGGGAATGGACCCCTATCTGGAAAATTCGACAACTTGGCCCGATCTGCACCAGCGATTGATTGCCTATAGCGCCGAAGCGTTGCAACCCCAGCTACGCCCCAAATATATCGCCCGCATCGGCGAACGGGTGGCGTTGTCGAGTTTCCGCCGTGCGTATATCCCCGATGTGCTGCTGATACGTTCGGCCCCGTCGCCCTATGGCGCAGCGCTGGCCGGTGGTCTGCTGGTGGCCGATGAACCAACAATGATTACGATGTTGGAGGAAGAACGGCGTGTGCCCTTCCTGGAAATCATCCACCACCCCAACGGCGAAGTGGTGACACTGATTGAAGTGTTGAGTCCAGCCAACAAGACGGGCGAGGATCGGCAGAAATACCTGCGCAAACAGGACGACATCCGCAA
>CAMDQF010000257.1 GCA_945905745.1 Litorilinea aerophila
GCGAACTCCCGGTCGCCGTGGGTGCGGGGGGAGACGCCGGTCATCAGAGTGCGCCGGGCCGGGATACAGACCGGGCATTCGGCATAGCAATTCGTGTAGCGAACACCGGAGGCTGCCAGGGTGTCGAGGGTAGGCGTGCGGATGGCAGAATGGCCGGCCCCGCCCAAGAGATGGGCGGGCCAGTGGTCGGTGGAGATGAGCAGGACGTGGGGTTGAGCGGACATTTTGGCACTCCATTCCGGGTGAGGTGATTGCTGCGTTACCTGGGAATTGTAGCGCAGGCCGGGGGGATTTACAATCTGTCCAGATTTTAGGAACATTCTCTCTGGGGGGTTCGTCCTGATGAGCGTGCGGCAACCGGTTGCATTGATCGGCCCGCGGACAATCACCCATTCAAACCTGTACGAAGGAGCACAACGTGACTATTTCTTCTCGAATTCTGATTTCTCGAACCCTGCGCATGACAATTCTCCTGGCTTCGCTGTTGCTCACCGGCTGTGCCACCCTGCCGCCCCCGCCTATCGCCCCAACTGCGGGCAGCGTTGGGGCAAGTGCTGTCAGCGATGCGTCAGCTCTGTTCGACGTGGAATGGCAACTGACCGAAATTCGTCAGACCGGCGGCCAGCTACTGATGGTGGACAATCCGACGGACTACACAATTGCTTTTGGCACAGATGGCAGCTTTGGCGGTCAGCTTCAGTGCAATCGTATGTCGGGCAGCTACACACTGGACGGCGGCAAGCTGGCCTTTGGGCCGATTGCCAGCACAATGGCCTTTTGCCCGGACGACGGCATTTCCGCCGTTTACAATCAGGCTTTGTCCAGTGTTCAAAGCTATCAAATTGTCGATGGACGGCTGATCGTCGGCTTTGGCACAGAGGGAGAAGAACTGGTCTATGCGGCGACGGACAAAGCGGTCACAGCCCAGAACGGGCCGACGCTGACAGATACCCTTTGGCAGTTGCAGGCGATTCGGATGGAGGATGGCACACTTTTGCAGCCCGGCGCTAAGGATGTGGAGAGTGTGCGCTTTGCTGCCGACGGCACTGTGGATGGGCAGGCCGATTGCAATAGTTTTGGCGGCTCGTATGCCCTGGACAACGGGCTGCTCACTTTGGGGACCCTGCACTCCACCCGGGCTGCCTGCCCGCCTGATTCTCTGTCTGACCGTTTTCTGCAGGCTCTGTCCGAGGCCAAAGCGTTTGGCTACGACGGAGCGGGCAATTTGAGCATTGCTTTTGGCCCTGGTTCCAACGCATTGGAATTTGTGGCACTTCAGGAAGCAGGCGACTAGACGAGATTTGCGTGATCGATTCAGAGAATCGGCCAGACGTTCAGGGGATTTTGAGGGAACCTGTGGCCGATTCCCGATGACTTTGGAGTAGCCCCTATGACCACCCTTCAACTTTTGATTAATGTCGCCCTGGGCGTTGTCGGTCTCTTCTCTTTGACCCTGGGCAGCATCCACTTTTTCTTCCCCAAACTTCTCGATTTTGAACATTCCATTCCCAAAGATGGCCCACCCATCCGACCCTTTCGTTTGGGACCAATCCGCTATGCCACCCAACGCAGCGACGTCCACGGCATTGGCTGGGTGATGAACCACGCGGCCAGTTATGTGCTGGTGAGCATCGGTCTTTTCGATCTGGCCGCGTATTGGTGGCTGGGGACGGTTGCCGGGCAATTGCTGACCCTCTGGATTGCCCTCTGGTGGCTGATCCGGGCAGCCAGCCAGTTCTATTTGGGACGGCGGCGGGCGGACTGGTGGATCGGGGCAGGGTTTTTCTGGTTGGCCATTGTTCAAGGAGTGGCCGCTGCAATAATCTGACTCTCTTCCTTCGCTTCCTCTCTCCCCGCCACCTGACCAGCCTGCACACTCCCCAGCCAGTCAGCCTATAAACAGCCGTTGTTCCGGGCGATAAAGAGCGCCAGAAGGCTTACGCTATTTTCGTTCCCGCGGATGCGCGCGGCA
Organism: Litorilinea aerophila; assembly: GCA_945905745.1. Lineage (GTDB taxonomy): Bacteria > Chloroflexota > Anaerolineae > Caldilineales > Caldilineaceae > JACQGT01. The sequence goes on from CAMDQF010000257.1 coordinate 1,973, forward strand.
CAGAGAATTTTTAGCAATAACTCTATGTACCCAATGACTGCGGTAAGGAGATATATCCAATGTTGAAAGAGGCAAACCCAATTCTTCAGATGAACGGCAAGACATCTGAAGATAAAGCCGGAGGGAAAGAGATCGGAAAGTGGGTCTACGGCTTTGACGAAGTAGAAGTGGCCGAAGCGAAGGTTGGCGGCGATTGGGATGGCGTGCGCGCCCTGCTTGGCGGCAAAGGGGCCAACTTGGCCGAGATGACTCGTATCGGCGTGCCCGTCCCCCCCGGCTTTACAGTGACTACCGAAGCCTGCAATGCCTATCTGGCCGCCGGCGAGAGCTTCCCCGCGGATATGTGGGAGCAGGAATTGGCCGCACTGCGCGCTGTGGAAGAGAAAACAGGCAAGAAATTTGGCGATCCCCACAATACTCTCCTTGTCTCTTGTCGTTCCGGGGCCAAATTCTCCATGCCCGGCATGATGGATACAGTTCTCAATATCGGCCTGAATGAAGAGACCGTCCAGGGGATGATTGCCCGCACCAGCGACCCCCGCTTCACCTACGACTCCTACCGGCGGCTGATTCAGATGTTCGGTTCGGTGGTGATGGGCGTGCCCGACGAACCCTTCGAGCATCTGATTTCCCAATACCGGGCCAAACGGGGCGTAGACGACGACGCCAAATTGACCGCGGAAGATTGGCGGGCCTTGGCTGCCGAGTTCAAGAAGATCATCTGGCGCTTCACTGGCAAGGAATTCCCCAGCGAACCCCTGGAGCAACTTAAACTGGCGACCGAGGCCGTTTTCAAATCCTGGAACGGCAAGCGGGCCTTTGATTATCGCAACGCGGCCCACATCGCCCATACTCTGGGCACAGCCGTCAATATCCAGACGATGGTTTTTGGCAATATGGGCGACGACTGCGCCACCGGCGTGGCAATGTCGCGCAATGCCACCACCGGCGAAAAGAAGATCGAGGGCGACTATCTGACCAATGCCCAGGGCGAAGATGTGGTGGCTGGCATTCGCATCACCAAGCCCGTTGAGCTGCTGGCCCAGGAGATGCCCGTAGCCTACGCCGAATTTGAAGAGATTGCCCGCCGCCTGGAACGCCACTATAGCAATATGCAGGATATGGAGTTCACGATTGAGCACGGCAAACTCTGGATGCTCCAGACTCGCGACGGTAAACGAACTGCCCAGGCCGCGGTACGCATCGCCGCCGATTTGGTAGACGAAGGCGTGATCAGCAAAGAGACCGCAGTCATGCGCGTCACACCGGAGCAGATCGACTTCTTCCTCCATCCCCAATTCAGCACGGCGGCCAAAGCCGAGGCCAAAGAGGCTGGCCGAATGCTGGCGACAGGGCTGAATGTCTCCCCTGGTGCGGCTGTGGGTCTGGCTGCTCTGGACGCGGACCTGGCGGAAAGCTGGGCCAAAGAGGGCAAGAAAGTGATTATGGTCCGCCCGGAGACCAAACCCGATGACGTTCACGGGATGTTGGCCGCCGAGGGCATTCTCACCAGCCGGGGCGGACGCACAAGTCACGCCGCGTTGGTCGCCCGCCAGTTTGGCAAGCCCGCGGTCGTGGGCGTCTTGGCTCTGGATATTGACCTGAACCAGCGGCTGATCACTATCGGTGATGTGGTTGTGAAGGAAGGCGAGTGGATTTCGATTGACGGTACCCTTGGCGAACTCTACCAGGGCAAGCTGGACACAATGGTTCCCGATATTTCTGACCCCTGGTTGATGAAACTGTTGGGATGGGCCGACGAATTCCGCACCCTGGGCGTGTGGGCCAATGCCGACTACCCGGTGGATGCACGACGGGCACGGGAATATGGGGCTACGGGTATCGGTCTCTGCCGCACGGAGCATATGTTCTTCGAAGCCGAGCGGCTGCCGATTGTGCAGAAGATGATCATGTCCACCAATCCGACCGAGCGGCGGGAAGCGTTGGATGCGCTGCTGCCCTTCCAGCGGGAAGATTTCAAGGGTCTCTTCCGGGCTATGGACGGCTATCCGGTCATCATCCGTCTGATCGACCCGCCGCTGCACGAATTCTTGCCTGCCCACGATGAACTGGCCGACAAATTGGCCGACAACAAAATTCGCCTGCTCAAAGCGGGGACAATGAAAGAGATCAACGACCTGCTACAGGTGATCGAAGAAGAGGAGCATATCCTGCGCCGGGTGGAGAGCATCCGCGAAGCCAACCCCATGCTGGGAACCCGTGGTGTGCGTTTGGGCATCATTATGCCCGAACTGACCCAAATGCAGGTGCGGGCCATCTTCGAGGCCGCCTGTGACGTAAGCCAGGAAGGGGTGGATGTACACCCAGAGGTGATGATTCCCCTGACCAGCCACGTCAACGAGTTGAAGGTGCAGCGAACGGCCCTGGAAGCCGTCGCCAAAGAGGTGATGGAAGAGAAGCACCACACCATCGACTATAAGTTCGGCACGATGATTGAGATTCCCCGGGCCGCCCTGACTGCCGACGAGATCGCCGAGGAAGCCGAGTTCTTCTCCTTTGGCACGAATGACCTGACCCAGACGACATTTGGCATTAGCCGGGACGACGCAGAATCGGGCTTCCTCATCGACTATCTGCAACGGGGCATCCTGCCGGAGAACCCCTTCGCCAGCATCGACGAAAAGGGTGTGGGCAAACTGATGGGCATCGGCGTAGAGTTGGGCCGCAAGACCCGCCCGGACCTGGAAGTGGGCATCTGCGGCGAACACGGCGGCGACCCCAAATCCATCGAACTCTGCCACAAGTTGGGGCTGAACTATGTGAGCTGCTCGCCCTTCCGGGTTCCAGTAGCCCGGCTGGCCGCCGCCCACGCTGCCTTGAAAAACAAGTAACGCGAACCGTCAGTTCGCGGCGCTAGCTCACAGCTAGCGTTACAAAGCCATCGCCAGGACTTTCCTCCTGTTTCTCCCTCCTTGCGGAGTACCCCGGTCTGCACAGACCGGGGTACTCTTGCATTTGGGGGGAAGATATTTTTGAGCAAACAGAAAGGCCACAGTCACGTGACTGTGGCCTTTCTGGGGTTTTGGGTCTGGTAGCCCTTAGCGGAGCGAGCTCCGAGGCGATGCTACCAGACCCGTGTTACTACAATAATCCATGAGCATCACCTCCTTTATAATTGGGATGGCGATTGTGAGGCTGGGCCTTGTATGGTTGCCTGTGGCCTAGCTGTGCAGAGTATCTCATATTTTGGCGGGGCTGTCAAGTGGCGAAATCGGCTAATTTCGGCCAAATTGCAGCTATTCTTCGTCTGTTTTTGGCTTTTGCCGCAATTCGTCCTCGCTGATGCCGACATGCAGATGAAAATCCCGCTGGGGAAAAACTCCCCCACCTGAAATCGCAAAAATATCCAACGTCCTGTGGATATTGACAAAACTTGTGCATTATATTAGTATTGTGTTGCATAAGCTATGCAATTTCACGGAGAATAGGGAGTACCTTGCAATGCAACTGACAATTAATGGAAAGGTCCAGACGGTCGAAGAGGGGGCTGACAGGCTGCTTCTCTGGGTCTTGCGGGACGAATTGGGTTATACGGGGACCCGTTTTGGCTGTGGCGCGGGCATCTGCGGCTCATGTACGGTCCATGTGGATGGCGTAGCCACCCGTTCCTGCATCACCCCTCTGGCCGCTGTCGAGGGCAAAGAGATTCGCACTATCGAAGGGCTGGCCGGAGAAAATGGATTGCACCCGGTGCAACAGGCCTTCATCAACCAGCAGGTGCCCCAATGCGGCTGGTGTATGAGCGGCCAAATTATGACTGCCGCTGCCTTCCTGGACGCAAATCCCGCGGCCAGCGAAGAAGAAATCGTCAACGCAATGAGCAACAACTATTGCCGTTGCGGCTGCTACGTGCGCATCAAAGCGGCTGTGCAAGAGGCCGGGCTGGCGATGGCAAGCCGACAGGAGGTGCTGGTATGAGCGGTAAACCGAGCAAAGAGATGAACAAAGAGAGCAACGATTCTACTACTGAAAAGAAGCGGTCTCGTTGGCGACCTACCCGTCGGGGCTTTCTGATCGGCCTGGGCGTGTTGGGCGGTGGATTGGCGATTGGCATTCCCCTGGGGTTGCCTGCTCTGCGCCTGACCGCTGCTCGCTTTCTGGACGACGCATCTTCCCCTGGTCCGTCGGACACAGACCCCTTCGCCTGGTTTGAGGTGACGCCAGAGAGCCGCCTGCGTCTTTATATCGCCAAAGTGGAGATGGGCCAGGGTATCCACACCGCGCTGGCCCAAATCGGGGCCGAGGAGTTGGGGCTAGTCGTGGCCGACTTGGAAGTAGTCCAGGCCAGCACCCACACCGGACCCAACGATACCTTCGGCACCGCGGGCAGCAGTTCGGTCTCTGGCGTCTACGACGCCCTGCGCCAGGCCGCCGCCACCCTGCGCCAGCTTTTGCAGGACGAAGCCGCGGTGGCGCTGGCCGTTGCGCCCGCCAATCTGTCCATCCAACGCACAGGTTTTATTGTCTCCGGACAGCCCGAAAAAAAGATTGAGTTCGCCCCGCTGGTGGCCCGCAAATCGGCCTGGGAGATCCCCGACCAATTGCCACCGGTCAAAGCTGTGGCCGACTTTCAGGTGATTGGCACATCCGCGCCCCGGCTGGATATCCCGGCCAAAGTGACGGGCGAGGCCGCCTATGGCTACGATATGCGGCTGGAAGGGATGCTCTACGGCGCGGTGGCCCGCCCGCCCCGCATCGAGGCCAAATTGACCTCTGCCGCCGAGGGCACGGCTCTCTCTGTGCCGGGTGTGAAACAGGTGGTCATCAAGGATGACTTTGTGGGAGTGGTGGCGACCAGTCGGGCCGCGGCTCGCCAGGGGCTGAAAGCCCTGGCCCTGATGTGGGACGAGGGCAAAGCCTGGCAGCAGGCAGAGATCGACGCACTGGTTGTCATCGGCGAGGGCGGCGGTGTGCGGGTGCAGAAGGAGGGCGACGCAGGCCGGGCGCTGGCTGGCGGAGCGACAGTCACTGCTGAATACTTCATTCCCCTGGCGGCGCATACGTCTATGGAGCCGCCCGCGGCCCTGGCTAATGTGACGCCGGAGAAGACGACTGTCTGGGCGTCGGTCCAGTCCCAGAATGGGACACGGAACGACGTGGCCGAGGCGTTGGGGGTGGAGGCCGAAAGCGTCGAGGTGATCCCGACTTTTCTGGGTGGCGGCTTTGGGCGGAAGAGCATTTCCGAGGCAGGCCGGGAGGCGGCTATCCTTTCCCAGGCCGCGGGTGCGCCGGTGCATGTGGGCTGGGATCGCACGGAGGATCTGCGCCACGGTTTCTTCCGCCCGCCGGTGCGCAACCAATTATCGGCTGTGTTGGATGCCAACGGCAGAATCGAGGCCATCCAGCACAAACAGGCCAGTGGGGATGTGCTCTTTGCCTTCTTTCCCCCGGCAGCGGCGGCTGTGCTGGGCGCAGACTTTGGCGCATGGCGGGGCAGCACCATCCACTACGGCGGGATTGCCAACCGGGAGACCCTGGTCTGGCGGGCCAAAGTGCCCGTGCGCACGGCTTCCTGGCGGGGGCTGGGGCTGCTGCCCAATGCCTTTGCCGTGGAAACCTTTATGGATGAGCTGGCCCACAGCGCGGGGCAAGACCCGTTGGCCTTCCGGCTGGCCCATCTGGGCGACGACGCAGGTGACCGGCGCATGGCCGCTGTCTTGCAGGCCGCGGCGGACAAAGCGGGTTGGGGCACCTCTCTGCCGGAGGGTCGGGCCAGGGGCATCGCCTGCTGTACGGATGTGGATACGAAAGTAGCATTGGTGGCCGAGGTTTCTGTGGAGAACGGACGCATCCGCGTTCATAAAATCACGGCGGCGATGGACTGTGGACTGGTAATCAACCCGGACGGCGCGGCGGCCCAGGTCCAGGGCAATGTGATGTGGGGTGTCGGCTCGGCGCTGATTGAGAATGTGAAAATTCAGGACGGCGCGGTGGTTGCGGGTAACTTCGACGGCTACCCTCTGCTGACCATGCGGGAGTCGCCGGATGTGGAGGTAGTGTTGCTGGATTCTGGTGATGGCAGGCCCCGGGGTGTGGGCGAACCGGCCATCGGCCCGGTTGCCCCGGCGATTGGCAACGCCGTCTTCGCCCTGACTGGTCAGCGGTTGCGACAGTTGCCCTTTCAGTTGGCGTAACGGATGATGGGATGATGAGATAAAGAGAGAGGCCAGCGAGATTTCTCGCTGGCCTCTCCTTATTTCTGAGAAACGCGGGTTTCTTCCCTACGGCTTACGCAATACGTCATACGCAGTACAAACTACGCCACGCGCCGCCGGTACAACACAAAGCCACCCACAATCACACCCACCAACACCACAAAGACCCAGGCAGGCCAAACCGGTGCGCTTTCGCTCAGGTCAGCACCGGTTTCGGGCAATGTGTCAGGCGTCGGTGCAGGTGTCGGGGTTGGGGCAGGTGTCGGTTCTGGCGTCGCCGGAACGGTCAGGAGGAACTCGCGGGCGTTCAGGGCTTGCACGGGCCGGTAGTTGCCATCCACAATGTCGGTGAAAGCGCTGATTTGGCCGTCGGACATGGAGATGTCTGTATTCAGCACCAGCCATTGCACACCTTCGGTGCAGGGCGGGGTGGTGAAGGAGCCGTTGTAGCGGTAGTAGGTGCGCTCGGCGGGCAGCAGAGCGTCGGCATCCACCATCTCGCCGTCGATGGTGGCGGGATCACCAGCCGTCGCAGGCAGGTGGCTCCAGACTGGCTCGAAGCTGGGGTTCTCGTCGCCGGGGTTGATGAAGACACCCACGACAGCGTACTGACCATCGGCGGCCTGATGCACCAGGTGCATTTCCAGAGCAGCAAAGACGCCATCCAGCGTGTTTTCGCTCAGGGCGTGGAAGTGGAACTGTTTGAGTTCGTAGCTCTTGCCGCCCACCTCAATCGTGCTGCCGGGGTCGTAGTTGACCTGAATCGTATGGCCGTTGTTGAGAATCGTCAGTTTGGACGGGTCATAGCCAAAGGCGATGTCCGCCGGGTTTAGGGGTGCCGAGGAGGGAATGTCCACCGGGGACTGCTCTACACCGGCGGAGCAGAGCGCCCAGTCCGGGCTAAGTTCGCCCCAGTGTTCCGGGCTCGATTCGCCTTCATAGGCCCAATGGGGGTGGTGTTCTTCTTCGCCAGGGGCGAGGCCGTGGAAGGCCACCACCGCACCAGAGCCGGGCGGGCCAACCGCGTTGATCGCCACGAAGAGATCACCGGCTTCTGTAGTGATCAGGATGATGATGAAATCAAAATAACCAAAGCCTGTTAGCGAACTCGTTGGGGGAGAGGCCGGGAATAGGCAGTCCCTGATGGGGACGGTCATTATACTCGGCCAAGAATTGTTTCAAAAGAAGGGCCAACGCCAG
>CAMDQF010000258.1 GCA_945905745.1 Litorilinea aerophila
TGATTCCATTTGAAGTTGGGGTCGCTGATGGCCTTGCGCTGAATCTCTGCCCATCCCACGGGCGCATCGGGCCAGCCCAGACTGCGGGCCGTCTCCTCCCAGGCCGCCAGCACAATCGGGCTGATGGCAAAGCGGATCGGGTCCCCCACACGTCGGGGTGCAATACCGCCGCTCTCCGCCGGATGATCCGCCGCCCAGCGCTGGTCGATCTGATTCAGCCACAGCGCGCTGTCTGGCACAACAGCCTGAAAAGGTGGCTGGTCCAGGCTCAGGGTGACCATTTTTTCCGGTGCAACCTCCATCAGGTCCACCTGCATTGTCTGCCCATCGGTTGTCTTTTGTGACAGGCTGTTGAATGCCTCCACCCGCTGGGCCAGGGTCGGGGCCAACACCGGAGAAACGGCGACCGTCAACTGTGCGCTATCCGCCGGCCAGGTGAAGATGGCCGCGTTTTGGGTCACCGCTTCCTGCCCGAAAATGGCGTCCCAGACCCGGTTGCCGACCAGCACGGATGTCACCGCACAGCCGCCAAAAACCAGGGCAAAGACCAGGCCGATGACGAGATACGAGGGACGTTGACCGCCCTTTTTGTTGCGTCTGTTCTGGGAAGATCGGCTCATCTGGCTTCCTCCCCGCAATCACTTGAAAGAGAATTCGGTTGCGTCATTGAGTAGTCATTCGTCCAGAAGCGTGATTCGTGACACGTGAGAGTATGCGACGTGAATTCACGCCTCACGCCTCACGTTTCATCCCACGGCAGTGGTTGGCAAATCCCAATCTCTATTTCGTTACGTTCAACTCATACCAGCGCAGCAGAGCCAGCAGCACATCCCGATCCGGGCTGCGCATAGCCGTCGTGCGTGGCACCACCTGCTGCACGCCCTGATCCGCCCACTTGACAAAGAGGCTGTCATTGCTGGCCGTCACTGCTACGTCCGGGTTGGCTGGGCGCAGACCAGAAGCCAGGGCTGCGGCCTGTTCGCCTTCGCTCAGCAGGTAGCGCTGGAATTCCAGGGCTGCATTCTTCTCCAGCGCGCTGGTCTCTGGCCCCACCCAGACGGTAAAGGGGAAGTCAAACCAGGTGACAAACTGGGGGTAGCGAATGACCAACGGGTCTTCCCAGCGGGTGAGCACGCCCTGCATATTTTGCAGCAGATCGCTCTCCAGCAGTTGACCGCCGTCACCCACACTATAGCCAAAGAGGGCGAAATCCTCGGCGGTGTAGGCGCTGCCCCCGCTAATATTGGTTACCGCGCCCATCAGTTCACCCAACCACTTCTGAAATTCCGGGTTAGTCACATCCTCCACGCTGATGTCCGTGCGCCCGTAATACTCACCTGCGGCGGCAATCATCGCGGCCAGTCCGCCCACATTTTTGCTGGGATCGGGCACGGCCAACTTGAAGAAGCCCCAAGCCGGATCGCCGCCCAGTTCGGGCCAGCCACCGGAAGCCGTAGCCGCCTGGTGGATCGTCTCCCAGCTTACTTCGCCCAGAGACTTTTGCAGCACATCGGCCCGGCTGGCGTAGATGCCCCAGGTGAAGAGGCTGATGGCGATGGGCTTGGCCCGGTATTGGCCGTCGGTCAAAAATACGTCCCGGCCCAGCCGCTCTTTATAGGAGGCGTTCGCCAACTCCACCAGATAGCGGCTGTCGGGAATCCAGGCCGTGGGAAAATTGACCAGCCCGGCCCGCTCGGCCTCTGTGATCTGGTCCGGCGTCGTGCCTGCGGGCAGTGCGCCGAAGTCGTTGCGGTCCCAGCGGCCCAGCGCGGTCAGCCCATCCATTGCAATGACCTCGACCTGCACTTGGCTGCCCTCCACCAGTTTGTTGCTGGCGTTGAAGCGTTCGGCCGCGGCGCGTACCCACGGCTCTACGGGCAGGGCGACGATCAGCCGCACGGTGACGGTCTCCGGGCGTTCGACGGTCAGGCCAGCGTCCACCGGTGTGCCTGTGGCCGCGCGCCAGATGAGAGAGCCGGCGACGATGAGGACGGCGACGGCGATAATTGAGATAAAAATGAGACGGGTTCGGTTCATCGGGAAGTCTAACTTTCCAATGGGTTGAAGACTTGAAAGCCGCGTTTACGGACAATTTCGGCAAGTCGGCTATCGGCAACGACGAAAATCCAATCCTCTGCGGCGAGCAAAATAAATGTTGCCAGATGGAGTGCATCCAGCGTCTGCAAGCCCTGTTCTTCTGAAAATTCCTTCAGCAGCGCAGCCCTATACTTTTCTCGCGGCGATGGCGATAAAGTGTGGCACAGAATTCTAATCTCGGAATCTGATTTAGTCGCTCTCGACAGTCAGCGGCGGAAAGCGGTCGGGCTGAATGCCCAGGGCTTCCAGCGTCGGCGTAAAGGTTGTGCCCAATGCAAGCTGGGCATAGAGCGGTCTGGCCTCTTCGGGCAGATAGAGAAAGACATCCCGCTCTTCCTGAATCAGAATACGTTCCACTTTGCCATTGCCGATGTGGGTAGCCATCTCTTCCAAAGTAATTATCTCATTCGTCTGGGGCAGGGCAGCGGTGGCGCTCTGCACAATCCAGATGAAGCCATAGATAATCAGGGCCAGGATCGCCACAAAGACGACGACAAAAATGCGGCTCTTCCACGGAGAAGCGGGCTGTTCTGCGTTCTGCATAGACTGTCCAACGGTGTGATGAAAAAATGGACACGGATTTGCACGGATGGAAGAAAGGCAGACGGGCTGTTCTGCTCCCCGCCGGTCCGTGACCGACGGGGAGCGTGCATTCTCACCTGCCACCTGCCACCTGCCACTTGCCACCTGCTACTCTGTGATCCCCAACTTCTTGCGCCGCTCGGCCAGAGCGCCGTCGATGACTGTGCTTTCCAGCACCCGGTCCATCTCGTCGTCCAGGCGAGCGGCCTGCATTTCGCTGGCAGCGTTGGCCTTGTCCAGCCGGGAGCGGATGCTGTCGGCGATGCGGCTGATGTCGCTGTCGCCTGTGCCCATCAGGTTGTCCAGGCCCTTCATTGTCTTGACGGTCAATTCCTTGCTCTTGGCCAGTTCGAGCAGGGCCACCAGCTCTTCCCGTTCCTGCCGCATGGTTTGCAGACGGGCGTCCAGCTTCACTTTGGCGCTGAGCAGATTCTGGTACTCGGTCTCCTGGCGGACGGCCTGCTCTTTGTAGGTCTCCACCAGCCGTTGGGTGCTGTTGAGTTTGGCCTGGGCCGCCGAGGCGTAGGCGTTGTTGCCTTCCATCAGGAAAGCATCTACCGCCCTGTCCAATTCGTCGGCTTTCTGCTCGAACTCGTGAACTTTGCGCTTGATGGTGCGCACTTCGCCGCCCACTGTGGCTGCGGCATCTTCCAGATCGGCCAGATTGTTCTCCACCTGGCGGATATACTGGTCGATGACTGCCGGGCTGTTGCTCTTCAGCGCCTGGTCCACCATTGCGTGTAGGTTGGCGGAAATCAGAGTGGATACTTTTTCAAGTAGACTTGCCATAGGGTTTGTTGCCTCCTGGGCTGAAACGAAAAACAATGCTGTCGGTCACACACAGTATACTACGGAAATGTATTCGGGAAGTTTCGACAGACGCATTTATTATACGACGAACGTCCCATCGGATAACGACTTTTTGCCGACATCGGGCCTATACCGGGCTGACACAGGGATCTGTAGGTTGGGTGAATGCCTACACTCAACAGAACCCACCCGACCAACAGACCAGGCATTCACCCAACATTGGCCGGGCTGGTGTTGGGTTTTCGCCAATACTGTTGGCTCGCATTCGGTGATTTCTGGTGGCGAAAACCCAACCTACGATACTTCTTCGATCCCCAATCGCTGGAATACATCCGCCACAGCCGCCACAATCTCCGCCTCCCTGCCCGCCAGCCCGCTGCTGCGGAAGCCGACAATAGCCTGCAATTCTGCCTCTGTGCGCGGCGCACTCTTGGCAATCTCTTTGAGCAGCCCATTACCGGCGATCAGATAGGATTTGCCTCGCTCGGCCACGGCAGTCTTCTGGCGCATCTCCTGCATCTTCATATACAACTGTCGCTCGACCCGGGGATCGACCCGTTTGGCCGGAGTCGGCGCGCCGGGAGCCGCTTTCTTCTCCGGTGGGTTTTCCCGCTGGGCGATGAGCATCGCCTCGTCCGCTTCGCCGGCGGCTGTCAACTTCACCAAATCCAGAATTACCCCGCCGTATTTCTCCAAGCGAGAGGCACCCATCCCCGGCAAGGCGGCCAGTTCTTCAGGAAATTGGGGACGGCTCTCGGCAATCCGCAGCATTAATGCGTTGTCCATAATGGCGTAGGTGGGGATGCCCTGGCTGTCTGCCGTACGCCGTCGCCAGGCGTAGAGTGCCTTTTGCAGCGCTGTGTAAGTTTCGACCGGCGCTTCTGCTTCCTCCTTCGCCTCTTCGCTCTCTCCTGGGATCGGAGTCTCTGCCGTGGGATCGGCCATTTCCGGGTGGGCGGCCAGCCAGTCTTCCCCAATCACCCGGCCCGCCATTGTGACAGCCAAGACCGGGTAGCCCTGGCGCTCGTACTGGCGCAGGAGTTTGCGCTCGATCAGATCGTCCAACATTTCAATAATCGCGCTCTCGCCCATTTCGTATAGTCGTCCGTGGTGACGGCACTCGTTGGCCGCCACCGGCGCGCGCAGATGGCCCACCAGAATCCGGGCCAGACCGCTGCGGCCCACGGGCTTGGGCGAACTCAGCAGACAGTCGATGAGCATCGGCTCGATGTCGGCGTCGTCGGGCAGGGGGATGTCCGGGCGCACCACCTCCGGCACGTCGGGGCGGATGCCCGTGCAGTTGTCGCAGACCGTACAGCGGATGCGGGGCGGGCTGCCAAAGTGGGCGCTGATAAAGCCGTGGCGACAGCTATCGCCGGTGGCATAGCCCACAATGTCGTCAATGCGCCGCTGGCCCAGGGCCCGGGATTGGGCCAGTTGGCGTTCCAGCCGCTCGGCCATATCCGCCGGGCGGGGGGGCAGGTGGATCGCCATCTCCCGCTTGCTGCCCAGCAGTGTGATCACCCCGGCGGACTGCCATTCCAGCAGCCGACTTTCGACGGTCAGCAGGGGCCAATCCATCGAAGATGCGATGTCTCTGGCACTGAAGGCGGCGGCCTTGCCGGGACGCAGGGCCACTTTGCGCAGAAAACGCTCCAGTTCCCGCTGGTCGCCGCTGAGTTTGCCCGTTTTGGCCCGGCTGGGCAGGCCGATTTCAATTTCGTTGGGCACGTCAAAGCTGCGGCTGAGCAGCCCAGCCCGTTCCAGCATACTTACGCCCACCCGCACTTCGGTCTCGTCGGAATTGAGTACCTGCTCCAGGCGGCGAATGTTGACCGGCCCGGAGGCGGCTGTTGGCTCCGCTCCCTCGATTTCTTCCGTCTCCCCCCCTAATTGACTGGCAATTGCAGCGTATAGTTTCTCCAAAGATTCACGGCTGTACTCGTCGGATTTGGCCCAGCGGCGCAGGTTGGCCCAGTCGTTGGCGCTGTAAAAGAGGGTACACTGGGCGGGCACTCCATCGCGCCCGGCCCGGCCCGCTTCCTGATAATAGGCGGCCAGGCTGCGCGGTGGGTGGAAGTGGACGATAAAGCGGATGTCGGCTTTGTCAATGCCCATCCCAAAAGCGACTGTGGCCACTACCACCCGGCTCTCTCCCTTCATAAAGCGATCCTGCACACCGCCCCGGTCGCTGAGGCCGGCGTGATAGGCTTCGGCGGCCACCCCTTCGCTGCGCAGGCGCAGAGCCAGGGCCTCGCATTTGCGCCGGGAATTGGCATAGACAATGCCGCTGCCTTCGGTCTCCGTGACAAATTTGAGGAGGGCGGCCAGCTTCTCCTCGTCGTTGTGGAACTGGAGGGCGGAAAGGTGCAGATTTGTGCGGAAGATGTCCAGGGCGACGACTTGGGGGCGTCCGCTCTGGGCCGGGGCGCTCTCCCCGTTGCGGCTGAGGGTGTCCAGAATTTCGTCCCGCACCTGGGGCGGCGCGGTGGCGGTCATGGCCAGGGCGGGCGGGTTGCCCAATTCCGTGCGGGCCTCCTGAATAAAAAGATAGTCGGGACGGAAGTCGTGCCCCCACAGGCTGACACAGTGGGCTTCGTCCACCACAAAAAGGCTGAGGCCCGCATCGCGCAGGGCCGCCAGAAAGGGGCGCTGGCGCAGGCGTTCGGGCGCGGCATAGACCAGCTTGTACTGGCCGGCGGCCACCCCTTCCATGCGCCGCTTCAGTTCGTCGTCGTCCAGGCTGCTGTTGATGAAAGTGGCTTTGGCCTGAGCGATAGCAGGCAGCCCCTCCACCTGATCCTTCATCAGGGCGATGAGGGGGCTGATGACGAGGGTGGCGTGGGGCAGTTCCAGGCCGGGTAGCTGGTAGCAGAGGGATTTGCCCGCGCCGGTGGGCATCACCGCCAGCACAGATTCGCCGCGCAGAACGGATGTGATAATCTCTGTCTGGCCGTCGCGCAGGCTGCCAAAGCCGAAGTTGCGGATGGCGGCCAGCTTCACCGCGCGGGCCTCTTTGCTGCTGACGGCGATGCGTTCCGGTCCGCTCAGCGCAGCATAGACCTGGGCCGGATCGCTGCCCCTTTGCACGAGGCCGATGACGGGTGCCAACGCCGCTGCCAGCCTCTCCTCCTGGATCAGCCGTTGGCGCTCATCTTCCAACGCAAGGGCATTGGCACTCTGTTCGTTGCCCAGTGTTTCGTGCAATTTGCGGAGGGCGCGCAGTTGGGGGACCGTTGCGCCAGATGGCATACCGGAGCCGATACGGGCCACAATCTGCTGGGCTTCTTCCCGGCTCTGTCCTGGGCCTGTCGAAGGGCCGCTCTGGGGCAGGGCGATGTGGGCCAATGTGATGAGGCTGTCAATGTCACCGGGGCGGGCCACCAGCAAGGCGTCCAGTAGCTCCCGTGCCCAATTGGGTTCTCCCAATTCGGCATAGACCGCCGCCGCGGTGTTGACGGCTGCGCTGTGCAGTGGGTGTGCTTTGCTGATGTCGTTGGCCACGGCTTTGGCCGCGTTCTGCTGACCCAAGGCCAGGCTTGCGCGTGCTTCCAATGCCTGGCTGGCAATCGTCGTGCTGCGCCGTTGGCGGCGTTCGTTGGTTTCCAGCGCTGCGGCAAAGTCGCCCTGGGCTACATAGGCCCCGGCTTCCCGGTCCAGAAAGGCCAGTTGGGGGCCGTGCAGCTCCCAGTAGACGGCCAGCAGGGAAAGCATCTCGGCGGGCGTTCCCCACAGCCCGACAAAATCGAGCAACTGGTCGCGCAGTTCCGGTGGCAATGCGCCGGCCTGTTCCGGCGTCAGGTCAAAGGAGGTGAGGAGGGCAGTTTGGGTGTCGGGCATTTCGGTAGGAATGACCTGTTCTCGGTTGCCAGTCAACAGTGAACAGTAATCGGTTATCAGTGGCGATTCGCCGTATCAACTGATTACTGTTCAGAGATCACTGCCGACTGGCACGTAAATGGATGAATGTCTCACCAAAGTATAGCACGGGGCAAGCCGAGTCGCAACGAAGGGGGAACTTTCGGGTTATAGTTTGACGAGTGCAAAGCCGCTCTACTATAATCAGCAGACCGCAGACTGTATGTTCGTAGGTTGGCTTCTCCTGGCAAGAGATCAGTATCTACACTCCGACGAGTGCAGGGAGAACCCAACACGCTGCGGTCTACTGAGAATCGAGAAAGTAGAGTTGGAAAGTTGCAAGTGGGAGATGGAAAGTGGCAAGCAATTGTCCTGCGCATCATTCGCTACCTGTAACTTTCGACTTGCACCCTTCGACCTGGAACCTGCAACACTATCTTTAGCTGGGAGAGAGTATGAAACGGATTGTAATTACCGGGCTGGGAGCGATTACGCCAATTGCTAACGAGGCGGAGGCGTTCTGGACGAATCTGCTGGCGGGAAAGTCCGGTGCGGGCCGACTCACCCTATTCGACCCGAATGGAATGCCCTATGATATGGCCTGCGAAGTCAAGAACTTCGATCCTCAGGACTATATGGACCGCAAAATCGCTCGTCGCATCGCGCGCACCACGCAGTTTTCGATTGCTGCCTGCAAGCAAGCGCTGGTCAATTCGGGCTTCACCATTACCCCGGAAAACGGGGGTGATGTGGGGGTGATGATGTCTACCGGCGGCGGCGGTATCAACGAAATTGAGTACGCCACAGAAGTGATGGTTGAAAAGGGCTGGAAGTCGGTTGGTCCGTTTGTCGTGCCTAGCGCAATGGCCAATGCGGTCAGTTGTCTGGTTTCGATGGAGACGGGCGCAAAAGGGCCGATAATGACCAGCACAGCAGCCTGTGCCAGCGGCCACTATTCTATGCTGGAAGCCTATCACTTCCTGCAACGGGACGAGGCCGAACTGATTGTGGCGGGTGGTAGCGAATCGACTTTTTCTATGCTTACCTTTGCGGCTTTTGGCAATATGGGGCCGCTCTCCAAGCGCAGTGACGATCCCGAAACCGCCTGTCGTCCCTTCTCGGTGGACCGGGATGGCTTTGTCAGCGGCGAGGGCGCGGTGGCTGTGACGATGGAAACGGAGGGGCACGCCAAAGCACGAGGCGCGCACATCTATGCCGAAGTGTTGGGCGGCGCGCTGACAGGAGACGGCTATCACATCACTGCGCCGGACCCCAGCGGCGACGGCGCGGTACGGGCCATCAACCGGGCGCTGAAGAATTCCGGTGTCACTGCCGCGGATGTGGACCTGATTCTGGCCCACGGCACGGGCACAGTTCTCAACGATCAGGTGGAATCCCTGGCCATCCGCCGGGTTTTTGGCGTGGAGGGGGCGCGTATGCCCAAAGTGACGAGCATCAAATCTATGCTGGGCCACGCCCTGGGCGCGGCCGGCGCCCAGAGCGCTCTGGCCGCGGTGCGCGCATTGGAAACCGGTATGGTTCCCCCGACGATCAACTATACGCCAGACCCGGAACTGGGCGTGGATGTGGTGGGCAATGTGGCGCAGAAGCTCGATCCGAAGATTGCGCTGGTCGAGGCCTTTGGCTTCGGCGGGCAGAACGTGGTGGTGGCGTTTAAGAAGTGGGAGGGGTAGGGGACGTAGTGCGTAGTGCGTCAACCAGCCAAAGACCAGAAAACGTAAAATGCGAAAAGGCCGGGCGGGTCAATAAGCCGCTCGGCCCTTTTTATGTGATGAGATAAAATCTGCGAAAATCCTGCTGTGTCAGCGCAATCTGCGTTCCTACACAAAGCCTACGTGACAGATAAGCGCCTCGTCAATGATGGGGTAGATCGTCGCCGCGTCGTAGCTGGCCCGGGCGGGCAGGCGGCGTACCCGGCTGCGGTCAGATGGGGGGAAGTCGGTCATAGCTCTCTCCTGTGTACCGGGCGCAGCAAGCA
>CAMDQF010000259.1 GCA_945905745.1 Litorilinea aerophila
CGCTTCTTTCGGGAATTTCGCACTAAGTCGGATGAAATCGGTGCTTTCCCTAACGAAAACAGTTGCCTGACCCTTTTCTTCCTCGTCCTGCAGCGGGAACACGCTAAACACCACCGGCTGCCCGTGGCGAATACTTCGTGACACTAACAGAAAGGGAACCAGCCCATCGCCGGGCGGGGGCCAGCCCACCAGCCGGGTGGAGCGCCAGGCGATCTTCACCCCGTCCGGGCGCAGGCGGCTGCCATCCATCACAGCCCCGGCGTCGTAGCCCTGGGTAAGGGCCGCCGCGTGGGTGGCGGCCAGATCGGGTGTGGAGGCGGCCCAGGTCACCAGCCTGCTCTCGCCGGGGCGCTCGTCAATGCCGAAGTTGCGGCCCAGGGGTGGATCGGGCTGGGTCGGGTCCGGCGCGATGATTTCCAAATAGGTGTGGGGGCCAAGCGCCAACAGTGCGTTGTGGGTTCCGTTGGGATGCTGGCCGCCGATGGCCGGGCGCACACCCCACTCGGCGGCGATGCGCTCCACAGCCGCGGCCAGGTCCGGCACGGCGTAGACCAGATGGTCGGTGCGGATAGAGGGGGGTGTCATAGGTATGCTCCTGTTTCGGTGAATATCTGTTCCGTGTATCAACTTGTTAGCGCGAAAAACTGCTGGGTCAACAAAGAATAGCGGAATCCTACGGTAGGGGCATGAGGTGGGATGGCGGAAGAATCCTCGCAAAGAAAGACCGGTATCATCGCCATCCCACCTCGTGCCCGCTCAGTTTTGTGTCACGCAGTTTTGTGTCACGCAGTTTTGTGTCACGCAGTGCCGCAGCGGGCACGAGGTGTGGCGGAAGAAACTACAGTCGTCGAATGAGCCTCATCCCCGCCAACACCTCATGCCCCTACCGTCTGATCCCAAGACTTATTCGCGCTAACTATCAACTTTGCTTGTCCGCTGTGATTATCCGGGAATGGGCCGCTTTTGGCAAGCGGGCGCTTTTGGCAAGCGGCGGCGTAGAGGTTTCTGGTCAAAGTTTGAACAAAATCCATAAATATCTGTGCAATATATTGACAAAAATATAGACGTGTGATAAAAATAGCCTACAAAAGTTGTTCGTGACGATGTGCTCTTGCCTTTATCTGATGACTCTCCCGGCGAAAGGAACGCCCCCAATGGCTACTGCCTCCATCTCATGGGAAGAAAAACTCTTCAAACGTGCCACTGTGGCCTCTGCACCCGCCATGATTTTCGGTCATAATGTGGATCGGGAAGCGCTGGAGAGCGCCTATGCTTACTGCGCCCAGCTTACCCGCAGCCACAGCCGCACCTTTCACATGAGTTCGGGGCTGCTGCCCAGGGAGATGCGAGCCGCGGCCAGGTCACTCTATGCCTTTTGCCGCATCACCGACGATATTGTCGATCAACCTGGCGCGGGTCACAGCACCGAGTCTCTGCTGGCCGAGCTGCGAAGCTGGCGGAACCGTAGCCTGGAAAGCAATCATTCCTCTGCCGAGTTGGCTTCGACGGACTTGACCACTCTGGCCTGGGCGGATACCCGTGCCCGTTTTGGCATTCCCAAAGCCTATGCCGAGCAACTGATCGAAGGGGTAGGCCAGGACCTGACCCATAACCGCTACGCCACTTTTGACGACCTGGCCCACTACTGCTATCTGGTGGCCTCGACTGTGGGGCTGATGACGATGCACATTGTAGGCTACGCCGGACCCCAGGCTATCCCCTATGCCATCAAACTAGGGGTAGCCCTGCAACTGACCAACATTCTGCGCGATGTGGGCGAGGATTGGGCCAACGGGCGGCTCTATTTGCCCCAGGATGAGCTGGCCGTCTACGGTATCACCGAGGACGAGATCGCCGTCGGCAAAGTGACCCCCCGCTGGCGGGCTTTTATGCGCTTTCAGATTGACCGGGCACGGCACCTCTATACCGAAGCTATGCCCGGTATCGGGATGCTGGGGCGGGACGGTCAGATTGCCATTGCCGCCTCGGCTGTGCTCTATCGGGACATTTTGACGAAGATCGAAGAGAATGACTACGATGTATTCACCCGGCGCGCCCACACTGGCGCCCTGCAAAAACTGGGCCGTCTGCCGGGTATCTGGTGGACGACGCTTACAAACGGGTGGGGTGGGACGACTGACGATGGACGGCAGGCGGCGGTCACTGGTCAGTCGTCTGTCGTCTTGTCTTCCACGCAGGAGAAATGAAATGACTGAGAAAGTGATCGTCATCGGCAGCGGTTTTGGTGGGCTGGGCGCTGCTGTGCGTCTGGCTGCCAAAGGCTATGCCGTAGAAATTTACGAAAAACGGGATAAACCGGGCGGCCGTGGCTATGTCTACGAGATGGACGGCTTCAAGTTCGACGGCGGGCCGACAGTCATCACCGCGCCTTTTATGTTTGATGATCTTTTTGCTTTGGCCGGGCGCAAGCGGGAAGAGTATGTGAAGTTCGTACCGCTGGACCCCTTCTACCGCATCTTCAACAGTGAAGGGCGTCCCTTTGATTACAATGGCAACGCTGACTTTATCCACGACCAGATCGCTCAGGTGAGTCCCGGCGATGTGGAGGGCTACAAACGATTTATTGGCACGACAAAGGCCATCTTTGAAAAGGGATTTGTGGAATTGGCCGATCAGCCCTTTCTCGGCATCGGCGATATGTTGCGTGTCGTGCCCGATCTGATCCGGCTGCAATCCCACAAGACAGTCTATGACTATGCCTCCAGCTTTATCCAGGACGACTTTCTACGCCGGGTCTTCTCCTTCCATCCCCTGCTGGTAGGGGGCAACCCCTTCGATACCACCTCCATCTATGCAATGATTCACTATTTGGAACGGGAGTGGGGTGTCCACTATGCGATTGGGGGCACGGGGGCTATCGTTGACGCGCTGGTCAAACTATTCGAGGAATTGGGTGGTAAAATTCACCTGAACAGCTCCGTGGCCGAGATAGTGGTCAAGGGACGGCGCACGACGGGTATCCGGCTGGCGGATGGGCGAGAGGTGAAGGCGGATCACATCATCTCCAATGCGGACGTGGCCTGGACATACCTGAATCTGATTCCCTCCTCTGCCCGGGGCCTGCGCAATTCGGATTTGCGTTACAAGAAGCTGACCCGATACAGTATGTCTCTCTTTGTGATCTATTTTGGCACGAAGCGGCGCTATACGGACAGCAAACTGGCCCACCACAATATTATTCTGGGCGACCGCTACGAGGGGCTATTGGACGACATCTTTCACAAGAAAAAATTGTCCGAAGACTTTTCTCTCTATCTGCACATGCCCACCATCACGGATCCCAGCACGGCTCCGGAAGGACACGAGGGTTTTTACGTCCTGTCGCCCGTGCCCCATATGGACGCGGGCATTGACTGGAAGAAGCAGGCCAAACCCTATCGTGACGCCATAATGAACTTTCTGGAAGCCAATTACCTGCCTGATTTGCAGGAAAATCTGGTGGCCGAACACTACATCGACCCTCTCCACTTCCAGAATACCCTCAATAGCTACAAAGGCTCGGCCTTCTCTGTGGAGCCGATTCTGACCCAATCGGCCTGGTTCCGCCCCCACAACCGCTCGGAGGATATCGACAACCTCTACTTTGTGGGCGCGGGCACCCATCCCGGCGCGGGGCTGCCGGGCGTCCTTTCGTCGTCAAAGATTGTAGACGATCTCATCAGCAGGGATTAGTGACTGGGGACTGGGGAGTGGGGACTGGAATCTCCCACTCCCCACTCCCCAATCCCCAGTTCTCTCATTTGGACACTCGCCAATGCCTTCCTTCCCCACCCTATCCGGTCTGCCTGGCCTGGCTGTTCTGCGTGCGATGGCACGGGATCGGTCGATTCTGGCCGGGCTGGCCGCCATGAACAAACATCTGGGCAATGCCTTCCAGATCACCCTGCCCGGATTCAAGCCAATCGTCTTTGTGGGGCCGGAGAGCAACCGGCATATTTTGGTCAATGGACGGGAGGATCTGGTGTGGCGCACGGAAAGCGACCCGGTGGTTAAGCTGCTGCGCCACGGTCTGCTGGTGGAGGATGGCGAGAGCCACGACTGTATGCGGGCCGTGATGGAGCCGACCCTGAATCGGACCGCAGTCAACGGGCACATCGGCGCTTTCTGGGAGTGCACAGCCGATATCTCCGCTGGCTGGGCCGAGGACGCGACGGTGGATATGCTGGTGGAGATGCGCAAAGTCGCCCTATTGATCCTGACGGAAACGGTCTTTGCGGTGGATTTCCGCCCCGAAATGGAGCGGCTCTGGAAGCCAGTGATCCGATCTGTCGAGTTCATTGCCCCTGGCGCCTGGCTGCTCTGGCCGGATATGCCCCGTCCTGGGTACAAACAGGACTTGGCTGAATTGGACGAGTATCTGTACCGGATCATTGGCGAACGACGGGCTGTCTACGCCCAGACCGGAAAACTGGGCGACGATCTGCTTTCGGTGTTGGTCGGCTATGAGAAAGACGGAAAAGGGATGGACGACGACCTGATCCGTGATCAGCTTCTGACGATGATCGTCGCCGGACATGACACAAGCACAGCTTTGTTGGCCTGGGCGCTCTATATGCTGGGTAGCCATCCCGACGCGCTGGCGGAAGCCCAAGCGGAAGCCCGGGCCGTGTTGAGCGATGAACCGCCTACCCCAGAGCAGTTAAAAGAATTGACCTATCTGGATATGGTAATCAAAGAGACTCTGCGTCTCTATCCACCTTTGCCTGTGGGCAACCGACGGGCTGCCCAGGATACAGAAGTCCTGGGCTATCCGATCCCCCAGGACAACCGGGTAATGTTTCCCATCTACCTCACCCACCGGGACCCGGAGCTTTGGGATGATCCAGAATCGTTCTGCCCGGCCCGTTTTGACCGAACCCAGACCAAGAGTAATCCGCCTGCCTTCGCCTATATTCCTTTTGGGGGCGGTCCCCGGAATTGTATTGGCGCAACCTATGCCCAGGTGGAAGCGAAAGTCGTGCTGGGGAAGATTCTGCGTGACTACGACCTGGAGTTGATGCCGGGGGCGATCCACCCTCACATGGGCACGACCCTGGAACCCCGGCCCGGTGTGAAGATGCGGGTGCGGCGGACGAAAAATTCTTAACGCAGAGGTGCAAAGACACAAAGAGAAGCTTCCCTCATTCTTTGCGTCTTTGCATCTCTGCGTCTTTGCGTTGAAAAGGGCTATTCGATGACTTACTTTTTGTTTTTGGCGCTGTTTGTGGGGATTCCGATTGTGTTGCTGTTGGGCGTGGCCTGGCTGGATGGCCGTGCCGGGCGACCGCGTCCAGCAGCCTTGGCAAATTGGCCGATAGCTGGCGGGATTTTACTCCACTCTCTGGTGGCGCTGATCTACACCACGCCCTGGGACAATTATCTGGTGGCGACAGGTGTCTGGTGGTACGATCCGGCTCTGGTCACGGGCGTTGTCATCGGATGGGTTCCTATCGAGGAGTACACCTTTTTTGTGGTGCAGCCGATTCTGGCCGGGCTGTGGCTGACGGCCCTGGCCCGCCGTCTGCCGCCGGTGGAAACGGCGTCGATCCCTGCAGATCGCCTGAGCCAGCGAATTCGCTGGGCTGGTGTGTTGCTATTGGGGATCGTCTGGTTGGCGGCGGTGGCGATTCCCGTGGTGGGCTGGCAGCCAGGAACCTACCTTTTTCTAGAACTGGCCTGGGCTATACCACCTATCGCGCTTCAATGGGGCTTTGGCGGGGACATCCTCTGGCGCAACCGGCGGCTGGTCCTGCTGGCTCTCGTGCCGATGACTCTCTATCTGGCTGGCGCGGATGCCATGGCCATCGGCGCGGGCACGTGGACAATCGACCCGGCCCAGTCTACAGATTTTCTCCTGGCCGGCATCCTGCCTATCGAGGAGTTTCTCTTCTTCGGCCTGACCAATACGCTTGTCACTTTTGGGCTGGTGCTGGTCTGGGCCGAGGAAAGCCATATGCGGATTTCGCGCTTTTTACAGACTCGCACTCTTCGAGTAACATAAGAGCGCTCCAAAAGACATGACCACAAAACTTCTTCGCGGAGGGTCTTGCTGCTCGAATCAAAATGGCGGCTCCTGTTCGTAAAATACTTGGTGGGAACCAATGGATTCATATACCACTGAAGCGGCTGATAGCCAGGAAAATAGCTTCCGCATCATCGACGCTGATCAGTTTGTGCGTCTCTGGTCGAAAACCTACAACGCACAGGGAAACCCAGATTGGTCCCACATCCTTCCCTATTACGATGCAAATATCCACTTCCGGGACTCGGTACAGGAATTGCGGGGCATCGACCATTTCCAGGAAATGGTGCAGCGCCTGGTTCGCCGCTCGGGTGAACTGAGGATGCGCCTGCTGAACGTCACAATGCAGGGAAATATCATCCATTTTGAATGGGAGATGACGATCCTCTTCCGTAAGACCCGCACGTCGGTGTTGTACGGTGCAAGCCGGTTGACCCTGAACGAACAGGGCAAGATCGTTGAGCAAAGGGACTATTATGACCTTTGGGGCGACATCCTGGACAATATCCCGGCTGTGAGCAAGCTCTATCGGACATTTATGCGCCGGGTATTTGGGTGACAAAATTGACGAACCTGGACGCTATACGCAAATACTGGCCTCAATACAGGTGGTCGAGCATAGGGGAAATGGCCCGCAATATGCGGGCGCTGCCGGAGAAGTGCGATGATGATTTCAACGCAAAGCTGGTGGTCATCACCGGCGGCACAGCGGGCATTGGCTACCAGACCGCCCGCCAATACGCATCACGCGGTGCCACTCTTCTTCTGATCAATCGCAACCAGGAAAAAAGTGTGGCTGTATGCGAATCACTCCGAATGGAGTTTGGCGTAGAGTGCGATTATCTGTTGGGGGACCTGAGCCGGTTGGAAGATATGCACCGGGTGGGGCAGAGCCTGCGCCAGCTCCACGCTCCAATCGCTGTTCTGATCCACAATGCCGGTTTGTATCTCAATCAGCGGACAGTGACCGCTGATGGCCTGGAGGTACACTTCGCACTCCATCATCTGGCTCCGCTGGTCATCAATCATTGGGTCGCAGATAAATTGAAGGAGCAGCAAAGCGGACGTATTCTCATTGTCAGTTCAGAGGGCTACCGCTTTGCCGCATGGGGTATACGTCTGGATGACCTGAACTGGGAGAAGCGACGCTACACAGGCTTGGCCGCCTATGGCGCGGCCAAAACAAGCCAACTTCTGGCAATGCTGATTCTGGCGGAGAAGCTGGCAGGAACGGGCGTGACTGTCAATGCCATGCATCCGGGCGCGGTGCGCACCCAAACCGGACAGGAAAACGGAACCGTCTACCGGCAATTCAAGAAGCATCTCATCGATCGTCTTTCGCAATCACCCCAGGTCGCTGCGGATGCGCTCTACTTTCTGGGCGTCTCTCCCCGGATTAGAGAGAAGAGCGGCTGCTTCTTCCATCTGACGAGCGAGGAGGAATTGGCCCCACCAGCCCGGGATCGGGAAGTTGCCGAAAGGCTTTGGGAAATCAGTCTGTCGTTGGGGAAACTGGGATGATCAAAAAAGAAGTGATCGTTGTCGGCGGTGGGATTGCAGGGTTGACGGCTGCTGCCTATTTGGCGCGGGCGGGCAAAAAAGTCCTGTTGCTGGAAAAAAATGGGGAATGCGGCGGGCTGGTGACGACATTCAGCAAAGACGGTTTTCGTTTTGAGGGCGGGGTGCGTGCGCTGGAAAATGCGGGCACGATTCTGCCTATGCTGCGTGAACTGCAGATTCCTATCGACTTTGTGCCAAGCCCGGTTTCGGTGGGCATACAAAACCGGGTCGTTCACGTGGAATCCCACGCGGACATCGCCAAGTACGCTGCTATGCTCAAAGAGACATTTCCGGCTGATGCGGAGCAGATTGACAGACTCATCGCCGCTATCCAACGGGTGACCCGGGATATCGGGATTCTGTACGGCGTGGAAAACCCACTCTTTCACGATTTCAGGCAGAACAGGGCCTATTTCATTCGTACTTATGTGCCCTGGCTCTTCAAGTTTGCCTTCCTTCTCTTTCGTATCAACCGGATGCAAGGCCCGGTGGAAGAGTATCTGGCTACGCTGGTTTCCAATCCTTCCCTGCGCGATGTGGTGGCCCAACACTTCTTCCGCGCCACGCCTGCTTTCTTTGCCCTGAGCTACTTCTATCTCTTTATGGACTATTTCTATCCCATCGGCGGTGTGGGCCAGTTGACGCAAAAGGTGGAGAAAAAGGCAGTGGAACTGGGCGCAGAAATCCGCACCACTTGCACGATCACCGGCGTTGATGTGGCTGAGCGGGTTGTGGAAGATGCCCAGGGCAACCGCTATGGCTACGAGAATCTGATCTGGGCTGCCGATATGAAGACCCTCTATCGCGTCGCCAGCGTTGACGGGCTGTCGGCGCCGATTCAGCAGCAAATCGCGCAGAAAAAGGACGCAATTCTGGCCGGGCGCGGGACGGATTCGGTCTTTTCGGTCTATCTCGCCGTGGATGAGCCACCAGAGACATTTGCGCGCATATCCCATGGCCACTTCTTTTTCACACCCTCCCGCCAGGGGCTGGGCGAAACCCATCGCTCTGAACTGCACGCACTCCTCCAGAACTGGACGCAGCTCTCCCGGGCTGACGTACTGTCGTGGCTGGATCGTTTCCTCGAGCTGACGACGTACGAAATCTCGATCCCTGTACTGAAAGATCCCGCGGCAGCTCCGCCTGGCAAGACTGGTCTGATCATCAGTACGCTGTTTGAATACGACTTGGTCAAGAAAGTGTTGGACGATGGCTGGTATGGGGAGTTCAAGGCGCTGGTCGAAGAGGGAATGACGACCGTCCTGGAAAACAGCATCTATCCATCCCTGAAGGAGAAGACGCTTTTTCGCTTTTCGGCCACGCCGATTACTATCGCCAATTCCGTAGGGAGTTCTGAGGGCGCGATTGTGGGCTGGTCGTTCGAGAGCAAAATCCCAGTAGTCAATAGTCTGTTGCAGGTCAGCCAATCGGTGAAATCACCCATTCCCCACATTTTCACCGCAGGTCAATGGTCCTACAGCCCCAGTGGCGTGCCCACAGCCATCCTGACCGGGCGGCTGGCAGCCGACGCGCTGAGCTGAAAGCCTCCTGAAACGTGATGCGTGAAACGTGAGAGTATGTCGAGTACCTTCACGTTTCACGCCCGAAACCTTACTCCGTACGGTGCAAAGATCGACGTCATAAGCGTTAGTCGCTCGCCGATACCCGTAGTGCGTGGTGCGTGAACCAACTTCACTACCAGTTCACGCACTACGCACTACGAAATAGGCGCATCTTTGGCTTGTGGCTTCGCCACCTTAT
>CAMDQF010000260.1 GCA_945905745.1 Litorilinea aerophila
CACGCAATAGTTCGCCGGATTCCCAATCTCCAATCCCCAGTCTCCATTCTCCTTCTCTCCCTCCTCTGGTTCTATCTTGCCACTTTTGTCATCGTCCCCGCCTTCGCGACACCGGTATACGGCACTGCCGAGAGTGTCTATTTTCAGCGTTTTGGCGCGTTGGGCAATTCGCCCCTGGATATCGCCAAGAGTTTTGTCACCCAACCTGCGCTGGTCTGGCAGATCGCCAGCGAACCGGCCAGGACCGCCTACCTCTGGCATCTCCTGGTCGGTTTTGGTCTCTTTGCTCTGCTGGCCCCGGAGATTTTACTGCTCTGTACACCCGTCTTTCTCGCCAATCTGCTCAGCGCCTACCCTGCCCAATATTACGGCGAATTCCACTACAGCGCGCCGATTGTGCCCTATTTTGCCGTAGCAGGCGTCTACGGATTGGCCCGGCTCTGGCGCTGGCTGGGCCGTCGCACGATTGGCGAATCGGGCAGTTTCCAGCACCTGCCCGCAGCCAGCGTTGGGGTGATGGCGCTGGTCTCCTTTTTCACCAACAGCCGTTCCAGCCTGCGCCCATTGCTGGCCTGGGGGCTGACCCTCTGGCTGCTCGTCTGGGCGGGAATCGGTTACGCCAACGCTGGCCGAGGACCCGGCGGCGGGCGCTACGATCCCACACCCATCACCGCCCATCACCGACTGCTGGAACGTTTCACCAACCAGATTCCCGACGACGCGGCGGTCACCGCCACGGCTGCGGTCCATCCCCACCTGAGCCACCGACGCCACATCTACCAGTTCCCCTTTGGGCTGGAAGCGGAAGCCCCGGCGGAGTGGGCGCTGCTAGACGTGACCAGCAATACGGATATGGCCCCCGGCGATGTGAAAGCGAAAGTCGACGGAATGCTGGCAAACGGCTGGGGCGTCAGCGACGCAGCCGACGGATTTCTCCTCCTGCGCCGCGGCGCGCCCGACACGACAATCCCGCATGCCTTCTACGATTTTGCGAGAGATTTTAACGCAGAGGCGCAGAGGCGCAGAGGCGCAGAGGTGGCAGGTGAACCGTCTACGCAATACGCAATACGCAATACGCGTCCCCTGCTCAATCCCCAATCCCCAATCCCCAATCCCCGATCCCTCACCTTCCTCGGCCTCGATCTCCTCGACTGGCCCCGCTGGCGACAGACAAAAGTGACGACCCTCTGGCAGGTAGAGGAGGGATTCGCGCCGGAACATTTCCCATCGGTGGAGATTCACACGCCTTCCGGTGGAATGATTCTCGACAACACCCAACTCCCCTCACCCGCGGCGGTCTGGTATCCGCCGCAGCAATGGCAGCCGGGGGAGGTGATCCGGCTGGAATCGCTCTGGCTCTTTCTGCCCGGGCAATGGGGTGTGGCCGTGGGGATGGCCGGTGGAGCGCCTGTGTTGGCTGGGGCATTCAGCCGCCAGCCCGACGGCACACTGGCGCGGGTGGAGATGGACCAGGCGTTGACCGGCGCACAACCAGCGGGCTGGTTTGCGGGGCCGACGGGTGAGCGGGTAGAAGTTGCCGCCCGTCTCGACCCCTCCACCCCAGGAGGACAGGTGGCGAACCTGCGGCTGGAATGGCGCACGGAGACGCCGGATCTGCTGGCCCGCCACCAGATTTTCGTCCATCTGCGCGGGGCTGACGGCAATGTCGCCCAGAACGACGGCGCTCCCCGCTATTTCATCCCCGTCGCGCCTGGCCCAGTGACAGCCGACTGGCGACAGCTTGTCATCCCCGCCGATCTGCCACCGGGCAGCTATCCGGTCGTCATCGGTGTCTACGATCCCGCCAGCGGCGAACGGTTATCCGTTTTTGAGTCAAACGACCAGCCCGTCGGCAACGAATTGACCGTCGGCGTTGTGCGGGTGACAGAGCCGCGCGTTCCGGATCAAAGCTGTGCGCTCATTCCCCTGGCCTGCGCCAGCCAGCCAAAGTAACTATCCGGCCTAACAGACTGGCGAGCGCTGACTGAGTAGCTGGCATCAGTAGACGATTTATCCTGTTACCCACCGAAGGAGAATCCCATGTACATCACCCAACTGACCATACAGATTCGCCGCCAGCCGCCCAGCCCCACGCCCAAGCGGGACGCGCTGCAATCTCTGCCCGGTTCTGGCAGCGTGCGGGTGGAAATCGTCACCAACACCGGCGTCACAGGCGTAGGGGAAGCCGGTTTTGGCCGGATCGCCGGGGCACCCGACGCGCTGGCCGCGCTCATCGAACACGAATTGAAGCCCCTGATTTTGGGCCAGGACCCGGCCTTTGTGCGGGGATTGCATCAGGCGATGCTGGCCGAGACCGAATATCACGGCAGCCAGGGGCTGGCAACCTTTGGCATCGCCGCGCTGGACACTGCCCTGTGGGACTGTCTGGGCCGGGCCAACGGCATTCCTTGCTGGCAATTGTGGGGCGGCATACATCGCCGAGTCCCCGCCTATGCGATGGTCGGTTGGCTCAACTACGACGACGGGGAGGTGCAGGCTATCTGCCGTCAGGCCGTTGACCAGGGCTTTCGTGCCGTCAAGATAAAAGTGGGTTTCCCCACTTTGCAGCAAGACATTCAGCGGGTGGAGGTGGTGCGCCGGGCTGTGGGGGATGCGATTGGAATTATGGTGGACGCCAACCAATCCCTGACCGCGGCGGAAGCTGTGGGCCGGGGGCGTGCCTTTGAGTCGTTGGGCTGCGTCTGGTGGGAGGAACCCATCCCCGCCGACGACATCGATGGCTACGCGGAGCTGGCCCGTGCCCTGGACATTCCCATTGCCACCGGCGAGAATCTCTACAGCGCGGCCGACTTCGCCCGCTTTCTGCGCCGGGACGCCGTGGATATTGTGCAGCCGGACCTGCGCCGGGTGGGTGGGCCTACTGCTCTCTTGCAGATCGGATCGATGGCCGCGGCTTTCCGTCGCCCCTACGCTTCCCACGGCGGCGGGCCTGTCCAGCTAAATGTGATGGCCTGCCTGCCCAACGCCCTCTATCTGGAAACCGGGCTGATTCCACCCGACTCGCCCCTGCGCCTGGAAGAAGGGACAGTGCAGATTCCCGATGGGCCGGGCTTCAGTTGGGCTTGAAGGAAAACCGTTCGAAGTCCCCGACACTTTCTTTGCGAGCGTGCCGGTAGACTACAATCCCACCGTTGTTACGCGTGAAGTGCCGGGAACTTTGGCTTTCCGGCTTGAACAGGCGGGCCTGAAGAAAGGACAATCGAGATGACCGACTTTGTGTGGAGTATTGACGACGCGGGGACCGGCGGCGAAGCGTCGGCGGAGGTATCACGGCGTTTTGCCCGCTGGCTGGAGAGCCGCTCTCTGCGGGCCACCTGGCTGGTGGTTCCCAAGCCCAGTGGAGAGCCCCTTTCAGCGGAGTGGTTGGATGTGCTGCGGGAGATGCGGGATGCGGGCCACGACCTGCAACTGCACGGGCTGACCCACGGCGACTGCTTCGAGTTTGGCCCACCCGCCTGGCCCGCCACTGCCATCCGCCCGGCCTTCGTGGAGGAGTTCGCCCAACGCCGGGAGGAGTTGCTGCCTCGCTACACAGTGGCGAATCTGCGCGCCCGCATGGAAGAGGGGATGGAAATCTTCCAGCGGGAATTGGCGATTGATCCGGTACTCTTTCGTGCGCCCTGCGGGGCTATCTCCCAGGCGATGTTTGCAGCCATGACCGAAATGGGCATCGGTTACCACTCCTGCCAGTATATCAGCGGCACGGGCTACGAACACCTGCCCCACAACCAGGGCGACCTGACGCCCGTCTGGACCGACGCTATCCCCCACCGCCCCTTCCGCTGGTATGCGGATGTGATCGAAGCGCCGATTCTCAACGAATACACCTGGCGGGGGGCGGGTGCGCGCAGCGCAGAGTTTATCGAACTGGCCCGGCAGGATGCGGCGCGCATCGTCAAGGTCAGCCCGGTGGCGGTCATTCTGATGCATACTCACGGCATCGCCGACGACTTCGGCCATGCCTGCCGCCTGGTGGACGCTGTTGTGGAAGAGGCGACGCGCCTGGGCGATCACCACTTTGCCACACTGGGCGATCTGATCCGTTCGGGTGGGCTGGAAGCGGCGGCGACGGTCCACGGGCCGGATTCGCTGGAAATCTGAGAAGGAGGAAATTGATGAGCAATTTCAGCGGCCATCGGGAAGGCTGGACAGCCAAAGCCCGTTTGCTCCTTGCGCCGGCTCTGGCCGATGACGAGGGCGGTGTCTGGGCAGATTTGGGCTGCGGTGACGGCATCTTTACTTTTTTACTCTGCGCGATGCTGACGCCGGGCAGCCAAATTTACGCAGTGGATCGGGACCGGCTGGCTCTGGAGCGGGTAGCCCAGCGCAAAGGCACCCTCTCCCTGGCCTGCGAACTGACGACGCTGCACGGGGACTTCACCCGTCCCCGCTCCCTGCATCTACCCCCGTTGGATGGCATTCTGCTGGCCAACTCTCTGCATTTTGTGGCTGACAAGCCGCCGGTTGTGGCCACGCTGGCGGCCCTGCTGAAGGAGGGAGGCAAGCTGGTGGTGGTGGAATACAACACCCGCCAGGGCACCAGCGCCGTACCCTTTCCCATCCACGAGTCCGATTTCGAGGGGCTGGCCGAAGCAGCCGGGCTGGAACAGGCGCGGGTTGTAACCCGCGCCCCCTCCACATTTCTGGGCGAGATGTTTACGGGCGTGGCTGTAAAAGTCGGCGGCTAGGGTTTCCTTCGTCTCCCTCCGAAAGGGTATGGGTTTACAGGTTTACAGAATCCCTGTGCGGTCCTGAAGCATTCGCTTGAGGCGGACAACCCAGCCAGGATGGAAGTTAGGAATCGACAAATATTGCTCAGCCAATGCCTGGTCCCCGCCCCGGTAGCAAAGTTCGTTGAGCGCATAGACAGTCGCCCAGGGATAGGGCTGCTCGACCAGTTCCCATTCGTCCCCGGCCTGGACAAAACCGGCGTCAAGCACCCGCAGATAGAAACCCGTGCGCAGCGCGTCAATCGTCAGCTTCGTCCAGTCTTTGCGGCCCACTCGTTTGGCCTGCTTGCTGCACGGGACACGGGGGATGCTCACCTGCACTGTGGCTGACCCCACCCGATAGGTATCGTTGAGGCAGATGGCGGCTTCATCTGCGTTTTCCAGGGTCCAGTTTTCCCCTACATTGCCCGGACGCAGACGCATTTCCAGCCGTGCGTTCCAATAGGTGTAGTGATCCAGCGAGTGGCAGCAGACCTGCTGGTAGCCCGCCAGCCCGTGGTTGTCAGTGTCCGTCACCCGATCCCCGGCCAAACCCCGCTCAGTCAATTCCACCGGTCCTTCCACCATCTCCCGGAAGATGGATGAACGCCAAGTTCCTGATTCGTCGTTGATAGTCTGGGGCTGACCGACAAAGATGGAGTGAATGGCAATTTTTGTCATTTTACCACCCCCATCGCAATGCCATCGGCATAGGGGACGACAGTACTGACCAGCCGCGGGTCAGCGGCCATGGCTTCGGCAAAGCGGCGCATCCCCTGAATGGCTGGGCTTTCCTGGCGATCCTGGTCGACCAGCCGCCCGCCCATGCTCACATTGTCGCCCAGAATGATTGTGCCGGACTTGCTGTAGCGCAGTGCCCATTCCAGATAGGCCGGGTAGTTGTTCTTGTCGGCGTCGATGAAGATTAGGTCAAAGGGTGCTTCTTCCGCCAGGCCGGGAAGCGTGTCGAGCGCAGGACCCACCCGAACTTCGGCTTTGTCCGCCAGCCCCAGGCTAGCCCACTGGCGACGGGTGAAGGCGGCATGCTTCTCTTCCAGTTCCAGGCTGATCAGCCTGCCGTCGGCGGGCAGGGCGCGGGCCATCCACGCACCGCTGTAGCCACCCAGACAGCCAACTTCCAGCACTTTACGTGCGCCGGATGCTTGAATCAATACCTGCAAGAATTTGCCCTGTTCCGGGCCGATGCTGATAGGGGGCAATCCTTCCTTCTCCGCCTCGGCTTGCAGCCGCTGCAGTGCGGGATCGTCTGTGTGGAAATTTTCACGCAAGAACTGTTCGTAGGGGGAGAGATTGCTCAATTTGGACATTCGATTGGCTCCATTCGATGTGAATTTCTGGATTCCCCGCTAAATGTGGGACGCAGATATGGCTTAGCAATTTCAAATTTGACAGAAATAGAACGCGGATGACGCTGATTGGACAGATCAAAGCGGATAAAAGCAAAAACCTGCGCCGTAAAATCCGCAAAAATCCGCTCCATCCGCGTTATCCGCGTTCTATATTTGGAACTGCTGAATATGGCTGGTCTGAATTGATCTTCGCTGATTCTTATGGTTCTTCAGGATCGCATCTGGTTGTCACGAACGCCACCGGTTGAAACCGGCGGCTGGATCATGCGTCTGTCTTCCCCACTTTGTCTAACAGACGGCGAAATGCCTTTGCATCGGAGATACAGCGCTTGGGCACAATCAGAATGTTCTCGTCAGACACAAAGAAGAGAAAGCTCTCCGGCGTCTCGGCCACCCGTTCTACTTCTTTCCAGAGGAAGAAGACGCCATTGGTCTCCTCATCTGCCTGCGCGTCGGTCAGCTTCATCCCCTTGGCGTGGAGGTGATAGCAGGTATGGGCCAGGGCTGGATTGGTCTGTAACAAGGCGGCTGCCTGGCGGCTAATCTGACGGCGGATGAAGAGTGTGCTATAGGCGGAGTAGAGCAAGGCCAGCAGAGCCACGGGCCAGAACCAGAAGGAGAGGGCATCTGGCACAAAAATGAGAAGCAAAAGAATAGTCAGCGGCACAGCCGCCAAGATCGCCCAGCCCAGCCAGTCGTTGACGCGCTTGCCCAGAGAGCTGGCAAACTGATGCCAGATCATCGCCCGGCGGTATTCTTCTGATCGCAGATCGACGATAAATTCCATAGAATGAGAAATTTTTCACATATTGAATGGGATATTTCCTGTAGTATAGAGGGCAGGTGTGGGAAGTGGCAAGTTGCAGGTGGAAGGTGGCAAGTCGAAAGTGTGCATACCCACCCGTATACCTGCTACTTTCAACTTGCCACCTTCCACTTGTAACACTCAAAACGGGAGAATATTGTGACTTTGCGGAAATTGTGGTCTCTGTGGTTGTGTATGGCAACGTTCGGTCTGGCTGGCTGCGCTGGAGAACGTCCCTCCGGTTTGGGGTTGACCGATGGGCGGTTGGCCCCCTGCCCTGATTCGCCCAACTGTGTCTCCAGCCAAGCTGAAAGCGGCTATGCCAGTATGGAGCCGATTCCCCTGACTGTGCCGGCTGAAAAGGCTCAGGAGATGCTCATCGCGACTTTGCAGGGAATGGAGCGAATGGAAATTGTCCGTATAGAGCCGGGTTACATCCACGCTGAGGTGAAAAGCAGGATATTTGGCTTTGTGGATGATGTGGAATTTGCCATTGACGAAGCGGAGGGTCTCATCGACTACCGATCTGCTTCCCGCGTGGGCCGTGGGGATATGAACGCCAACCGGGAGCGGATGGTGGAGATTTTGGGGAGATATGAGGAGGCGCTGGCCACCCAGAAGGTAGCCGCGTAAGGTGAGCAGTGAACAGTGAGCAGTAAGCAGTAAGCAGTAAGCAGTGCGAGGTGACACCCACTGATTACTATTTACTGATTACTGCTCACTTCTATTTAACCAGGGCCGCGTCCAGCGCCTCAACAAGGGTGCGCACGCCGATCACTTCGATCTCTTTGGGGAACTCGTCCCCTTTGCGGCGCAGGGCGTTGCGGGGCACAATCGCCCGTTTGAAGCCCAGTTTGGCCGCTTCGCCCAGACGCCGGGGCAGATGGCCCACACTGCGCAGCTCGCCACTCAGCCCCACTTCACCCAGAATTGCCATATCCGCGGCCACGGGGACATTGCGGTAGCTGCTGGCGATGGCCGCGGCAATCGCCATATCCGCGGCTGGTTCCCCGATTTTCATCCCGCCGATCACATTCACAAACAGGTCCTGGGTGCTCAGATTCAGCCCCACCCGCTTGCTCAGCACAGCCGTCACAAGCAGCAGCCGGTTGAAATCCACCCCATTGCCCGTGCGCCGGGGCTGGCTGAAGGCGGTAGCGCTGGACAGAGCCTGCACCTCCACCAGCAGGGGGCGGCTGCCCTCCATCGGCACAGCGATAGCGCTGCCCGACGCATTGGGCAGCCGCTCGGCCAGGAAAAGCTCGGACGGATTGGCGACTTCCGTCATCCCCCCTTCGCTCATCTCAAAGACGCCCACTTCGTTGGTGCTGCCATAACGGTTTTTGATGGAGCGCAGCAGCCGGTAGGCGTGGAAACGCTCGCCCTCCAATTGGAGCACTGTGTCCACCATATGCTCCAGAACCCGGGGACCGGCGATGGTGCCTTCCTTTGTCACGTGGCCGACCAGAAAGAGGGGAATGTTCTCCTGTTTGATCAGCCGCAATAGATGGGCCGTGCAATCCCGCACCTGGGAGACTGTGCCCGCCGCGCTGGAGTTGGCACTGCTGTGGATGGCCTGAATCGAGTCCACAATAATTAAAGCCGGTTTCATCTGGCCGATCCGCTCCAGAATCTGCTCCAAAATTGTGTCGGCCAGAATATAGAGCCGCTCGTCGCGGATGTCCAGCCGTGCTGCCCGCCGCCCGATCTGATAGGCGCTCTCCTCCGCGCTGACGTAGAGAACTTTGCCCCCCTGCCCGGCCACATCCGCAGCCATTTGCAGGAGCAGTGTACTCTTGCCGATGCCGGGGTCGCCGCCCACCAGAATCCCAGCGCCGGGTACAATACCGCCGCCCAACACCCGGTTCAGTTCGCTGTTGCCCAGCACCAAACGGCGGCCAGGTTCGGCGGGAATGGCAGGCAGCGAAATGGGTTCCGGCGCGCCGACCAGCGCACTGCCATTGGGTGTGCCCGCGACAGGAGCCTGGACCACCACCTCTTCCAGTGTATTCCACTCGTCACAGTCCGGACACTTGCCCATCCACTTCATCTGCACGCCACCACATTCCGAGCAGACGTAGCGTACTTTTGCCTTGGTTGCCACAGATCACCTGCCGTCTATTACGAAAAGGGAACAAATGTTCTTTCATTGTACCCCCCAACCGGGGCCACGTCAAACAAAATTGGGCCTTGGTCATCGTTTCGGCCAACCTGTGCTGATTGGGCTAAATCAGCACGGGTTGGGGTGGCGACGGTGGTCGCTTCTTGGCAGGTCTGCCGGGCAAATCGATATGGGCCAGCAGATAGTCAAACAGGTTGAGCGGCTCTGC
>CAMDQF010000261.1 GCA_945905745.1 Litorilinea aerophila
TTCTTCCGGGTGGTGGATCAGGGATGGCTGTGTGCTCTGGGCCAGAGCCACCACAATCGTTAATGGTCCGAGTCGCCCCCAGAACATTGTAAACGCAATCAGAAAGCGTCCCCAATTGCTCAGGCTGCTGGTAAAGTTAAGTGAGTAGCCCGTATTGGCAAAGGCGCTGATTACCTCGAAGCCCTCGGCCAAGATCCCGCCTTTCCCCAGCAGGGAGAGGGCCAGAGTCATCACTGCCACCAGCAGCGTACTGACTGTCATAATGGCTACAGCTTTAAAGATTGTCTCGGTGGGAATTGTGCGACCAAAGGCCACGGCGGCGCTGTGACCTTTGGCGGTGGCGATGACTGAAATCAGCAATACGCCCACTGCACTGGTGCTGACGCCACCCGCCATACTGGCCGGCGCGCCGCCGATAAACATCCAGATCATAATAATCGCCTGGGTTGCCTCGCTCAACTGCTCCAGGGGCAAAATTGTCACACCGGCTGTGCGCGCGCTGACAATGGTAAACAGGCTGACCCAAAGCTTCTCCTGAAAAGGCAGATGGGCGAGGACGTCTGTATAAATCGCTTTATCCAGCATCATCAAGAATGTGCCGAGTACAGTCAAAATTAGAGTCAACACAAGGGTGATACGGGTGTTGAGGGCCAACATTCGGTCCACCCGGAAGCTGGCAAGATCGTAGAGAACTGTAACGCCAAAGCCGCCCAGCACAATCAACGTGCCCAACACGGCCAGGGTGCTAAAGTCGGAGCCATAACCAAACAGAACGCCCCGATCTGTGCCGGAGAAGAGATCGAAGCCCGCATTGCAATAACTGCTGATAGCGTGGAAGATGGCCTGCCAGAGTGCATCGGGCACTGTCTCCCGCCAGCGCAGCCAGAGCAGAAACGCGCCCACGGCTTCCAGCGAAAGCGTCACTCCCAGCACATACAACGCCAGACGTACCACCCCCGTCGCCTGCTCAGCGCCCAGGGATTGTTGAATGATAAAACGTTCATTCAGCGTCACCCGGCGGCCAATCAAGCGCAGAAGCAGGACGCTGAAGGCGATAAAACCCACACCGCCCACTTGCAGGAGGATCAGAATCATCACTTGGCCGAAACGGCTGAAGTCGAGGGCTGTTACACGCACGGCCAGGCCGGTCACTGTAATCGCACTGGTGGCGGTGAAGAAGGCGTCCATCCAGCCGATGGGATTACTGGGATCCGCCGACGATGCGGGCAGCTTGAGTAGCAGGGTGCCCACAAAAATCAGCAATGCGAATCCGATAATCAGAACCTGGGGTGTCTGCAACCGGCTTTTAGAACGCTTGTTCTGTTGACGAGCCGGTGTCCAGTCCGCCTGATGGGGCTCCAGTGGGGGGGCTTGCTGCGACCCAAGCTGGATGCGGGAAAGGTAGGACGTCGGCTGGGATTGGGGCTGGGAATCAGAATCGAAATTCTTTTGAGGAGGAAGGCTGGATGACATTGGGTAAATTGCAGCAGATGAGTAAATGGAATGGCGATGATTGATTATCCTATGGGCTGCTTTTCAGGTCAAACAGCGGGGGAGTGGTGGGGGGGATTGGGGCTACTCGACCGGGTTGGGGTCCCCTTTGGTTGTATTTTACTTTGTATAATTTTCATTATACCGAATGAAAAGATAGAGAGCGGCCAATGGACTGGAATGAGGCACTCCCCCGCTGTCGAAGGCGGCTGATCGAAAGTAGTCGGTGGAATGTGGCAAAGACGGGCTGATCAGGCATTGGATGCTCTCCGGCAAAGCTATCTGCGCAGGAAAGTCGTGACGACATCACCAGCCATCCGCCGTTATCAACTTGCCACTTTCGACTTGCCACTTTCGACTTGCCACTTTCGACTTGCCACCTACCACCTCCCACATTTGGCTCTCTCCCCCCGTTTCGAGTAGGCTATACTCTGGATTTTGGCTGATTTTCCACCTGCCACCCGCAAGGAGCGAGCGATGATACTTTACCTGATCCGTCACGGCCAGTCGGCCAATAACCTGATTGGCGAAACGGTCTTGACTGACAAAGGCGAATTCGATGAAGGCGCCTATAAGCATTACATGACCAGCCGTATGCCAGACCCACCCCTTACGGAAATTGGACAGAGGCAGTCGGAACGGTTGGCCGATTTCCTGCGCGAAGCCCGGCCCAAGCACCTGCCTGTGCATGACGACCCACCTGAACCTGAACTGCGGGGCACGGATGTGGTCAACCGCCTGGGCATCAGCCGCATCTATTGCAGCCCTATGCTGCGGACCTTACAGACCGCCCAGCCCACGGCTACCGCCTTGGGTGTGAACCCAGAGGTCTGGGTCGATCTGCACGAGCACGGCGGCGTCTTTGACAACAGCGGCCCGGACGGTGCGGTGGTCGGTCATCCCGGCCTGACCCGTTCCCAGATGAGCGCCCTCTTCCCCGGCTATGCCATCCCAGAAGAACGCATCGGTGAAAATGGCTGGTGGTTTGGCGACGAGGAAGATCGCCCAGACTGCGACGCACGGGCCATCCGGGTCTCTGCCCGTCTGCGTGTCATGGCCCGGGAGATGAGCGACGAGCGCATTGCCCTGGTCATACACGGCACATTTATGGACAGCCTGATCAAAGCGATTCTGGGCCGGCTGCCTGGCGTAGACTTTCACATCAGCCACTTCAACACCGGCATCACCCGCATTGACTACGCACTCTCTTGGAAGGATAAGACGCCTTTCCTGCGTGTTCGCTACACGAATCGAGTTGACCACCTAGCACCGGATTTGATCACCTAAACGGCACGCAGATGGGGCTGAAACGGGTGATCGCATTCTTTTCAGCCTTATCTGCGTCCTCCCTTTTCAACTACAGGAGAACCAATGACCCACCCCAAACCAACGATTGTGGCCAGCGACCTGGAGGGCGTACTTGTGCCCGAAATCTGGATCGCTGTGGCCGAGGAGACCGGCATCCAAGAACTGCGCGTCACCACCCGGGAAATCTCGGACTACGACAAGCTGATGAAGATGCGCATTGAGATTTTGCGCAGGCAGAAGCTGGGGCTGGCCGACATCCAACGGGTGATTGCCACCCTCAGCCCCCTGCCCGGCGCGGCCGAATTTGTGGCCTGGGTGCGGGCACAGAGCCAGTTCGTCATTATCTCGGACACTTTTTCAGAATTTGCCGCGCCACTGATGGCCCAGATGAACTACCCCACCATCTTCTGTCATTCGCTGATTATCGACAGCGCGGGGATGATCGAGGGCTACCGAATGCGCCTGGAACATCCCAAACGGCGCACCGTGGCCGCGCTACAGAGTATCGGCTATCAGGTCTTTGCCATGGGGGATTCCTACAACGATATCGCCATGCTGGAAGAGGCCGACGCGTCTGTGCTCTTCTGCCCACCGGACAATGTGGTGGCTGATCACCCCCACCTGACCATCGCGCGCAGCCACGCTGAAGTCCGTCGCTTTCTGGAAGAGAACATCTTCGCCACGGCCCCTGTAGTCGCGTAGGCTGAGCTGGAAAATTGAACGCGGACGACGCGGAAACTACTGATTTACGCTGATTTCTTATCCGCGTTGATCCGCCCAATCAGCGTCATCCGCGTTCTATCGCCTTCCATACCCTGCCCCAAAGGAATGTCTATGTCCCCATCCGTGCCGTCGCCTTCCCCGCAAAAGGAATCGCTTTACCGCAAAATTGTCCTGACGTCAGGGACGATCCTGGCTATCTCCTATCCTCTGCTGGCCCTCTCCACAGGGGTGCGTGCCATCTATCAATTCTTTTCGATTGGGGGGATCGGCCCCGCACTGAGTGGGCTGGCCGCGCTCTGCTATCTGACGGCGACCATCGGCTTTGTCAAGCGGGTACGCTGGGCCTGGCAACTCTCTCTGGCCGTGCTGGCTTTCGAGACAGTGATGACGCTTCTGATCGGAACCCTCAGCTTTCTCTACCCAGAGATGATCGGGCGCACTGTCTGGCGACACTTCGGCGCGGACTATGGCTACTTCCCCCTCTTCCAGCCGATTATTGGCCTGATCTGGCTGGTCTGGCCAGAGACCCGGCGGGCCTACGGGTTGCTGGGTGCAGGTAATGAATAGGAGAGCGAGTATCTCATCCAACGGGCGGATGCCAGTTCTGCACAATCCAAAGGTTGCGTGATTCTTTGTTCCTTTGTACTTGGTCCCTCGTTTGTCAGCCCTCGACGAATTGATCCGGTGGGTGCATCTGGGATAGAATACCCCTATTCCTTGACAGATACATAGGCAATGGGCCGCGTGCCCTCTGCGGCCCTCCCTCAGGAGATTCATCAAATGCTCTATTCACCCGTTGTCGAAGCTGCGCCGGAAGACCGCCCAGCCCCACGCATGTCCGGCCCGGCCTTGATGGTGATTTTTGGCGCGTCGGGCGACCTGGCCCAGCGCAAGCTCCTGCCAGCGCTCTACAATCTGGTGCAGAAGAAGCTTCTGCCCGACGATTTCACGATCCTCGGCTATTCGCGCACGCCCTATACAGATGAAGAGTTTCGCGCCCTGGCCCGGGGTGGGGTAGAGAAGTATTCCGACGCAGAGTTCCGGGAAGCAGACTGGCAGAGGTTCGCCCAAGGTATCTTCTATCTAACAGGCAACTACGACGACGCAGAGGGCTTTGCCCGGCTCAAAGCCCGTATCGAAGAGTTGGACCAGAGCCGGCGTACCGGTCGCAACCGGCTCTTCTATCTGGCCACCCCGCCATCGGTCTACGAGCCAGTCGCTACCCAACTGGGCCGGGCCGATCTGGTACACCCGGTGGATAACTCCCCGACTGGCCCAGGAGATGACCACTCCTGGACACGGCTGGTTGTGGAGAAGCCATTTGGTCACGATCTGGCCAGCGCACACGCCCTGAACGAGCATCTGCTGAGCATCTTCGACGAAGACCAGATTTATCGCATTGACCACTATCTGGGCAAGGAGACTGTGCAGAATATCCTTGTCTTCCGTTTTGCCAACGGCATTTTCGAGCCGA
Source organism: Litorilinea aerophila (assembly GCA_945905745.1). GTDB lineage: Bacteria > Chloroflexota > Anaerolineae > Caldilineales > Caldilineaceae > JACQGT01. The sequence goes on from CAMDQF010000261.1 coordinate 4,997, forward strand.
TCTGGAACCGCAACTATGTGGACCACGTGCAGATTACCGTCTCCGAGAACATCGGCGTGGAGCAGCGGGGCGGCTACTACGACAAGTCCGGCGCGCTGCGGGATATGGTGCAGAACCATATGCTCCAACTGGTCTCCCTGGTGGGGATGGAGCCTCCCGTGGCCTTTGACGCCAAAGCCGTGCGGGACCAGAAAGTCAATCTCCTGCGCAGCATCCGGCCCCTGGCCCCGGAAGAGGTGAGCCACTATGTGGTGCGCGCCCAATACAGCCCCGGCGATCTGGACGGCGAGCGCCTGCCCGCCTATCGGGACGAGGAGGGGGTGGAGCCAGACTCGACTACCGAGACATTCGTGGCCTGGAAGCTGGAGATTGACAACTGGCGCTGGAACGGCGTCCCCTTCTATCTGCGCACAGGCAAGGCCATGCCCCAGAAGGTTTCCGAAATCGCCATCTACTTTCGCCGCGCCCCTCACCTGCTCTTTGATTCTGCCGACGATCCAGAGCATATCAGCCGCAATGTGCTGGTGATCCGTATCCAGCCCGACGAGGGCATCAGTATGAAGATCAGCGCCAAACAGCCCGGCCCCGCGGTCAAATTGCAGCCGGTCAACATGGCCTTCCAATACGGAAGCAGCTTTGGGGCCACCCCGCCCGATGCCTATCAGCGGCTTCTGCTCGATGTGGTGCTGGGTGACGGAACCCTCTTCACCCGCCGGGATGAGGTGGAAGTCGCCTGGGAGCGGGTGACGCGGGTGCTGGATGGCTGGAAGAGGCAGGAGGAAGAGGCCCGATCCGGTGGCGCCCCCCTCCGGCTGCCCACCTACGACGCGGGCACTTGGGGTCCCGACGCGGCCGAGCAGATGCTGAGAGTGGAGAATCAGCGCTGGCGCAAGCCGTAGGGCGGAGAATGGGGATTGGGGATTGGAGACTGGGGATTGGGTGTGTCATCACTAACCTACTGCGGAGAGAGCATCCTCAGATGCGGGTCTACAGCGATAGACCCGCATCTGAGGATGCTCTCTCCGCGCTTAACCCAATGGCATTGACTACCCGATCCCCAGTCTCCGATCCCCGATCCCCAGTCTCCAATCCCCCCAATTGGCAGATTGGCCCGTCGTTTAGTACAATCTTTGGGATTGCGATGCAACCGGTTGCCGTCGCATTTCGGCTGCACTATTTCCATTTTGCGAGGAAACTATGAATATTGCGGGACATATCTCCGTTTTCCCTAAACTGCCCGGGAATATCAGCCGGCTGCACGATCTGGCCTATAATCTCTGGTGGAGCTGGAACCCCAAAGCCCAGGCGCTCTTTTCTTCCCTGGACCCGGAATTATGGCGCAGCGTCAACCAGAATCCGGTGCGTTTTTTACGCAGGGCGCGCCAGGAACTTCTCAACCAGGCCGCAGCCAACGACGAATGGCTGGCCCGCTTTGCCGCAGTCCTGGCCGATTTCGACGCCTATATGCACCCAACCGCCAACACCTGGTACAGGCGCACCCACGCCAATCCCCAATCCTTAATCCCCAATCCCCAATCCCCAATCATCGCCTATTTCAGCGCTGAGTTCGGTCTACACGAAGCCCTGCCCATCTACAGCGGCGGTCTGGGCATTCTGAGCGGAGACCACTGCAAAGAAGCCAGCGATCTGGGGCTGCCCTTTGTGGGCGTGGGCTTTCTCTATCCCCAGGGCTATTTCACCCAACGCATCACCGGGGACGGCAGCCAAGATGCCCTCTATGAGAAGCTCGACTTCTCGGAAGTGCCCGCCACCCCTGCCCTGGACCCCAGCGGTCAGCCTGTGCTGATCCATGTGGACCTGCCCGGACGCACGGTCTATGCGAAAGTTTGGCGGATTCAGGTGGGGCGCATCCCGCTCTATCTGATGGACACAGATGTGGAGCGCAATGCACCCCAGGATCGGGAACTGAGTGCCCGGCTCTACGGCGGCGATCACGAAATGCGCATCAGCCAGGAATTTGTGCTGGGCATCGGCGGTGTGCGGGTGCTGCGGGCATTGGGGCTGAACCCATCGGTCTGGCACATGAACGAGGGCCACTCGGCCTTTCTCAATCTGGAGCGCATCCGGGAGATGGTGCAGGGGGAACGTCATCTCCCCTCCCCTGGAACGGGGGAGGGGCCAGGGGTGGGGGTCCCCTTCGACGCAGCCGTGGAAGCCGTGCGCGCCGGCAGCATCTTCACCACCCATACCCCCGTCCCCGCCGGCCACGACGCCTTCGCTTTTGAACTGATGGAGAAATTCTTCTGGCAGTTCTGGGGTCAGATGGGTATTGACCGAGAGCGCTTCCTGAACCTGGCCCGCCACGAGCAGAGCTGGGGTCCCCAATTCAGTATGACCGTCCTGGCCTTCCACCTGAGCGCCTATCACAACGGCGTCAGCGAACTGCACGGCCAGGTGAGCCGGGAGATGTGGAAGGAGATGTGGCCGGGCACACCGGTCGGGCAAGTGCCCATCACATCCATCACCAACGGCGTGCATACGGGCACCTGGCTGGCTGGCGAACTGCGGGAACTCTACGACCGCTATTTGCAGAGCGACTGGCTGGAAGAGGTGGACAACCCGGCCACCTGGGACGCCCTGGCGAGTGTGCCTGATGGCGAACTGTGGGCTGTGCATAACCAGCGCAAGGCCAAAATGGTGGACTTTGTGCGGGATCGGGTGGCCCGCCAATATACGCGCCACGGGGAAGGCCCCCGGCGTCTGGCCGAGGCCGGCCGTCTGCTGGACCCCAACGCCCTGACATTGGGTTTTGCTCGACGCTTCGCCACCTACAAGCGGGCTACCCTCATCTTCCGGGACTGGGAGCGCATCAAGCGCATCCTCACCGACCCGCAACGGCCTGTGCAGATCGTCTTTGCGGGCAAGGCCCATCCCCAAGATGAGCCGGGCAAAGCGCTGATCAAACGCATCTACGAACTGAGCCAGCAGCCGGAAGTGGCGGGCAAGATCGTTTTTGTGGAAAACTACGATATGAATGTGGCCCGCCATCTGATCGCGGGCGTGGATGTCTGGCTGAACACCCCCCGCCGCCCCTACGAGGCCAGCGGCACCAGCGGCCAGAAGGCGGCCCTGAGCGGTGCGCCCAATTTCAGCATTCTGGATGGCTGGTGGCGGGAGGGCTACGACGGCACAAACGGCTGGGCAATTGGGGAGGAGCGGGAGTATAAGGACACGGAGACCCAGGACGAGGCCGACGCCCTGAGCTTCTACGCCACCCTGGAGGACGAGCTTCTGCCTCTCTTCTTCGAGCGGAACGGGGATGGCCTGCCCACGGGCTGGCTGGAAAAGATGCGCCGCTCGATTGTGACCTGCGGCCCGCAGTTTTCCATGCGCCGGATGGTGAAGGAGTATACAGAGCGGCTCTACCTGCCTGCCCTGGCAACCGGTTCGGCAGCGACGGGGGAAGGCTACGCCCCTGCCCGCGCCTTGGCCGAATGGAAGCGCCGGGTGCGGGAGAGTTGGTTCAGCGTCAACCTGCAACTGCTCCAGGGCGCACCCACCCAGGCCGCCGTGGGCGACCCTGTCAGCCTCACGGCCCGACTCTGGCCTGGCCGCCTCTCCGCCAACGATTTGGCCGTGGAGATTGTGCTGGGTGCTGACGGCGGAACAGAGTTCGGCGACGCACCGGCGGTCATCCCCATGCAGCCGGGCGAGCGCCACAGCGACGGCAGCCTTGACTACACAGGCCGCTTCTCCCCCGTCGAGAGTGGTCGCCTGGCCGTGGGCATCCGTGTGCGTCCCAGCCACGCCGGGATGGTGCATGGGTATGAGTTAGGGCTGGCGCGCTGGGTGTAGGGTTGGCGCATGACCCAAAATCAAAGCAACCAAAAGCGGCTGCCTGTAGGCAGCCGCTTTTGGTTAACGGCACAGAAGTCCCCCGACGATTCACCAGCGAGACTCCGTGTAACTCTATGGTTGTGACGGCCGCTCCGCTCTAAAGACCCGGAGCTAACAAACAACGCCGGATAAATCCGGCTGGTCATCGGACGATTTTCGGCGATTCAAGTAGCCCGGCCTTTTTAGGGCCGGGCGGTGTGCGCGATACCAGATTGACGGTTGTGACGGCCGCTCCGGGCTAAAGACCCGGAGCTAACAAACAACGCCGGATAAATCCGGCTGGTCATCGGACGATTTTCGGCGATTCAAGCCCCCTTCAGGAGGCGTTGTTCGGTAGCCCGGCCTCTTTAGGGCCGGGTGGTGTGCGCGATA
>CAMDQF010000262.1 GCA_945905745.1 Litorilinea aerophila
TTATACTGCCAGCGTGGAGCATCGGGACGGGCGGGGGATGTTCTCCGAGGCGACGGTCAAAGTAGAAGTAGGCGACGAAATTTATCACGAGGTCTCCGAAGGCAACGGCCCGGTCAACGCGTTGGACCTGGCCCTGCGCAAAGCCATCCTCCATGTCTATCCTTCGTTGGAAAAACTGAGTCTGAAAGACTACAAAGTGCGGATTCTCGACAGCCAGAGTGCGACGGGAGCGCGGGTGCGGGTGCTGATCGACAGCACAGACGGCGAGCGCAGTTGGGGTACGGTCGGGGCCAGCAGCAATATCATCGAGGCCAGTTGGCGGGCGCTAAGCGACTCCTTTGAGTATTTCTTGCTGACGGATGAAGATACGGAATTCAGCGGCAGGGCAGCAGATCCGGAGCCGCTGGAGATGATCCAGACGGGGATTGGAGTGGCGTAATAGGAACAGACAGAACAAGCAACGAACCCCTTTCTGGCCAAGCGTGTAGTTTGCTCGTGCCTCCAGGAGAATCCCCCTTCCCGCAACGCAAGCCATGGCAGGTATGTGCTAAGTCCCGAAAAGATGACACGAAATAGAGTACGACACGGCGAAGCCGCCAAACCAATGTTGGGACACCAAACCCAAAGGAGCCTATCGTGAAAAAACAAACGGAAACACCTAAGTTGGCTGCTCCCCAAAAGAGTCCTTTCATTTTTCTTTGTCTTGCCGCGCTATTGAGTGTTCTGGTGGTCTACAATTTGCAGACCACCAGCTATGCGCAAAGCCGAGAGGAAAGCCCGCTGGTCGTAGTAGACAAAGGCGGCGATGAGGTAGATGGTGACACATCTCCAGGGCAGACAACCCTGCGTGAAGCTGTTGAGCAAGCAGTTGACGGGGATACAATCGTTTTTGCCCCCGCTCTGAACGGCACGACGATTGGCCTGCTGGAACCGATTGCCATTGACAAAAACATCTTCATCAATGGCGGCGGGGAAATCGCCATCAGCGGAGAAAAAAAGGTTGGAGTGCTGGAAGTTCTCCCCCAGAGATCACTTTTTATCACAGGTACGCTGATCATTGACGGCAATGCCCAGAACGGGGGCGGGCTGCACATCGACGCGTCCGCCCAGGTGATTGTCAGCCACAGCCGCCTGGAGGGGAACAACGCATCTTCGACAGGTGGGGCGATCAGCAATCAGGGTAGTTTAAAGCTCTGGGATACTACCCTGGCTTTCAACAGCGGAGGCATAGGCGGCGGATTGCACAACGACGGTGGGAGTGTTGAGATACGCAACACCACATTTTACAGCAATACAGCGGTGGCCAGCGCGGCTGGCATCTTCAATAGTGCTGGTATGAATATCTACAACACTACTTTTTCCGCCAATCGAAGTAGCAGCCGTGGGGGTGGCATCTTCAATAATACCGCTGGCGATCTGGTGCTCAACCACACGACATTTTCAGACAACGAAGCGGACGAAGGGAGTGGCCTGTACAATGGCGGCAAGCTGGCTCTCTTCAACTCGATCCTGGCGAACGGGATCGGCGACACGGACTGCTTCAGCCATCCATCCGCCAACTTTGCAGGCAATGGACACACCCTGATCGAGGACGGTAGTTGTGAGGAGGGCGCAGTTTTCTTCGGCTACAGGAGCGGAGACCCTCGATTAGAAAGCCTGGCCGACAACGGAGGCAACACCCAAACCCACGCCTTGCGCGTCGCTTCACCGGCAATAAACACAGCGGAACTGGCAGGCTGCCCAGCTACGGATCAGCGCGGCATAGGACGGCCCGTCGGTACGGTCTGCGACCGGGGGGCCTACGAATCAACGGTTGATTTGAAAAGCACATTGCTCGTAGGATTGGATAGAGCGGTTTGCCACATGCCGAAGAGCAACATTGACGCTGTCGTGCGCAGCCAGCCGGTGGATGTCAACTTTGCCGCGTTGGCCGGGCGCATTCTCGATCTCAATCTCTTTGCGGGGCAGCCGCCAGCCAGCGCGGTTCGTCTATTGGGGCTGCGTGACAATCTGGATTTTGTCAGCAGCGACGCCTACATCTGGAACGGACACGTCGATCAGAAACCTGACTCTGACATCCACTTAAGTGTAACCAACGCCGGAATGGAACTGATCGGACGCATCTGGACAAAGGATGGTACCTATGAGATCAGCCCCGTGCCAGGCAGCGACTATCACTGCTTGACAGAGATTTCTGAAGATGCCCTCTATATCGGTGAGGATTCACTCATCCCGCCATCCACAGAATCCCGCAGCAGCGCTGCCCCCTATGCAGCCACCGCAGCGGCTGATGATGGCTCGATTCTGGATGTACTGGTAGTCTATACTCCCCAGGCCAAAACGGAAGCCGGGGGCGAGGCAGCAATTCAGGCCCAAGCCCAGAAGTTTGTCGATCTGGCTAACCAGGTCCACGCCAACAGCGCTATCAGCCATCGACTGGCATTGGTGGGCGCTTCCGAGGTCGCCTACTCCCGGTTGAGCTGCCCAGCAGGTGGCAACTGTCATATTACCGACCTGGAACGGCTAACCCAGAAAAACGACGGTTTCCTCGATGAGATACATCAACTGCGGGACACCCACCACGCCGATATGGTGATGTTGATTGTGCGAGATGCAGACGACTACAGCACAGGAGGGATGGCCTGGGTGGCTGCCGCTGCCATACTAGAGGCGGACGACGAAGCCTTTGCCTTTGGATTAGGTGTATTGGGCTGTGCCAAAGGGCTGTGCTTTGTCCATGAGGCAGGTCACATTCGGGGACTAAATCACGATTGGTATACGAGCGATCGCAAAGTACCCTTTCCATGGGGTCATGGGTACATCAATCCCGCCGCACAATTCCGAACGATTATGGCCTATGCCAATTACTGCATAGCAAATGCACACAATTGCCCGATGGTTCCGTACTTTTCCAACCCCGACTTGTCGGTCAATGGCGCGCCAGCCGGTGTGCCCAACGGGAGCGCAACCAATTGTACAAAAGGACAAAGCAATCCTAATCCGCTGGCCTGTGCCGCTGACAGCCGACAGGTACTCAACGAGACGGATACGGCTGTTTCCCGATACCGGTCCAGCCAGAATGTCTGGACCGGCAATGCAAACAGCGATTGGGCGAATCCAGCCAACTGGACAATGCAGGAAGGGCCATCGACCGGTCCCAAGAATGTCTCCCGCGCCCCCCGCACAATCGACGATGTATTGATCCCGTCAACGCCAGCGGGAGGAAATTTTCCGCGGATCAACGGGGATGTTAAGATGCGCAACCTGACCATCGAAAATGGGGCTACATTGACCCAGGAGAGCGGTGAACTGGAGGTAGACGGCCTGTGGGAGGAGCAGGGGACGGGCAAATTCGTCGCAACCGGCGGAACAGTTCGTTTTGCTGGCAGACTGGCCCAGACCATCAAAATGAACGGAGCATCCAATCTCCCGGCTGTGATCATCAACACCCAGGGCAATGGCTCGGTCACTCTTGACAGCGATATACAGATTGTGGGGGATCTGACATTGCAGGCAGGTGCCGCCCTCGATTTGGGGAGCGGTGGCTATATCGTGAACCTCACAGGCAATTGGGCGGACAATGGCGCAACTGTGTTACCGGGGAACAGCCAGGTAATTATGGCTGGTCAAACCCAAAGCATCGACAAAGCCACCCAGTCCACAATTCTCAGCGAAGGCTTCAACCAGTTCAGCACCTGCTGCGTATCGAGTGTGCCAGCGGGCTGGAAGGAGGATGGCGCGGCATTCTATCAGGGACCGATCTTTGGTCTGCCCAGTCCAACCGCCAACCGCTGGGAGACAAAAAACGATGGTTGGCTATTCACTCCTCCGCTGTCATTGAACACAGCGACGCTCTATCAGCTTGAGTACAAAGTCGCTACCCAGGGCGGCACACAACAGGTGAGCGTCGCCCTGGGCAATCAGCAAAGTGTGGCCGGGATGACGCAGAATCTGGACGGGGCTACGCTGGACAACAGCGCGCTAGTCAGCCGAACTGTGAATTTCACCGTGGGCGCAAATGGAAGCTACTATCTCGGCTTCCGCTCCCAAAAGTCTGGGGGCGGCTTTACAATGTTTGACGATGTGATCATCAGGTCCATCCAGAAGATCAGCTTCTTCGATCTCGCCGTTCAATCGGGAAGCACAGCCGTCCTGCAAAATCTGGCCGTGGGCAACAGCCTGAGCATTGGGGCTGGCACAACCCTCACCCTGCCCGCCGATACGACGGTGGACGGGATTGTCACCAACAACGGAACCCTGCGCTAGGTGATGACCGTTCCCGGCGGTAAAACCAGCCGTTTTCTTACCATTCCCCACCGTAGCAATGGTAACATCCAGTATTATGGCGTGGATATCACTCCGGATGCAGCCGGGTTAGGCTCCACAGCTGTCGAAATTCGTGGCAACAATGCCAATTGTCGGAGCAGTTATCCATTGGCTCAGCGCTGCTATCAGATTCTCCCCGCCACGCCTCAATCAGCTACCGTGCGTTTCTGGTATCTGAACAGCGAAAGCGGCGGTCAATCAGTCAGCCAAATGCGGCCCTATCGCTGGAACAGCAGCGCATGGGAAGTGACGACAGCCGCGCCCGCGCCCAGAGGTACAGTGGGCGTCTATGAATGGGTCGAGGCAGTCGGCGTCAATACCACGGGTGAATTCGCTCTGGCCGATAGCCAGCCTGGCTTCGTGGCGACCGATTTTCTCTACCTGCCCTATGTGGACAGGTAGAATCGCGAGAGGTCGGAGAGTAGCGGCAGGGGGATGAGGAGAAACTGTGGGGATGATAGGGGTGAAAATCCTATCATCCCCACAGTTTTGGCAGGGGGAAGCGGAAACCAGGCAGGACATCCTCGCCGTCCAGTGTACCGTCGGCCTGCAAAACGTTTGCTGTACCGTCGGGACGGTAGACAGTGACCGTGCGGCTCTTTGGCTCCAGCACCCAGACGAGTTGGGTGCCGTGGCTGAGCCAATCCTGCACCTTGTCTTGCACTTCGTCCGCCCGGTCATTGGGGGAGACGACCTCCACAACCAGATCGGGCGCGCCGGGGAAAAATTTGCCAGTCAGTCGAGCGGGTAGACGTTTCTTACTCACAAAAGCCGCATCGGGCGCTCGCACAGTGTCTGGATTGCGTTCCAACACAAAACCAGTCTCGGCCGCAAATACATTCCCAAGCAGATTATCCGAAGCAAAAACGTACATCGCCGCACCCAGGCTCATTGCAAAATAGCCGTGCTCTGCACCTGCTGGTGGCATTGATCGTACCTTTCCGTGAATCAGTTCATAGCGGTTTTCATCCCACGCCGATAACTCCAGCAACTCGTCGGCGGTAACGAATTGCTGGGTTTCCGTCTCCCTCTCCATTTCCAGCACAGACATCAATCCCGGCACGGCAACTGCCATTGCGCACCTCACTTTTGGATTCACAAACACTGACCCTATTCTAGCCCTCAGCAAGCATTTTTCAAATTCATTGCACGTGCCGGAAACGCTTTTTTCTGCTATACTGGAAATGGCATTCTGACAATTACCCCTACAATAAATTGCTCAAAGGAGAAACCCCGATGGCAGGCACAAACGGAGCGACCGCCACCGCAGTCAAACTCAATAAATACAGCAGCCAACTGACCCAGGTCCAGTCCCAGGTGGGCAGCCAGGCCATGCTCTACGGCGTCGGTCTGACCGACGAGGATATGAAAAAGGCCCAGGTGGGCATCGCCAGTATGGGGTGGGAAGGCAACACCTGCAATATGCACCTGAACGCCCTGGCGCGCCGGGTGAAGATCGGTGTGAACGAGGCCGGGCTGATCGGGCTGGTCTTCCACACCATCGGTGTCAGCGACGGCATCAGTATGGGTACCGCCGGGATGAAATACTCCCTGGTCTCCCGGGATGTGATCGCCGACTCAATCGAGACGGTGATGGGTGCCCAGTGGTACGACGCCAACATCTCCCTGCCCGGCTGCGACAAAAATATGCCCGGTGTGCTGATGGCGATGGCTCGTATCAATCGGCCCAGCTTGATGATCTACGGCGGGACGATTCGCCCCGGCATCCTCAACGGCAAGAAGTTGGACATCGTTTCTGCCTTCGAAGCTTATGGTCAGTTCCTGGCCAAAGACATCGACGAGGCGGAGTTGAAAGCTGTGCTGCAAAACGCCTGCCCTGGCGAAGGCGCCTGCGGCGGAATGTACACGGCCAACACAATGGCCTCCGCCATCGAATCCCTGGGCATGAGCCTGCCCTATAGCTCCTCCTATCCTGCCACCAGCGAGGGCAAGCAGCGGGAGTGCGCCGAGGCGGGCGCGGCCATCCGTACCCTCCTCGAACTGGACCTGAAGCCCCGGGAGATTATGACCCGCAAAGCATTTGAAAACGCCATTTCCGTGGCTGTGGCCCTGGGTGGTTCGACAAATGCGGTGCTCCATCTCCTGGCCATCGCCCGCTCTGCGGAAGTGCCCTTGACGATTGACGACTTCCAGGAGGTCTCCAACCGCACGCCCCTGCTGGCCGATCTGAAGCCCAGCGGCAAATATGTGATGGAAGATTTGGATGCAGTGGGTGGTGTGCCTGCTGTGCAGAAGATGCTCCTGCGGGAGGGACTACTACACGGCGACTGCATGACCGTCACCGGCAAAACCCTGGCCGAAAATCTGGAGAGCGTGCCCGATCTGGCCCAGGGACAGAAGGTCGTCATGCCCATCAGCCAGGCGCTGAAGCCCACGGGCCACCTGCAGATCCTCTACGGCAATCTGGCCGAACAGGGTGCAGTGGCGAAGATCACCGGCAAAGAGGGGACGAGATTCTCCGGTCCTGCCGTCTGCTATGATTCGGAAGAAGAGACACTTGTGGGCATTCAGACGGGCGAAGTCAAAGCGGGCCAGGTTGTCGTCATCCGCTACGAAGGGCCGAAGGGCGGGCCTGGGATGCGGGAAATGCTCTCTGTCACCTCCGCGATTATGGGCGTGGGCCTGGGCAAGAGCGTGGCCCTGATCACCGATGGCCGCTTTTCTGGTGGAACCCACGGCTTCGTCGTCGGTCACATTACCCCGGAAGCCCAAGAGGGCGGGCTATTGGCGTTGGCACAGAATGGGGATATCATCACCATCGACGCCGACAACAACGTTCTGGTGCTGGAAGTGGACGAAGCCGAGATCGCCCGTCGGCGTGCGGCCCACGTGACCCCCGCCTATCGGGCCACCAGCGGCGTGCTTTGGAAGTATATCAAATCGGTCTCCAATGCGTCTGAGGGATGTGTGACAGACGCGTAAAGTGAACATGCATTCCTGATTAGAGTCGTCAAACGTCCCTCGTGCTGTCCGGTACCAGGGACGTTTGCATTCTGGCAACCGAACGATCCCGAAGGAACTGCCAGATCATTCGGTTGCCAGAGCCTGGTAAAGGAGTGATTACCGTGAGAAACATAAGTCGTACGATCGCCCAGGTGGGGATCGCCATCGGGCTGGTCGTCCTGCTGCTAGGCGTGGGAGAATTCGCCGCAACCGCCCAGCCGTCCGCGCCCGGCGACATTCCTAGCGGCTATCTGCCCGTCACCGTTGACCCAGCCATCGCCCGGGACAATATGATTCTCTTCTGGGACAATATAGCTCTGGACGCCATCCGGGCCGAACCGCCCGGCCCGCCGATGGTGGCCCGCATTCTGGCAATGGTCCACACCGCCCAGTATGAGGCGTGGGCACAATACGATGCCACCGCCACCGGCACGCTTCTGGGCGACCGCTTCCGTCGTCCCCTGGCCGAGCGCACGCTGGAAAACAAAAGTATCGCCACCAGCTACGCGGCCTATCGGGTGCTGGTCGATCTCTTCCCCCGGCGCACCCGCACTTTGGGTTCCAAGATGCAAGATGTACTGAAATACGATCCGGCAATCGTGACGGCCGATCCGTCCACACCAGAAGGCATCGGCAACCTAGCCGGCGCGGCAGTCCTGCTCCACCGGCGCTACGACGGCTCGAATCAGTTGGGCGGTTATGCGGACACCACTGGCTATCTGCCTGTCAACACACCGGATGCGGTGGTGGATCTGAACCGCTGGCAACCCCTGAAGACGGCCAACGGCAACCAGCAAGGCGTCTGCCTGAGCGGTGGCAGCCTCATTACCCAGACGTACATCGGCCCCCACTGGGGAGGTGTCGTCCCCTTTGCCCTGGACGACGGCCCGCTCATCACCGCCACCACCGGGCCGGCCCGCTATCCATCCCCCGAGTTTACCCTGCAAGCCCAGGAGATCATCAGCTACAGCGCCAACCTGGACGACTACGGCAAGGCGCTCTCCCAGTATTGGGCGGACGGCCCCTCCACCGAATTTCCGCCGGGCCACTGGTCGCTTTTTTCCCAGTTTGTCTCCTTCCGAGACAGCCACAGCATCGACGAGGACGCCAAACTCTTCTTCGCTGTGAGCAACGCCACCTTTGACGCGGGCATTGTGGCCTGGAAGCTCAAGCGGGATTACGACAGCGTGCGGCCTGTCACCGCCATCCGGGAACTCTTCAAAGGCCAGGAGATTGTGGCCTGGGGTGGTCCCTATTCGGGAACCCAGACAATTTTGGGTGAGGAGTGGCAGCCCTATCAGGAGGAATGTTTTGTCACCCCAGCCTTTGCCGAATTCGTCTCCGGTCACAGCGCCTTCAGCGCAGCCGCAGCGGAGGTACTGAAATCCTTTACCGGCAGCGACACTTTCGGGGCTTACTATCTGTTCGGAGTGGGCAAATCGCCCGTGGAACCCAACGAAGCGCCCAGCCGTTCGGTGCTTTTTCTGTGGGAGAGCTTCACCGAAGCTGCCGACGAAGCCGGATTCTCGCGACGGCACGGGGGCATTCACTTTGTGGAAGGCGACTTGCAGGGGCGGTATGTGGGGAAGCGGGCTGGAGAACGGGTCTGGCAGAAGACGACTGGCTTCTACGATGGCAGCGCGCCACCGGTGGCGGATATGACAGCCCAAATCGACGCTCTGCTGGTCCGGGACAATGTGTACGCCAGCCTCTACCCCCAGCGGGTAGTCTACGTGCCCTATGTACGTGGGCAGTGAAGCCGCTTTCTCAGGCACAATTAATACTACAACGAGACTTTGAAAAGGTGTGTTGTATCTGGTAAAACTTCCTGTAGAAAGGAAGGGAAGAATGTACCAGATCATCGAAACAGCACCGAAAATGGAACTGACAGGCAAAGACCTACGTGA
>CAMDQF010000263.1 GCA_945905745.1 Litorilinea aerophila
AGGGCTATCGCTGCTTTTTTGATGTGGCCTCCATGCCCCAATTCGACACGGACAATCCAGCCGTGCGCCGCTATCTGTGCGAGGCGGCCTCCTACTGGCTACACGAATTCGTTGTGGACGGCTACCGGCTGGACTATGCGGCCGGTCCCAGTCACAGCTTTTGGAGCGAATTCGCCGCAGCCTGCCGTTCCGCCAAAGCCGATTGCTGGCTCTTCGGCGAAGTGACCCGCACGGGAGATATGCTGCGGGCCTATGCCGGGCGGTTGGATGGCTGTCTGGACTTCGACTTTCTGCGCTGGGCGCGGCTAATCTGCCTGGGTGAGCAGCCCAGTCGTCAGCTCGGCCCCTTTGTGCAGCACATCGAACGGGCCGCCCGCTTCTTCCCCCCGGATTTCACCCTGCCCGCCTTTCTGGACAATCACGACACCAACCGCTTTCTATGGATGGCAGCCAACGACCCGGCTCGTCTGCGGCTCGCGTTGGGGCTGCTCTTTGGGCTGAGCGGTTCCCCCATCCTCTACTACGGCACAGAAATCGGCCTCAGCCAACCCCGGCACAAAGGCCCCTGGCGGGAAGAGTCACGCCACCCGATGGTGTGGGACGAAAGGCAGGATGGGGAGATGCTTGGCTACACGAAGGAGTTGATTGGGTTTCGCCGGGCGCATCCCGCGCTGGTCTACGGGGAAGTGGTCACGCTACTGCTGGACGAGGAACGGGGCATCTGGCTGGCCGAACGCAGTTTCGGGGAAGATCGAGTCTGGATTGGGGTCAATGTGGGAGCGGAGACGGCGATCATTCCTATAACCGGTGATGCAGAAAGTGAATCAGTCGAATTACAGCCGATGACCTGCCGGTTGTGGGTTGCTTGAACGATTCTCCTACCTTCGGGCGAAACGCTCGCCCCCATCCACGAAGATCACGTCGCCTGTCACATACTCTGCCTCGACCAGAAAGCGCACGGCATGGGCCACATCCTCGGCCCGACCCCAGCGGCGCAGCAGCGTCCCCTTTTCCACAACTTTCAACTGCTCTTCTGTATAGCCGGGTGGAGGCAGGACCGGCCCAGGAGCCACGGCGTTGACCCGCACAGTCGGGGCCAGTTCCAGGGCCATCTGCTGGGTCAAGGCCATCACCCCGGCTTTGGCGACGGCGTGGGCAGTGTAGCCTTTCCAGGGCTGCCAGACCGAGAGGTCTACGATATTGACCACAGAACCGCCCCCCCCGGCCAGGAGCAGCGGCGCACATTCGTTGCTGACATAGAATGTGCCGTGGATGGTGATGTCTGTCACCCGTTTCCACATGGCGTAGTCATCGGTGGGAAAAGGGTGCTTGCCGAAGTAGTCAGCGTTATTGACGAGAATATCCAACCCGCCGAAGCGCTCAACTATTTGGGCGACCATCCGTTGCACACAGGTCAGGTCGGCAATGTCGCATTGAATGGCAAGGGCCTGGACGCCCAGGGCCTGGGCCTCGGCTACAGTCTCCAGCGCGGCATCTGCGGAAGAATTGTAGTTGATCACCACATTGGCCCCGGCCCGGGCCAGTTCCAGGGTGATGGCCTTGCCCACCCGCTGCGCGCCACCGGTGATAAGCGCAGTTTTGGATTGAATGTTCATACGATTCCCCCTCTTTTGTCCGCGCAAGCTGGCAGCCTGCATACAAGATACGAAAAAGGGTGATGGGAGCTATTCCCATCACCCTTTTCATTTGTATAAGGCAGGTCAACCTACTCCCGCATTGTCTCCAACGTGCGGCGGATGATCTCATCCTGCATGGAACGGGCTTTCTTGCTCCGTCCACCCCGGCGCTGATTGGTGTCTGTGTTGACTTCCACGCCTTCAGCTTCCATAGCCCGCTTGAAAGCTAACTCCATTGGCGACAGGACCTGGACATTTTCGTAGGAATCGACCATCTCTTGGCCTTCCTGCACACCCAACGCAGCCGCGGCCTGGGCTATCTCGGCCATTTCCGGCTCCGGCTCATCACGCAGACCCTTCAGGCTGACATCAATGCGCCGACGGCGACGGTTGACGGTAAGGATGCGCACATCCAAAGTCTCGCCCACCTTTACCACATCTTCCGGTTTGGCGACGTAATTATTGCTCATCTCGCGCACGTGGAGCAGGGCGTCTGTGCCAATGCCAATGTCGATAAAGGCGCCATAGGGGACGAGGCGCGCCACTGTGCCGGGGACAATATCGCCATCGTTGATGTCTTTGATGGTTTTGGTGTCAGGAGAAATCAGCGTCAGGCTGATCCGGTTGCGCTCCCGGTCCAGCTTTTTGATCCAGAGGGTCATTGTCTGGCCGGCCTGTACCACATCAGCCACCTGATTGACCCGACCAACCGCCAACTCGGAGATATGAATCAACCCATCCCGGCCGGCACCGATGTCCACAAAGGCGCCAAATTCGGTGATGCGTTTAATAATTCCTTTGACTTCCTGGCCTACGCTCAGCCGCACGACACGACGATCGCCATCCATAGCCGAGTCATCATTGCTCGCTTCAACGCTGGCGGATTCTGTCGCGGGGGCTGAATGTGCGCCCGAAAGGCTTTCCGAAATCTCTGCCGCTTTTTCGGAGACTGCTTTTACAGCCTCAGTGACAGTGTCGGCGACGGCTTCAACGACTTCCTCGACCTTTTCGGTCACAGTTTCGACGGCTGCTGATACAGCTTCGACAACGCTCTTCAAAATACCGGCGGAGGCGGTGTTGTCAGCCACTGCTTCTGTTGTGTCTGCTACGGCTTCCACAACGCTCTCGGCCACAACTTCGGCCTCGGCGCTTACTTCAGCCGCGGTGCTTTCCTCAACGATACGGGTTTCCTCGGTCATTATCTGCTCCTAATTGATGACGGCGTTGTCCCTGCGCAACGCCAATGCGTTCTACAGTATAATCTCAAGTCCGGGATAGCACAAGAACTTCTGTGCCGAAATTCACAAAGTGGGAGGAGGCAGCAGGTGGTAAGTCGCAGATGGCAGGTGACGATCCGTCAACACCGCTCCCCACCTGCGACTTTCCACCTGCACCCTGCAACTATCGATCTTCCACCTGCTACACATTAAACCGTATATTCAATATATCCCCGTCCTGCACGGGATATTCCTTGCCTTCCAAACGCAGTTTTCCATGCTTGCGGGCTTCGGCCATACTGCCAGCGGCCATCATATCGCTGTAGGAAATCGTCTCGGCGCGAATAAAGCCCTTTTGCAGATCCGAATGGATCACCCCGGCTGCTTCGGGGGCCGGCGCGCCTTTGCGCACAGTCCAGGCCCGCACCTCGTCCTCGCCCACAGTGAAGAAGCTGATGACACCGAGCAGGTTGTAGCAGCGGCGGATAGCCCGGTTCAGCCCCGGCTCCGCAATGCCAAAATCGGCCAGAAATTCGCTGGCCTCGTCCGGCTCCATCTGGGCAATCTCAGCCTCCAGCCGACCACGCAGGAAGAAGGTATTGTCGTCCAGCAGATCGGCAAAGGCCTCTTCCGAATCGTCATCGCCCCCATTGATCACCCGCAGCACGGGTTTAAGTGAGAGTAATCCAAAGCCACCCAGCTGCTTGCGATCCTCTTCGGCGATCTCCATGCTGCGCAGAGGCTTCTCCTGCTCCAGGACAGCAGCCAAACTTTGAAGAAGTATCTCTTCCTTCTCCATTTTCTGCCGCTCGACCACCGAACCCCGCCCCTTCTGACTGACGATCCGAGCCAGCCGGTTTTCAATCACCGACATATCGTTGAGGATGAATTCAGTCTCCATCGCGTTGATGTCCCTGGCCGGGTCAATACGATCGTCGGGATGGGGCACATCTTCGTCCATAAAGGAGCGAGCCACCAGCATCAGCACATCGTTGGCGGCCAAAGCGTTGAGAAGAGGGCCACTGACCGAGCCACCCTTGGCCAGGCCGCTGATGTCACTGTAGGTGACTTGGGCGTTGATCGTTTTGCGGGGCTTAAACATGGCAGTCAGTGCATCCACCCGAGGGTCTGGAACATCCACAACAGCCGTGTGAATTTCCATTTGGCCCGTGGAGAAGGGGCCGGTTTCAATATCGCTGCGTGTCAAAGCATTGTAAATTGTGGTTTTGCCGCTGTTGGGCAAACCGATGATGCCAATCCTCATCGCGTTTTCCTATCCAAGCTGTGGACAATCGTATAGCATAAAAGTAACAATCAATTCTACCATTCCTTGGGCAATTCGTCGAAAAAGGAAGCGCTCAAGAGCAGCTCATTCTCAGTTCAGATAAACTTCCGTACACGTAGGTAGGCATGCAACACACGACGCAACGCTCAATATCTTTCGTAATGTTGACCTGCTACTCTTCGATGGCAACCAAAAACCAGAATCCGCCCTGTCAAATAGTCATTCAAAAAGAGATTCAATAAATGGAACACGTAGCACTGTATATTGATTTTGAAAACATTGCGATTTCTGCCGAAGAAGCTTACGGGCGTTGTGATATTGAGAGAATTGTCCGGGTGGCAGAGAGCTACGGTCGCTGTATCGTCAAGCACGCCTACGGCGATTGGACCCGCTTCAGCCGCTATCGGCAGGAACTCCTGGAACAGTCTATTGATCTAACCCAACTCTTTCGCTACGGCAACTACACGAAGAAAAACAGTGCTGACATTGTGATGGCGGTGGATGTAATTGAAGCAGCCTTGACTAATCCCTCCCTGACAACTTTCGTTCTGGTAACAGGCGACAGCGATTTTACTGCAGTGGCGCGCAAGTTGCGCGGGTATGGCCGACGGGTAGTGGGGATCGGGCTGCAAGACGCCACCAGCGATCTGCTTGTACGCGGGTGCGATGATTTTGTCATCTACGATGGGCTGATGGAACTGGATGAACGCTCCAACACCTTCCATCTCAATGAGGCACGCCAGTTTGTGCTCTCCGCGCTCCAATCCCTGCTGCACCGCCATTCAGCCAATCGCGTGCCCCTGGCCGAATTGGCTGCAGAGATCGCCACGCGCCACCCAGAGATGGATTTCAGCAGACTGGGCTTTTCCGGCCTGGAGTATTTACTGGAAGCCCAGAAAGAGGTAGTGTTGATAGCCCAGCCAGGAGAAGAGCTTCTGGTCGGATTTCGTTCCACCTATGTAGCCCACAATGAAATTGACCGAACCCTACAATACCGTACGGCCTTTAGCACGGCAGGCTATGGGCTGGTTGATCGGGAGAAACGACAGGATGTGCTGCAATCCCTCTATCTCCTCTTGCGCGCTGAACCAGCCAACTACACCCTGGACGGCGCGATCCGGAAGCTAAAGGAGCAGTACGACGGGGCGAATCTGCTGCGCAGCCGGGACGACATTCAGGAAGTAGCCCAGTTAATCAAACAGGCAGCCGTGTTGGCTCACCAGCCAGAGTCCTGGGAACTGGACACATTGACACTCTTGCCGGAACTCTCCCAATCTGCCTTTGTGAGTCATTGCGAGAGTGTCTATCTGGCGATACTGATCCAGCGCAATTTGGAGATCGACGAAGAGACGCTGGCCCGGCTGCTCTATGGCCGTGCGGATGCACGGGAAGAGGTAAAGGCACTGCGAGCGCTGGTCACCGATGCACAGGCGGAGATCAACGGTGCGCTCCCCATCGGCGACGGCCATAAACTGCCTCGCCATCTGGCCGAAAACCAGGATGTGTGGGTTGCCCTGCAAGATTTGGTGAATTGGCGTTTAGAGGAAAAACCCTGCTTAGCGGAAGCGTCCCGGCTCAACAGTGAAGGATTGGAGATACGCACGGCAGATTTTGAACAGGCCCGAGTTCATTTTCTAAAGGCGGCCAAAATGATGTATCTGTTACTTTTGGACAAGCAGCCCGGCGCAAGCCTGATGGATATGGAGTGGTATCTGGCCAGCTACTGCGCGGCCACAGCCGGCGCACACTTTGCCCGTCGCAACTACCAAAGAGCCATACTTTACTACCAAGCCTTTTTCGCCATTGTAAAAGAGACCGAGCCAGTCTGGGATCGGGTGCGCAAACTCGTCCCCCCTATGCTTTCCTTCTATTTCACGATTGCGCCGAATGAGTACAACGATCTGCTAAAGGTTCCGCCGGGGCGCACCCATCCAGCCAGCCTGTGTGTGATCCTCCACCACCACCGCAGCTCGCAGGTCCGTCGCCGCTGGCTGGAACTGGCCCGGCAAATTGTGCGAATTAACCCGGCCCTGTTGCGAGGCATCATCCAACGGCTGGCCTTTTTGGAAGACGAGGACCAGCTCCCTGGCGCAGTGGAAACCCGCACTCTTCTCACCCGGCTGCTCAACGGTGAAGATGTAACCGATGAGTTGCAGGAAATTGGGTCAGATTTCGATGCAGACCGAGCCGCCGACCAGACGTTGGTTCCGGAAGATAGCCAGTAGAGTGCGGCGAAGGTTTTCAGCCACTTCACGCAGCAGGTGGTGCGTGAACCGGTACATCAACTACGCAGAACATCAGGAATGGCCAGGATATTTCCATCAACTGCACCAGGCGAAGTCTGAGTACAAAGACAGACGACGCGAAAGAGGTTCCTGAGAATTTTCGTTCTCAGGAACCTCTTTCGCGTTTCGCCCGATGGACAATGCAGGGAAGACTGTTGCACTGGCAGTGAGTATCCGTTCAACTCAATGGTTGCCTATCGGGGAATGATGGGGAACCGGAGGTAGTCACCTGGCGCGACGTCAAACTATCGCGATTTCCAGCATCCGATTCTTCCTTTTCGATGGGAGCCACAGAATTGCGCTATTCGGGACCGACGCTGGCCAGGTATTGGCCTGTCCGTTCCAGATGGGCCACGTCATCCATCCCCAGAATCAGACCGTTGAGTATTCCATTGGCGGGCGACAGCCGAACCCGGGAGATCGATGTATTGGCTGTCTGCAAGAAACGCTTGTTGGGCAGAGGCAGGTGCATAATGTGGGCCAATGCGGCTTGCATCACCCCGCCGTGAAAGAAGACCAGCACCCGTTCGCCCAGATGATTCTGCGCAATCTCGCCCAACGAACGCATCACCCGTTCCTGGGCCTGCCGATAGCTTTCACCGCCGCCGCGCACCAGATCCGGATCCATCACCGGATAGGAAGCTGCCCACTCATCGGGGAAACGGTGCTGAATGTCGGCGAAGGTCAACCCAGACCAGGCGCCCACGTCGATCTCACGCAGCCCTGTTCGATTGCGTACGGGCAGACCAATGGCTTGACTGACGGGTATAGCTGTCTGCATCGCCCGTTGCAGATCGCTGGAATAGATAGCAGAAAAAGGCAGAATTTCCTGCAAAGAGGCCAGACGCTCGGCCAGCAGGCTGGCCTGGTGATGGCCCAGAGGAGATAGAGGTAGATCGTTTTGCCCCTGATAGATTTTTTCCCGGTTACCGATGCTCTCGCCGTGGCGAATCAGCCAAAGCTCTGCGCTCGTGCCGGTCTTGGGGGACATATGCGATCCTCTTGATTACACTTTTTTCAGTCACTACCATAAGTGCCGCGGAGGTTTCCAACCACTTCTCATGATACGTGGTGTGTGGCTCGTGTACCGGTTCACGAACCACGCACCACGTCCGAATTGGCCTCGTTATTTCCGCCAAGCTGCATTAGGGTTGACAGACATCCAGCACGGCACCCTGGGCCGTATAGCCGACAATGGCTACTTCGTCCACGCAATGCTCTGTAATGACAGCTTCCAGTGCAGACTGATTTCCGCTATAGGTAAAGTAGCGAATATCCGGCCACCGGAAGAGATAGGCTTGATTCTCGTTCACAGGGATGCGCACCTGTTCGCCGTCGGGAATCTGCCAGGTAGTCCAGGGGGGTATAAAGAGACTGTTGGTGTAGATGCCTTCGGCTAGTTGTAATTCCCGCGCCCGCAGCCCGGCAACCTCGGCATAAAAGGCTTCGGCTTTGTCTGCAAACTCGTCAGCGTCTGTCGCGTAGGCCACGCCAGAAGCATCGGCTGCCCGTGCCTGCACCACAAACCAGAGTGCATTCGCCGGCAAGCGCAGCCAGGTAGGATACTTGGCCCAGCTAAAAGTGGTCTCCCCCGCGCGGATGACAGCCCGTCCGTCGCTGACAATCAGGACATAATTGTCCTGCAAGTCCAACTCTCGGTCCGGGTCTGTATAGGCCAAGGCCAGGTTGAACCGTCCGCTTAGCTTGCCCAGTGCCACCTGTGTCTGTGCGGGTGTCAAGCTGGTTGGGCCGTTGGCAGGCGCAAGAATGCCCTCAATCTGAGTCAGCAGTGTGATGCCCTGGGTGCCGGTCACTTCCACCTTTTCCAGAGTGAGTTGCACTTGATAGGTGAGCAGGGGATAGAGCTTCTGGCTTTCCACAGTCAGTGAGAGCACGCCCGACTGCTCCACCAAACCGATAATCAGATTGGTATCCAGGGGGCGTAACTCATCCGGGTAGCCCTTCTGTATGAAATCTACCCCTTCGATCTGTGCCAACTCGCGCAAAGCGTCATTCCCCATGCGAAAGGCGAGTTCGCCGTTCTCTTTCTCCACAAAAACAGTTTCGTTCTCCTCCAGAAATGCCTTGGCAAGCTTCGAATCTGCCCCGTCCTCCATCCCCAATACAGCGTCGGAGGCTGCGCTCGGGTCGGCGTCAAAAATCTCCAAACAGAAGGGGGCCTCGATCTTACCACAATAGTCGGTCTGGGCAGTCGCTTCGGCGATGGACAGAGTTTCCTGGTCCATTTCATCGCCAGCCAGGTCGAGGGCAATACTGTACTGGATTCCGGTTGTATACTCGATCTGGCCCGCCCACACAATTTGGCGGGTGAAGGGAAAAGGAATGTAGAAGCTGTTGACCAACTTGAAGTCGGCGGGCTTCAGTTTTCCGGACTCAGCCACCTTCGCTACCGCATCTTCTCCCCAATCAGGCAGAAGCGCAGAGACGCCCTCGCTATCCATACTCAGCCAATAGCCTGTACCGGTAGCCGGATCGCTCAGGCGCACAAGTGTCAACTCCTCACCCGTAACCGGATCGTCCACAAGCAGCCGAGCAGAGAATTCTGGGGCGCTGACACCCAGACTACTATCACCTGTCAGTAGATCAATCGCCGCCTGCACCGGTGCGGGATAGGGTGTGGGCGTGGGCGTGGGCCAGGCTAACAGGGCGGAGGGCGGCTCGGTTGTTGGCGGGACAGGAGATGTGGCGGTCGGGGTTGGGGTTGGGATGCTGGTGGGCGTCTGCACAGGAG
>CAMDQF010000264.1 GCA_945905745.1 Litorilinea aerophila
ACATCCGGGGCGACAACCCAACAGTACTCCGATAGATTGAGCGTCTGTTGGGTTCTCCCGGCGTTCGTTGGACTGTAATCAATGCTCTCTTGCCGGGAGAACCCAACCTACGGGAACTACTTCACCTCAAAGATAACCTCGACCTCACAGGCCCAATTGTCGGGCACGGTCAGACCGATGGCGCTGCGGGCGTGGCGACCGGCTTCACCAAAGACGCCGATGAGCAGATCGCTACATCCGTGGATGACCGCGGGGGTGTTGTCAAAGTCTGGGGCCACATTCACCATCCCAAAGACCTTCACCACCTGCACTACATTGTCCAGGCTCCCTGCCAGGCTGTGTACGGCCTGCAAGCAGTTGAGCGTACAGAGCTTGGCCGCCTCGTAGCCCTGTTCCACAGAGACATCCCGTCCCACTTTGCCTTTGATGTAGCGATCCCCCCAGCGGGAGACCTGGCCTGATGTGTAGATCAGATTGCCCGTCCGTTTGGCGTGCATTATCTTGCCTGCGTTCAGTTCAATCGTCTGCAGACTGTAGCCCATCTCCTGCAATTTTGCTGCGTATGACATTCCATTTCTCCTTTGAGTCTTTGTGGTTTGTATACACGGATAGAAAGAAACACGGATAGTCTAAAAATCTGTGTTCCATTCTATCCGTGTATACAGAAAATTTTCATCCCCTACTACGTACTTTGCAGTTACTACTCCGGGAGGACAGCGATCACGTCTACTTCGATCAAAATATTGGGCAATTGCACACCCACAGTCGTGCGCGCCGGATAGGGTTTGGTCAAATAGCTCTCATAGACTTTGTTCATCTCGGCAAAGTCGCTCAGATTGGCCAGATAGACGCCGGTCTTCGTCACGTGCGCCCAATCAGTGCCTGCGGCTTCCAGCAACACTTTCAGATTCTCAAAAACCTGCACAGCCTGGCCCCGAAAATCCGGCGCAATCTCGCCCGTAGCTGGATTGCGGGGACCCTGCCCGGAAATATAGACCGTCGGCCCGCTCGCCACAATCCCCTGGGAATAGATACCTGCGGGCGGCGCGCCCTTTTCCGTGAAGACTTCTTTGCGCATGGCAATTCTCCCAATTCATAATTTAATGATTGACAGGCACACGATTTTCGTGTACATTGGCGCTATGATCAAAAATATCACATTCACCGCTGACGAAACAACAATTCAACTGGCACGGCAGCGAGCAGCCGTTGAGAACACTACACTCAATGAGCTTGTTCGTCGTTGGTTGGCCCAGTACATTACCAATACTGCTTCGGCAAACCACTTTGACGAGATAATGGAACAACTTGCCTACGCGCGTGCCGGGCGGAAATTCAGCCGGGACGAGATGAATGAACGTAGCTGACCTGCCCGGTTTCTTCTTTCTAGATACGAATGTATTTGTCTATTCGTTCGATAACACCGCACCGGCAAAGCAGAAGATTGCACGCCAAACGATCAAAGATGCCCTGGAAAGTCAACGCGGGATTATCAGCACCCAAGTTGTACAGGAATTCTTGAACGTCGCGCAGCGGAAATTTGCCATCCCACTCACAAACACAGATGCGCGGCTCTATCTATCAACCGTGCTATCGCCTCTTTGTCAACACACCCCGTCAATCCACTTCTACGATTTTGCTCTGCTACTCCAATCCGAGGTTGGCCTTTCCCTGTACGATACACTAATTGTGGCCGCCGCGCTGGAGGCAGGCTGCAAAACGTTGTGCAGTGAAGATATGCAAAACGGTCAAATTATCAGAGGAATGACTGTCATAAACCCCTTCACGCCATCTGGGGCTGCATAACAGCCCATCCATCTCCCATTACAACACATCGTGCAACAGGCGCAGCCAGTTCCCGGAACAGATGGCCTGGATGTCATCTTCTTTGTAGCCCCGCTCGGCCAGAATCAGGGGAACCTGCTGCAAATCGACAATCGTGTCCAAGTCACTGGGGGACTGCTCCCGGCCATAGCCGCCGTCCAGGTCCGTGCCCAAGGCCACATGACGCGCGTTGCCCGCCAATTGGCAGATGTGGTCGATGTGGTTGACTACATCGCCGATATAGACGCCTTCGCTGCTCTGCTGTCCGGCCTGCCAGTGGGGTGTCACCATCCAGATATCGAAGGCCGCGCCGATCACCCCGTCTCGCTCGAAGATGGCCTGCAATTGGTGGTCGCTGAACTGGCGTTGATGGGGGACGAGGGCCCGGCAGTTGTTGTGGCTGGCGAGGACCGAGCCGTCGAATATCTCCAAGGCTTCCCAGAATGCCTGGTCCGAAAGATGGGTCAGGTCGAGCAGCATTCCCAGCCGATCCATCTCTTCCAGCAGAGGACGGCCCAGATCGGTCAGACCGATCTCCGTGCCTGTGCCCCCGGCGTAGCGGCAGGGTCCGTAGTGGGCAGGACCAATTGCGCGCAGCCCCGCCGCGTACCAGGCCTCCACCTGCTCCGGGTAGAGAATGGGGTCAGCCCCCTCCATAGAAATCACAAAACCCAGAGGCGGCTCCTCGCCTTCCATACCGCCGTCGGCCTCCCATTCGATCCAATCGCTCCAGTGTCCATCCAACTGGTCCACGTTTGTCAGAACGCGGATCACATCCATCTCCTCCAGCGCCCGGTAATAGGCCAACTGGCCGTGGGCCATCCCATAGGCCTGGGCCGGGGAGTCGTAGTCAATGTGAGGCACAGGACGACCTGTGGAACGGGCGATAAGGGTGGCGAAGGAGAGGGCAATCCGTCCCCGGCGCATCTCCGGGAAGGCGACAGTGCCCAGCCCCCGGCCTTTGCCCGGCGTCTGCTGCTCCCGGCTGCGAATGGTGTAAGCCGAGGCAAGCAGGTCCCGGTTAAGTTGCAGGGCGTTCATCGAAAGGTCGAGGTGGGCGTCGATGAGAAGCATAGGAGCCTCCGTGGGAAAGTGGCAGGTGGAAGGTGGCAGGTGGAAGGTGGCAGGTCGCAAGTGGCAGGTCGCAAGTGGCAGGTCGCAAGTGGAAGGTCGCAAGTGGCAGGTCGCAAGTGGCAGGTCGCAAGTCGCAAGTCGCAACTCGCAACTCGCAGGTGGTGAATGAGTGTTGCTTTATGGTCAGCGAGTCAGTGACGAAATGATCGTCCCTACACCTGCCACTTTCCACCTGCCACTTGCAACTTTCTACTACCCAAACGCCTCCCGAAACTCTGTGACCGCTTTCGGCCCGCTGCGTTCGAGACCGGCATAAAACTGGGTCTGGTCCTGAATGCGGTAGTCGAGACGTTCCACCCGGAAGGGAGCCATCCGCTCCCGGTTGCGCCGCCGATCCAACACCTGCAGAAAGTATTGAACGGCGTTTTCTACGCTGTGGGAGTCGGACCAGTCGGATTTGTAGATGGGCGTACCAGCCTGATTGAAAATCCAGGTCATATTGGGCATGGAGCCGTAGGCCCGGTGGCAGGCCCCGTCCAGACTATCGGCCAGAATCGGGCGGTTGACGCCCAGCACATCCCGCAGGGCCGTGGCGTGGCGCAGCTTCTGCTCCATCGACGTGTGGTGAGGATAGTTTTCGCCGGGATGGGCTTCGTTGGTGTAGAGAAAAATCGAGCCGACACCTGCATCAGCGTAGAGCTCGGCAATCGCATTCATGGATGGCGACGCCATCCCACAGTAGGGTCAGGTGAAGCTACCGAATTCGACGACTGTGTAGCTGTTGGCTGACCAGACTTGCGAGAGGCTCGTCTCCGCCCCTTCCAGCGTCCACAATGGAAAGTCGGGAGCTTTGCTGCCAAGCGGCGGGCTTTGTTCAAAGCGCATCCACGGCTCAAATTTGGCCGGGACGAACTCGTCGTAGTTGTAGCGGGTGAGCAGGTCGTCGGTCATCGAAGCTCCTGAAATGTATTGCGTGTTTCGTATTGCGTAAGCATGTGTCGCTTGGTGCGTTGGTTGTTTTTATCCGGCAGTGACAATGTGACATCGCCCCAATTCGTATTCCGTTGCCTCAATCACCGATTACTTACGCAATACGGAATACGTGTTTACGCCGTTTCCATCACCCCGTAACTCGCCACCACAGCCATATTCTCTCCGTCCAGCAACTGCACGCCATTTTCGGTGCCAGCCAGAATACCCTCGGCGGTGGGTGTCAGCACGAGCGCGGGTTCGCTGCCCGCCACCGGCTGCCAGGACAATCCATCGGTGGAGTGCCACAACTGCTCCTCATCGCTCAACAGCCAGCCACCATCCAGCGCGGCCAGGGAGTTGATGCGTTCGGGCGCGCCGGTCACCAGCGTGAAGGTCAGCCCGCTGTCTGCCGAGCGCCACAGGCCCTGCTCCTCAGTGCCCGCCAGCACCAGCCCGTCGCTGTGGAAGGAGGGAGAAATGGCGATGCTCTGGTAGGCCGCATCCGGCGTGTCGGAGCGCTTCCAGCCCCGACCACCGCTGGGCGAACGGTAGATGCCCTCTTCGGTCCCGGCAAAGACGTGCTCCCGCCCCGGCCAGCGGGCTGCCGGGTCCAGGGGTGCCCAGGCCAGACTGAGAACGGTGTAGTTGCGCAAGCCGTAGTTGCAGGGCGACCAGCGATGGCCCCGGTCCGTGGAGCGCAGAATGCCGCCCCCTTCGGTCCCGGCCAGCAGCACAGCCGTGTGGAAGACATCCGGGTGGGGAGCCAGACAGAGCGCAGCCTCCGTCGCGCCGCCCAGCCAGGAGGCCTGCCACTCCTGGCCGCTCCGGTAGAGGTAGGCGATGCCGTGGGGTTCACCGCCGACCAGCAGTCGGTCGCTGATGGCTGAGCAGACAATCAGCCGTTCCATCGGCTGAGAGGTCGGAATGAGTGCGCCCTCTTGCAGGGCAAAGAGTCCGTAGGGGCCGGCAGCCCAGCGCTGCGCGCCCTGCGCGGAAATCGAAAGAATAATCGTCATTACTTATGGCTCCAATGCCTGCTTGGGATTCTTGTGGTAGACAATCGTATCGGTGCTGAGGGCCATCAGCGCGGTGCTGACCGCAGTGCGCAGAACGATCTCCAGCACACCGGCCACATCCAGCACGCCACTTTCCATCGCGTTGCCCACCTTTTCCTGCAAAACGTCGTAGGCCGCGTGTGGCCCGGCATCCAGCACCCGGTCAATGATCACACCCGGCGCGGAGACGTGGGCGTTCACCAGAATCTGGCGCATAGGGGCAACCAGAGCGTCGTGGATCAGCTTCACACCGTATTGGGCGTCACCGTCGAAGTGGATTGTCTTGAGAGCAGTCCGGGCATGCAGCAGGGCTGCGCCGCCGCCAGGGACCACACCGGTCAGTTGGGCGGTAGAGAGTACTTTGAAAGCCCGTTCCGCATTCTCCGACATGACTTCCCGCTCCAACTTGCCAATCGCGCCGACCTTCAGCGTACCCATCCCACCGCTGAGAGAGGCCAGTCGGCCCATCAGCAGAGGACGGCCTTCGTCATTCTGGGCCATGGAAGCCAGCCGCTGGCGGATGATCTCCACTTCGGGCTGGGCGTCGATCAGCCGCTGGCGTTCGGGGAGCAGCCGGAACTGGCCGTTGTCCACCTCCACACGCAGGGCTTTGCCCAAATGTTCAGGAACAGCCTTGCGGGCGGGAGGGGTAAAGCCCTGGCCCAGCACAGTTGCGCCGGTGAGCAGGCCCATATCCTCCAGGGCGTAGCGCCGCTCTTCCCCCACGGGTTTGATTTTGACCGCCAGCACACTGAGTTTCTTCTTCTCCGCCTTCTCGTTGGTCACAATCACGTGGAGAGCGGCGTCTTTGAAGTTATTGGCGATGATGACCAGGAATTTGTATCCGCCAGCCAGGGCTGCTTCCATCAGGGGAATTACATCCTCAGCTTCGGCCAGATTGGAGGCCACGAGCGCCACAGCGCAATCGGTCTGCACGGCCTGCTTGCGGGCAGCGTCGGTGTAGAGCAGATAGCTGGCGATCTCAGCGCCAAAGTTGGCCCCAGCGTGGTACTCCCGTTCCAGATAGGGGGCCACATATTTCTGCACATTGACTTTGGCCTCCGCCCCCAGCAGATGGCTCATTTCGCCCAACATCCCAGCCAGGGAGCGGTTGCGCACAACGGTATAGGCCACTTCGGAGAGTTCGTCCTCCGAGACGACGGGCAGGGCATTTTCGGTCAGGCTGGTGCAAACAGCTTCCAACGCGGCTTTGATTCCCTGCTCCAAATCCCGGAAGTTGATGCCGCCGGCAAGCATCCGCAGTGCGTCCATATAGACAGCCCGGGCCAGGACAGCGCAGGTCGCGCCGCCATCGCCCACCCGCTCGGCTGTGTGCCAGACCAGGCTGCGCATGAGCATGGCACCGATGTCGATGCGGGGATCGCCGAAGCCGAGGATGCGCCGCACGACTGTGCCCGAATCGTCCAACAGTTCGGGACCGCGGCTATCCCGCTGGCTGGCGATGTGACCGGAGATAGGGCCCAATGTGGGCGCAAGCAGATCTGCGATGAGATTGATACCCACCGTCAGATGTTTGTGAGTTTCTACCGGTCCCGCCACCGCGGCCCGGTTTCGGGTAGTTTTTGCCAATGGACTGTCTTTCTAGCTAAGGAAATGATGATGAGAACAGAAAACAAACGGACGCAGATAAAAAATGAAACGAAAGATCAGCGCAGATCAATCAAAATCATGAAAATCTGCGTCCCAATCTTCGCCTTTACGCCCACAGATGCGCGTACTTCAGCCCGCTGCCGGTGTTGAAAAGAACGACTGTTTCGTCTGGTTGAATCCAGCCATTCGCCAAAAGACGAATCTGTGCAGCCAGGCAGGCGGCCCCTTCCGGCGCGGGGAAGATGCCCGTATGCTGGCCCATTGTGCGGGCGTGGGTGATCATCTCCTCGTCGGGTACGGCGATGGCCGTGCCCCCGCTCTGGCGGATGGCGTTGAGAATCAGGAAGTCGCCCACTGCGGCGGGGACGCGCAGCCCGTCGGCCACGGTTTTGGCCCCCTGCCACATCTCCGCGTGTTCGGTCTCTTCCTCAAAGGCCCGCACCATTGGCGCGCAGCCTGTACTTTGCACGCTGACCATTCGGGGACGTTTGGAGCCAATCAGCTCCATCTGCTCCATCTCGTCAAAGGCTTTCCACATCCCAATCAGCCCGGTTCCGCCGCCGGTGGGATAAATAATCACATCAGGCAACTCCCAGCCCATCTGCTCGGCCAGCTCGTAGCCCATCGTCTTCTTGCCTTCCAGCCGATAAGGCTCTTTGAGGGTGCTTACATCGAACCAGCCGTGCTTCTGCACCCCTTCCCTCACCTTCACGCCACAGTCGGTGATCAGCCCGTCCACCAGCGTTACCTCAGCGCCCAGCACTTTACACTCCACCCGGAAGGTCATGGGCACATCCTGGGGCATAAAAACATAGGCGGGCAGACCAGCGGCGGCGGCGTAGGCGGCCATTGCGCCGGCCGCGTTGCCTGCGCTGGGGATGGCAAGCTCTTTGGCACCCAGTTCGTAGGCCCGGCTGACGGCCATCACCAGACCCCGGGCTTTGAAGCTGCCGGTGGGGTTGAGGGATTCGTCTTTGATATACGTGTTGGCGCAGCCGATCTGTGCGCCCAAGCGCCCTGCCTGCACCAATGGCGTCCAGCCTTCGCCCAACTTCAGGCAGGCTTCGTCCCGCTGTACAGGCAGCACTTCCTCGTAGCGCCACAAAGATGGCTCCCGCTCGGCCAAGCTCTCTTTGGTCAGGGTTTGGGCCGCCTTTGCCAGGTCATAGCGGGCCAGCAACGGGCGATTGCAGGCAGGACAGAGATTCATCAGACGGTCAGCATCGTAGGTTTCGCCGCATTTGCCGCATTCCAAATGGGTGAGCGTTGAACGAGTCATCGGATTTATCTGTCCAGGTGTCAGGTCAAAAAATGGGGCGCTGCCACATCGATACTACTGGGGTTCGACAAACAGGCAGTACAATTTTACTCTGGGAAGCCCTCTTTGCAAAATCCCAGGGAGGTAAGGGGCAATTTGTTCTCCAAGCGGCTGTCCAGGCTTTAGCCACCTGACCGATAGATCGATCCGGCAGCGGGGGTCTCCCCCTTCAGTACCCGCAGGACATTCTCCGCAGTCGAGAAGCAGATGACCCGGTAGGTGCGGTCGGTGAGGGCTGCCACGTGGGGGGTGATGAGGGCCCGGGGGTGGGAGGGGAGGGGATCGTCCGGTGCGGGTGGTTCTTGCGCCAACACATCCGCGGCATAACCGCCCAACTGCCCACTCTCCAGCGCGGCCAGCACAGCCGACTGATCAACCACGCCACCCCGGGCCGTGTTGATGAGCAGCGAACCCGGCTTCATCCGGTCCAGTTGGGCCGGTCCGATCAGGTGGCGGGTCTGGGGTGTCAGGGCCAGGTGCAGGCTGATCAGATCGGCCTGGGCCAGCAATTCTTCCAGAGAATCGAGGGCAGCAAAGCGGGGGTCACGGCTGGAACGGCTCCATGTCAACACCTCCATCCCGAAAGCTGCGCCCAGATCGGCCACCCGTCGTCCGATCTCCCCCAGCCCCACAATCCCCAGCCGCTTGCCCATCAGCTCCACGCCACTATAGCCTTCGCGGATGGCCCAATTGCCTGTGGCGGTGGCATTGGCAAGGGCAGGCAGACGGCGGGCCAGGGCCAGCATCAGCAGCAGTGTCTGCTCGGCCACGGCGAAAGTTGTGCTGCCTGGCGCGTAGACGACCGGGATGGCTCGTCCCTTGGCCGCGGAAATGTCGATGTTGTCCACGCCCACGCCACAGCGGGCGATGACCCGCAGCCTGGGCGCGGCGGCCAATATTTCCTGGGTGACGCGCCCCCGGCCCCGGGTCAGGATCGCTTCGGCTTCGGCCAGCAGCTCTGCCGGGGGCAAGCCATCGGGCGATGGTGCAAGCCGCACCGGCGCATAGCCAGCCAGCAATTCCACAGCGTCATTGTGAAGGGTTTCGAGGAGAAGAATTGTCATAGGGGAAATGGGTATTGGGAAATGGGAAATGGGAAATAGGTATTGGATATTGAGTATTGGATTGTGTGACGCGACGGCGCGCCACTACCCAATCACCAATATCCAATATCTGCTATCCAACTGTCTGCCTGTATTCCTGCACAAACTCCGGCCGGGGCGTAACCCCCAGACCGGGACGGCTGGGTGCGGCGATCTGCCCCTGCTCGGCGCTGATGCGCTCCTCCACCAGTTCATAAAGCATCGGGTTGCCGCC
>CAMDQF010000265.1 GCA_945905745.1 Litorilinea aerophila
GCTGTCCCAGACCAGCGCGCCCTGGCTGTCCCAGATGGTGAAGGAGCGTGCGCCGAAGCTGTAAATCTGATCCACATCGCCGTCGCCGTCTGTGTCACCTGTGGCGGTGGTGGTCTTCAGCCGTCCCAGGTTTTCTTCTGCCTGCAACATCGCGGCGTCGGGATAGGCGGTGGGGTCGAGGGTCAGATCAGCGACGCGGGTCTCCTCGCTGTAGCCGTCGTAGTCGCGAGAGTCGCCCTCATTGGCGCTGATGATAAAGGTTTCACCGTTGGCGGTGTAGGCCGCAATCGAGTCGGGCATATACATTCCCAGCACCGGCCAGTTCTGAATGTTGATCGCCCCGTCCTTGTCGCTGGCGTCCAACCCATTGCCCGGCGCGTTGTGATCTTTGAAGCCCAAAGCCACCAGCCCAGTAATCTCCCGGCTGGCGATGTCCACCACAGCCAGGGCATTGGCTTCTTGCAGACCCACATAAGCCGTGCTGCCATCCGGCGAGACGGCGATATATTCCGGCTCCAAATCCTGGGCCACTGTGGCATTCGGCCCAAAGACGCGGATGGCCGGGTCGATCTCGGCATCGTTGAAGGCGGCCAGAGAGATTTGGGTCACGTTGGCCTGGGAGAGACCTTCGATCCCGCCAGAGAGATCAATCAGTGTGATCGAACCTTCGGGATCGACGGTGTAATCGCCGTTCGGTTCACCCTCGTTGGCGACCAGAACCGTCATCCCGTCTGGGGTAAATGTCACCATATCGGGCAGCGCGCCCGCTTCCACATTAGCCAGAACGTCGCCATCCGGGTTGAGGAAGACGATCTGGCCGGGGGCGTCGGCTGCGTCGGCAGCCACAGCCGCAGCCACCAGCCCATTGGAGACGGCCACACTGTTGATACCCGCGCCGTAGGGGTTCAAATCCACCGAGAGCAGCAGGCTGAGGTTGGCCGGGTCCTGGGCGTCCAGAATGTCCAGCGTGTTGTTGGCCGCGTTGGTGGAGAAGATGCGCTGGCTGCCCGCATCGTAGGCCACAATCTCGCTGCCGCTGGCATCCGTAATGCCCGAAGCGTAGCTGCCCAGGGGGGAGAGGAAGGCAGCAGGTTGATCTTCCGGCGTCTCTGCCACAGGCGCGGCCGTTGGTTCAGCAGTTGGCTGCGCAGTGGGGAGAGCGGTTGGCTCTGGCATGGCTGTTGCTGTCGCTGGCAGCGGTGTGGGCTGCATAGGTGGCGGCGGTACAGCACAGGCCGCCACAATCAGGCTGATCAGTACGAGCAGAGAAAGAAGGGACGGGCGAAAGCGCATCAGTAGCTCCTTTGGAAGAATGGGTAATCTTGAAAATCCCTGCCACTCTAGCAGCGAAAGATTAACGGTTGGTCGATAGAAAGTTAACATTTTGTGTTGTTATGGCGTGGTCGGTGACAACGAATAGGAGGATGGCGCGAATGGTCGGCGAGGATTTCGCAAGCAGTACCGGTGGATGCCGAACCCGCTATTCGCGTACTCCTTCCATTCGCTGTAAAAGACTGACAACGAATGGGAGGATGGCGCGAATGGTTGGTGGGACAGATGGCTCTTGGGGTTTCCACAAACAAAGTGAAACAGGCAACAGACGAAAACGGTTCATCGATAACGAACCCGCTATTCGCGTTTTCCTCCCATTCGCGGTCATCTCCGCAAAGCCTTAACAAATCGGTTACTCCGACTTAATCAACCATTGCCCGTTTGTTAATCCATCTGCTCAAAGATAAGACAGGTTCGCTGGACTTCAGTGAACCTGTCGTTCTTTCCCCATTCCCAGAGGAGACAGACTTTTATGCTATCTCACGCAAAACAGACGTGGCAGCGCTGGCTGGCGGTGATCGCCGTCCTTGCGCTGCTGGTGGGCAGCCTGCCCGCCGTGTCACTTGCCCAGGAGGAGGAAGCCCTGCCCGTCCTCATCCTGCCCATTGACCAGGCGAACTTCCTGCCTGGCGTGTACTTTGATTTCCGCGTGGAAGTTCACGCGGCAGAAATGCCCGAAGACTTTGCCGTGACCGTCAACGGCGTGGATGCGTCCGAATTCTTCGGCGCAGAGGCCGTGGCCGAAAGCTGGCAGTTTGGCCCGGAAGATGCCCCTCTCACCTCCAACTCCGTCATCTGGCGGGAAGTGATGCTGGCCGAAGCGGGCGACTACGCAGTTGTCGTCACAGCGGGCGGCGCAGAGACGAGCGTCACCTGGACTGTGCGCGAGCCAGTTGCCTCTGCCGGTGCGCGGAATGTGATTCTCTTCCTGGCCGACGGCGGCAGTCAGGGCGTCTACACCGCAGCCCGTCTGATCTCCCGCGGTATGGATCAGGGCACCTATCGCAGCAACCTCTCCTTCGAGAATTTCGAGGAAGTTGGCTTCCTGCACACCTCCGGTATCGACAGCATCATCACCGACAGCGCCAACAGCGCCAGCGCCTACAACACCGGTCACAAGACCGCTGTCAACGCCAACGGCGTCTATGCGGACACCTCCCCCGAAACCCTGGATGACCCCCGCACCGAGAAGTTCGCCTATCTGATCAGCCGCCTGCGCGAGATGAGCGTGGGCATTGTCACCACCGCCCACTGGGGCGACGCCACCCCCAACGGCGTCTATGGCTATGGCCGCGACCGCAGCAATTACAGCATCAACAGCTACGTGGCCCAGGCCCTGGACGAAGGGCTGATGCCTGCCGTCATCCTGGGCGGCGGCGGACGCAATATGATTCCGTCCACCACAGAAGGTTCCCGCCGCGAAGATACGCGGGACATCTTCGCTGACTACGAAGCGGCTGGCTATTCCGTCATCACTACTGGCGAAGAGCTGGCCGAGGCCGTGAGCGGCACCGAAATGCCCTCCCACCTGCTCGGCATCTTCCACCCCAACAATATGGATGTCTGGCTGGACAAGAATGTCTTCACCGACAATGTGGCTGCCTTCCCGGATCAGCCCAATCTGGACGAGATGACCCTGGCTGCTCTGGCTGTGTTGGGCCAGAACCCCAATGGCTTCTATCTGGAAGTGGAAGGGGCCAGCATCGACAAGGCGCTGCACCCGATGGACTTTGACCGCGCCCTGGCCGATACCATCGAATTTGAACGAGCTGTGGCCGCGGCTGTGGAATGGGCCGTCGAGAATGCGCCGGATACGCTGATTGTCGTGACCAGTGACCACGCCCAGGGCTACGATGTCTACGGCACAGTGGACACGGAAGCCTTCAACGCGGCCACCGACGACTCCGGCAAGCGCAACGCCATTCGCGTCTACGCCGACGCCGGCTTTCCCTCTTATGAGGATGCAGATGGTGACTTCTTCCCGGATCGCTGGGATGTGACGATTGCCCTGGCCCAGGGCAAAGTGGACAATCCTGTCTTCACCGAGGATTTCCAGGTCAGCCCGGTCTACCGCACACCGTCGCTTGTTACCGAGGACAAGACAACCGACAACCCGGACGACGATCCCAACGGTCTGGCGCTGGGCGGCAACCTGCCCGAAGGTGCCAACAGCAGTGTTCACACCCTGCAATCGGTGCCGGTCTATGCCACTGGCCCCGGTGCCGGCTGCTTCGGCCACAGCCAGGAGAATACGGAAGTCTTCTTCTGCATGGCTGCCGCCATCGGTCTGGACCCGATTGGCGAGGCGGCCCAGATGAGCTGCCCTGGCATTGTTGTCGAGGGTATCTGCTACGTGCCCTACTCTGAGTAAGCAGTAAACAGTGAGCAGTAATCAGTGGTATCCCCTGCCACTGATTACTGCTCACCGATCACCCAAAGAGCCATATGAAACATTTTTCACCGCTCCTTCTGTTCGTCCTTTACCTCTCCCTGGCCGCCTGTAGTCCAACGGGACCGGCAGCGATTGCGCGGGTGACGCCCCTGCCCGCGGTGGCGCTGTCATCCGCTACGACGACGCCCACATTGGCGCGCGTCGCCACAGAAAGTACACCCCAGGCAACACCCACACCTCTCAGCATCGCTCTTCCTCAAGGCAAAGCCGCCGCCATCGCCGCGGCCACGGACATCGCCTTCCAGCCGACGCCGCGCAGCCGACTTAGTTTCGACAGCTACCCCGTGCCGATTGGCTTTGACGAATTCTACGAAGGTTACAATATCCGAACCGGGCTTACGCTGTCGGACAAATTGGTCTCGCTGGACGGGCAAGCGGTGACAATCGAGGGCTATATGGCGCCGCCCCTCAAAGCCGCCCTGGACTATTTCGTCCTTACCCGCATCCGCTTGGAGTTCTGCCCCTTTTGCAGCTCCGCCGCGGACTGGCCCGACGATATTGCGCTGGTTTATATGCAGGACGAATCGGCCACAGTCACCACCCGTCCGCTGCGCCTGACGGGGCGGCTGGAGCTTGGCCCGTTGGTAGACCCGGAAACGGGAATGGTCAGTCTGGTGCGCATCTACGCAGAAAGAGTCGAGGTGATTCAATGAGCCTGATTGTGGAAAATCTAACACACGCCTATACCAGCCCTGGTTTGAGCGAACGGGCCGTCCTGGACATTCCCCACTGGCAGGTGGAAGCCGGGGAACAGGTGCTGCTGCGGGGTATCAGCGGCAGCGGCAAAACGACGCTGATGAACATTCTGGCCGGTCTGCTGCGCCCAACCCAGGGCGAGGTGACTGTAGACGGCTATCGCCTCTTTGCCCACAGCGAAGCCAAACGGGATCGCTTTCGGGCCGGGCGCATCGGCTACGTCTTTCAGATGCACCATCTGATCTCCAATCTGAGCGCCCAGGAAAATGTGGAGATGCCCCTGATCTTTGCGGGCAAAGGGGATTACATCCAGCGTCGTCTGCTGGCCCGGGCTCTGCTCACCCGGTTGGGGCTGGCTGAGTTTGCCAACCACCGGCCTGGGCAGTTGAGCACCGGTCAGCGCCTGCGGGTGACAGTCGCGCGCAGCCTCATCACCCGGCCCCACCTGCTTCTGGCTGATGAACCCACCGCGGCCCTGGACCCTTACGCCCGGGACTGTGTGATGGAGATGTTGCAGGAGATTTGCCGGGAGGAAAAAGCCATTCTGATCGTCGCCAGCCACGACCCCGTTCTCAACCGGCGCTTCGACCGGGTTGTGGATTTGGAGGCGGGCAAACTGCGGGAGTCTGGACCGGCCCGCTTTGTCATTTCCGATCCCCGGCATTTGGATATGGCCGCGTGAACGAGCAGCGCCTGAGCCGTTTCCTCCTGTTCTATGACCTGCGTCTGGCCTGGCGCAATATAAGCAGCCGGGCCGTGCAAAGTGTCGTCACGCTGCTAGTGGTGGGCGCAGCCATCGGTCTGACGATTGCCGTGCTGGCCCTCAGCGATGGACTGCGCCGGGGGATTCTCCAGGCCAGCGACCCCTTTGGCGTGCTGGTGGTCGGTCCCAAAGGCAGCGCCCAGCAGCTAGTCTTAAGCACGCTCCTGTTGCAGGGTGCGCCGGTAGGCAATATAGACAGCCACCTCTGGGAAGAACTGGTCGCTGACCCCCGGGTGAGTCTCACTATTCCCCTGGCAATGGGCGACAATGTGGGTGGCGCACGCATTGTGGGCACAACCGCCGATTTCTTCGATCTGCGCCCCAGCCCGGACAGCCCGCCCACCTTTCGTCTGGCCCAGGGACGGCTCTTTGCGACAGATTTCGAAGCAGTGCTGGGCGACCGGGCCGCGCGTCAATTGGGGTTGAAGTTGGGCGACCGTTTCCTGCCCCAGCACGGAGTGGAACGGGGGCTGACCAGCGACGATCACGACACCGCCCACACTGTCGTCGGTATTTTGCAGCCGGTTGCTGGACCCTACGCCAACGCGGTTTTCACCTCTCTGGAGAGTGTCCACGCCGTCCACGGAACAGAAGAGGCCCCGGACGAACATTCCGACGAAATCACCGCGATTTTTGTGCGCCCGCGAGGATTTATCGAAGCCAATCAGCTTTGGCAGGAATTCTACACAGGGAACGAAGCCCAGGCGGTCTTTCCGGGCCGGGAACTGGGCGCGCTCTTTGACCTGCTGGAACAGGGGCGGCGGCTGCTGGGGCTGGTGGGCTATTTGGCCGGGGGGATGGCGGTGCTGACCCTCTTTCTCGCCATCTACAGCGGTGTCCTGGCCCGGGAGCAGATGCTGGCGGTGATGCGCAGCCTGGGGGCCAGTCGCGGGCGTATCTTCTGGCTGGTGCTGTGGGAAGCGCTGCTGCTGGCTCTGGTCGGCGCGCTGGTGGGTCGGCTGCTCGGCTACGGCACAGCGCTGCTCATCGCCGGGCAGATCGGCACAGAGGCGGCCATCCCCATACCGATCCGCTATCTGTGGGGGCTGGAACTCTGGCTGATGACGCTGCCTCTGCTCTTTGGCCTGCTGGCCGGTCTGCTCCCCGCCTGGCAAGCCTATCGCACGGATGTGGTGCAGAAACTCTTTCCGGCGTAGAGGTGATCCCGCGTGGTAGTAAGGATGGAGTGACCCCGGTGAACCGTGTGTTCGGACGAGGGCTGGCAATCCTTTTGCTGGTCTGGCTGACGGGCTGTCAGCCTGTCGCCGCGCCCCCTGTCCCGGAGACCGCCCACTCTTTCACTCTATCCACGCTGAACGGTGCAGAACTCTCCCTGACCCATTTGCGGGGACGCTGGGTGCTGGTCAATTTCTGGGCCACCTGGTGTGCGCCCTGTCGGGAGGAGATGGCCTATCTGCAACGGCTGGCCGACGAGAACCCGGACGATCTGGTCGTTCTGGGCGTCAATATGCGGGAATCCCCAGCCACAGTGGGGGACTTTGTGGCGGAGACCGGCGTGACCTTCCCCATTCTTCTCCACCCGGACGACGCCACCCTTCTGGCCTATGACGTGCGGGCCTTGCCGTTAACGGCACTCATCGCTCCCGACGGCAGCCTGCAGGAGCGGATTGTCGGCCCGCTGGACCCGGATCGCTTTACGTTCTCGCCAATCCTGTATACCCCTCCCGGATATTGGGGATCAGATACTCCCCAAAGGCCTTCTCCACGTCGTGTTGGGGCGACCAGCCCCAGTCCCGCCGGGCCGCCGAGTCGTCCAAATCTGCGGGCCAGGAGTCCACAATCGCCTGACGTTTCAGATCGGGCCGGAAGCTGATCTGGGCGTCGGGGAAAGCCGCCAGCACCCGATCCCGAATCTCCCCCGCGCTCAGGCTGAAGCTGGTGACGTTGTAGACCCGGCGGGTCAGCTTCTCGGCAGGGGCCTGGGCCAGTTGCAGCAGCGCAGTCACCGCGTCTGGCATTGTCATAAAGGGGATGCGGGCGTCTTCCCGCACAAAGCAGGCATACGGCTCCCCTGCGGCCGCGGCGTGGAGCATCTCCGGCCCGAAATCGCTGGTGCCGCCGCTGGGCAGAGTGAAAGCGCTGATCAGCCCCGGAAAGCGCACGCAGCGAAAGTCGATGTGTACGGGCGCTTCGGCGGCCAGTTGGCGGAAGTGTTTGCTGTAATAGTTGCCCAGCATCTCTCCGTAGATTTTGTTGCAGCCGTACATCGTGCGCGGCTGGTTCCATTCAAATTCCCGCACCCGATTGTAGAGTTCTTTGCTCTCCAAATCCGGCATCCCGTAGATGGCGATGGAACTGGGGAAGACGAATTGAATGGGCTGGTTGCGCCACTGGCTCTGCTCCGCGGCCAGTTTGAGCAGGGCGAGCATCCCCTCCACATTGACCTGATGGGCCATCTCCGGGCTGAATTCGGCCCGGGTGCTGAGGAGCGCGGCCAGGTGGTAGATTGTGTCGATCTCGTACTCGCTGACCAGCCGGGCCAGCAGATTCGTGTCCAGCATATCCCCCTGGACGTGGGTGGTCAGGGCGGCGATGTCGGACGGCAGTGACCGCAAATCCAGGGTCAGCAGCCGGTTGTCGCCGTCCGCGGCCAGATGGCGGATGAGGGCGTGGCCCACTTCCCCACTGGCCCCGGTGATGAAAATGGCGTGTTTACGCATCAAATCACCCCCAATTCCCGCCCAATCTTCTCGAACGCGGCCAGCCCCACTTCCAAATCTGACTGGCTATGCGCCGCGCTGTTCATCACCCGGATACGGGCCTTGCCTGCCGGGACTGTTGGGAAGCCAATCGCCATCGCAAAGACGCCCGCGGCAAAGAGGCGGCGGCTGAACTCCTGGGCCAGGGGCGCTTCGCCCAGCATCATCGGCACAATCGGCGTCTGACTCAGCCCCGTGTCGAAGCCCATCTTCTGTAACTCGGATTTGAGCAGGCTGGCGTTGCTCCACAGCCGCTCCACCCGCTCGGTCGATTCCTGCAACATCGCGGTCGCTTCGATACAGGCCGCCACATCCGGTGCCGTCATCGCGCTGGAAAAGAGGAAGGGTCGCCCCCGCTGGCGCAACCATTCCACAATCGAGCGGCGGCCCGCCACCATCCCGCCTACCGCGCCAAAGGCTTTGCTCATCGTCCCCACCTCCACGTCCACCCGCCCGTGCAGATGGAAGTGGTCCACAATCCCCCGGCCTCCCTCGCCCAGCACCCCCTCGCCGTGAGCGTCGTCCACCATCGACAGACAGCCCGTCGCCTCGGCCACAGCCACAATTTCGTCCAGGGGTGCGATGTCGCCGTCCATACTGAAGACGCCATCGGTGACAATCAGCCGGCGACCGATAGTTGGGTTTTCGGCGATTTTGGCGCGCAGATCGGCCACGTCGTTATGCGCGTAGCGGATGACCGTCGCCCGGCTCAGGCGACAGGCGTCGATGATGCTGGCGTGGTTCAGTTCGTCGGAGAAGATGAGATCGTCTTTGCCCACCAGTGCGGGGATCGTCGCCAGATTGGCCATAAAACCGCTCTGGAAGGTGATGCAGGCCTCGGCTTTTTTGAAGACGGCCAGTTTTTCTTCCAGTTCGATGTGCAGGGAGGTGGTGCCGGCAATCGTGCGCACCGCGCCGGGGCCGATGCCGTAGCGGTCGATGGCGGCTTTGGCGGCTTCGCGCAGACGGGGGTGGTTGGCCAGCCCCAGATAATTGTTGGCGCAGAAGTTGAGTTTGCGCTGACCGTCGATGACGACCCACGCGTCCATCGGGGATTCAAGCGTGCGGATGGTATTGTAGAGACCGGCCTCTTTCAGCCGATCCATTTCTTCGTCGAGCCATGCGACGCCGTTGTCGGGCATGGGAGGGACTCCTTTGGATTGAGGAGACGGCAGACCGCGGACGGGAAA
>CAMDQF010000266.1 GCA_945905745.1 Litorilinea aerophila
GAATCGGCCTGATCTTGCAAGAGTTGAACAAAAGTAGCGCCCTGCTTTTTTGTCTTTATCCCCTGTCTGGCGTATACTATAAGTCCTGTCAGCCGCACGGGGCACGTTTCGTGTCAATGTGGATAGGTTGGCAGGACTATTTTTGCCACCAACCGGTGTCAGCGCCAAGCGAGTGTCACCGCAACCCGCCCAGGAGGGGGGTGAAACAAATGAGTGTCGATTTACGACCAGGTGAATCCCAGGAAAGTCTTCTCAAACGCTTCCGCAAGGCTGTGGCTGAGGCCCGCATTTTGCCGATTGTGCGCCAGAAGCGTTGGTTCACATCCAAGAGCGAGGTACGCCGTATTAAGAAACAGAAGGCGATCCGCAAAGCGCAGCGAACCGTTCCCCGCTTCCTGTAGAAAACAGATGTTTTGAATGGAGATCTATGGCTGAAGAAACACTAACACTCGAAGGAAAGATCACCGAAACCCTTCCCAATGCGAACTTTCGGGTCGAACTGGAGAATGGTCACAATGTGCTTGCCTATCTTTCGGGAAAGATGCGTAAGTATTATATTCGTGTTCTCTTGGGCGATAAGGTGAAGGTGGAGATGAGTCCCTATGATCTGACCCGCGGGCGGATCACATACCGTTTCAAATGAGATGATGCAGATCGCGACCGTCTGTCTTGGCTGCGGTCGGCTACAATCTGCCTGAGAGCAGCCAGATTATTGATCAGAAAGACCCG
Source organism: Litorilinea aerophila (assembly GCA_945905745.1). GTDB lineage: Bacteria > Chloroflexota > Anaerolineae > Caldilineales > Caldilineaceae > JACQGT01. The sequence continues at coordinate 730 of CAMDQF010000266.1, forward strand.
GGACAACAGTGTTCCGGGTCTTTTGCTTTAAGGCCACTTCAAGGAATAAATTACCCGGACAAAGTCCCCGGCACTTTCTGTCCAAGCGAGTCGGTACGCCACAATCACCCCGTTGGTATTCGTGAAGTGCCGGGGACTTCTGGGTACCTATTTTCGTGAAGCAGCCTAAGAGCACTTCGCTGGGAGCTAACCCATCAATGCCCGATACGCTTCTACGGCTTTCTGCACGACCTGCTGCTCCGCAGTAAAGGTAAGCCGATTGACGGCCTCGTCCAGTTCCACCCAGAGCGGACGGAATTGCTGGGCATCGTTGGCGGGACGCTGGCTCTGGCGGGGTGAGCGCAAGGCTATTAAAAAGTAGTGTTCATCCCGGATGTAGTGATTCTCTTTGTAGTCGAATTCTACCCGGTTACTGCCCAGATCCGCCAGCACTGCCAGATCGGCGAAGCCAGCCTCTTCTTCGGTCTCGCGCAGGGCCGTGTCTTCCACATTCTCGCCGGGGTCGATGTGTCCTTTGGGCAGCCGCACTTCCCCCCGGTCCGGTCTGTCCAGCAGCAAAAGATAGGGTGTTGCCGGATCCAAATCAGGCAGAATCCCCTGTTGGATGACCACCCCACCTGCGGCCTGATATTGTCGGATTCCCATCGGTCTATTCTTTTCCTTGCGCTGCTTGTCTTGCGTTCAGGCCAAAATGGCCGTGGGATGCTTTGTAAAAAGCGGCTCAACAAAGAGCAGCCCAGCCAGATCGTGACCCAGAATCTGTTGGCTGCCTTCCTCCAGATTGGGCAAACTGCCCAGACGGTCAATCGTCACTGGCCCGTTGAAGGGTGCTATCTCCTGTAAAGCCACCATCTGCCCCGGCATCAACCCCAGCCGGGCCAGATAGCGCAGGATGCGGGAATCGTCGGTTGCCACCCGTCGGATGCGGGCAGTCGCCTGGGGTGTCAGTTTCACCAGGGAGACCAGCTTTTCTTCTGGCATTACCCCATCTTTGCTGGGAATAGGATCGCCGTGGGGGCAATGGGTGGGGTAGCCGCAGAGAGCGTCCATGCGCTCCTCAAAGGCAGCGGAGATGGAATGTTGCAGGGCATGGGCTTCGTGATCTACCTGATCCCAGCTATAGCCCATCACCTGAATGAGGAAGACTTCCAACAGTCGGTGGCGACGGATGAGTTGGAGCGCGGCCAGCCGTCCTTGCTCGGTAAGGGTGATACCGTCGGCGTTGGAGCGCTCGACCAGATTGCCCTCTTCCAGCCGCTTGAGCATACTGCTGGCCGCAGCCGCAGAAACACTCATGCGGGCCGCCAATGCGCCGGTCGTGACTCGTTCGTGCTTTTTGTCCAATTTGTAGATGGCAGCCAGATAGTCAAGCATTCCATCGGTTGTCAAGCCACAAAATGTCTGCATTGCTTTTTCTTGTCGTAGAATTTTTATAGAAAAGTTGATAAAATTCAGCCCGCATTATACCGCCCTGCTCTTTGCCCTGTCAAAAGCAGGGGTTACTCCGGGTTTTCTTTCTTGCCCGACAGGCCAGTGCGGTGCAGGTATGGTAAAATGTACAGTCGATTGGTACCAGACGAAATGAGGTGACAAATGGATTTGCGTATGGATCTATTGGTAAGCGGATGCGAAGAACTGGGAATACCTCTCTCGGAAAGACAGGTCGAACAGTTTGCCACCTATTTTGATCTTCTGGCTGAATGGAATCAGAAGATCAATCTGACTGCTATTGACGATCTCATGGGCGTCCAAACCAAACACTTTCTCGACTCGTTGGTCGGCCTGTCGCTGATCAGGGAAGAGCTGAAGAACAGCGCTTTGCCACTCGCCCGGCTGCGCGCCATTGACGTGGGGTCCGGAGCAGGCTTTCCGGGCCTGCCCCTCAAAATCGTCTGGCCGGAATTGCGGCTGGTCCTGCTGGACGGCACAGGCAAAAAGGTACGCTTTCTGGAGGAGGTTGTCTCGGCGCTGAAGTTAACGGGCGTGGATGTGGTACAGGGGCGAGCCGAGGAGTTGGGGCAAAGCGAACTCTATCGGGACCAATTCGATCTGGTGGTGGCCCGGGCCGTGGCCCGACTGGACACCCTGGTGGAGTATCTGCTGCCTTTTGCCCGTCAACGGGGCTACGTGATGGCCTACAAAGGGCCTGGGGCTGGGGAAGAGTTTATGGAGGCCCGCAAAGCCATTGACCTATTAGGCGGGGAAGTGGTGCGCTTTGCTCCGGTCACAGTGCCCCATCTGGACGAGGAGCGGCGGATTTTGCTTATCAAAAAGCCCCGGCGCACCCCACCCCAATACCCCCGGGGGCAAGGGCTACCCCGCAAGAGTCCGCTGGGGTAAAAAAGTTTGTCTGTCAGCCATTTTCAGCCGAGATAGTAGGTCATGTGTTGGAAGTGGATGACCGGATCGATGTATTCGACCCGCACGTGGGGCGGCACGGTCAGGGTGATGGGCGCATAGCAGAGGATGCTGGTCAGCCCGGCCTCGATTAGCTGATCCGCCACCCGTTGGGCCACGTGGGTGGGGACGGCGATTACGGCAATCTGCGCTCTGGTCTCCTCCACCCGAATTTTGAGATTGGCGAAGTCATCCACAAAGACCGGCCCCATCTCCAGCCCGATCTTCTTTTTGTCCTCGTCGAAGATAGCAACGATGCGGAATCCCCGACTCTCGAAACCGGCGTAGTTGGCAATGGCGTTGCCCAACGAACCGGCCCCCACCAGCACTATCGGCCAGACCCGATCCACATTCAGAATTTTCTGCAACTGATTGCAGAGGAATGTGATATTGTAGCCCGTTCCCTGCTTGCCAAACTCGCCAAAATGGCTCAGGTCTTTGCGAATCTGCGCCGAGCTGATTCCCAGATGTTCACCCAACTCCTGGCTGGATGTCACATCCCGGCCTGCGTCTGCCAGCAGACGCAGGGTGCGCAGGTAGACTGGCAGACGACCGATTACGATGTCTGGAATCTCTTTGCTATTCCGTTTACTCACAGTAGATATGGCTTTCATTAGTCTCTTTGTATACTGGGAGCTGTGCCAGGCGAATCAATAGAAACAATAGGCGAGCAACCAGCCCGCAAAGTCATGGTGCATTTTATCACAAACAAGGCGACAGAAGCAACCAATTCCGATCTGTGCTATACTGTGGGGATTCCAATTGCCCAGTCTGTGGGTTGTCTTCCAGAGTAGCGCCGAATCCGTATGCCCCCATCCCTTCCAACGCCTCCTGCTAACGACGCGCCCGCGGCATCATCCCCGCGCCATCAGAGCCTGCAAGAATTTGCCCATCAATTCTTCCGCACCTTCGGCGGGGAGATGACCCCGCGGGATGCGGACGAAAGCCTGTGGGTTGATCTGCCCGATGACCTGGCCGCCCATTTTGGTAAGCCGGCGCTGCACCTGGTCTTTCAGAACAGCGAGAGCACATCCCAGACCGATTTGGTGGCCTACGGCAGTCGGCTCTTTGACCAGATGATGGATTTTCTGGATCGCCAGGGCGGTGTCACCCTGCTGCAACTGCCCAAGCGCCATCCCGGCGCGGACCAGTTGTTGCGGGCGCTTCAACCCCGCAACGCGGCTGTCTCCGGGCTGAAACTGGAGGAAGACGAGCAGCTACTTTTCGTCTTCAACTGGCACATTACCTACCGCTCCGACGACAAGCGGGAAGAACTCTATACAGTTGTTCTGGACAGCGACGGCAACCGGCAACTCCTGGCAGAGCAGGGCGAGACGGGCCTTACCCTGAACAACCTCTTTGATGACGGTGCGCCCCTGCAACCGGAAAAGGAGGCCGAGGGAGCGCCTCTGCCCCCTCGGCTGCCGCCTATGACCCATTTGGCCCGGCTGGCCGAGAGTGCCCGTAAATATGCGCTCTATCACGCGGACCTGCGCTGTGTGGCCTTCGAGTCGGAGATTCTACCCCGACTGCACAAAGTACTCTCCCGACTGACCAGTTACTACGAGCAGCAGATCGGCGAAGTCTACGACAGCCACGACCCCCAGGGCGAAAAGCGCCAGATCTTGCAGGAAGATTTGCGGCGCAAGATTGCCGAGGAGATCGAAAACCATCGCTTGCGGGTGCAGGTCCGGCTCTTCAGCTATGCGATTCTGCATCTGCCTGTGGCCGTGGCCAACATCAACCTGAGCGACGGCAAGCGGAACGTGGCTGTGCGGGTGACCCGCAATCTCTACACGGGCACGCTGGATCGCCCGGTCTGTCACGCCTGCGGGGAGCCGCTCTCTGCGCTGGTGCTGGACAGGGCCGGTCACCTGCTCTGCGAAACTTGCCAGCGTCAATGCGCCGAATGCCGCGAAATCCTGTGTGAGCGCTGCGGGATCTACGGTTGCCCGGTCTGTGGGGAGCAACACTGCGAGACGTGCAGCGTCTATTGCTGGTCGTGTGGGCAGCGGGCCTGCGCCGAACACAGCAGCCGCTGTCCCATCTGCGCCGATGACGTCTGCCACACCTGTCAGGAAAGCTGCGCTAGCTGTGGCGTCCGCCAGTGCCGCACCCATCTGCGGGTGGACGGTGTGACCGGTGATCTGATCTGCCGCCAGTGCGCGGTGCGTTGCCCCAACTGCCATCAGGACAGCAGCCACCTGGCCACATGCAGCACCAGCGGTCAGCGTTTCTGTACCGATTGTATCGTCGCCTGCGCCCACTGCCAGCGTCTGGTCGGTCCAGCTTTCGCCACTATCGATCCGGCGGATGGCCTGGCCTATTGCAGCGACTGTCTCACTGGCTGCCCCGGCTGCGGTCAACCGGTGGGCAAAGAGAACGAGCCGCGCTGTCAGACCTGTGGCGAGCGCTGCTGTGGTCACTGTGCTTTGGCCTGTCAAAGCTGCGGCGGGCTGGTCTGCCAGACCCACGCGCTGCACTGCCGAGGTTGTGGGGCCGTGCTTTGCCAGGATCACGCAGTCATCTGCGAACTGGGCAAGGAAGCCCTTTGCCCGGCCTGTGACAGCCGTTGTCCCGGCTGCGGTTTCAGCCATTGCGCTGATCACACAGCGGCCTGCTCGCTCTGTCTACAACTCTATTGCACGGCCTGTGTGGGTGAAGACGGCCTCTGTGAGACTTGCCGGGAGTTCCCCGCCCGCTATCGGGAGATTGTGATGCCCGATGAGCCGATTGCGGCGGATCCGCGCATTGCCAATTCGATGCACAAATATCGCTGGATCGGCCACAGCAACCAGCGTTATACGGTCTATTTGGGTGGAAGTTCCTGGGGGAATCAGGTGCTGGTGGTGGCCGAAGGCCCTGTGGTACGCCACGTGCGACGGGGTATCTTCTTCAACCGTCTGCTGGGCGAGGAGTAAGCTGGGAGAACGCAGATAACGCCAAACTCTGGTCTGGAGTAAGAGTGGGGAATCTACTCAAACCCCCTGCTGGTTTGGCGTCCAGTCTATGGGGAAAGTAGTATACAGAGACCGATAGCGGACGGGTGGTGTCGATATAGTGCAATCTGACGAGAAACGACTCTTATGAACTTTCTAAAGCCGATTGGCCGCGGATTGGCCGCTTTGGGCCGTCTGTTGGGGCGGCTGTGGCGCTGGTTCTTTTATGGCCTGCTGAATGGCCGGCGACGTCTGGCTCGACGCAAGTGGGCGGACTACGTCGTCTTTGAGCTAGACGGCGAGGTCGTGGAACGCACGCCGCCCCAGCCCTGGTATATGGGCCTGCTGCCTTTTGCTTCCCCGCCCGTTACCCTGGAAAGCCTCTCCCGCGCCCTGGCCGCGATTGCCGCAGACCCGGATGTCTATGGCGTTCTCTTTCTGGTGCGGGGCGCACAGATCAGCCTGGCCCAGGGCCAAAGCCTGGCCGCCCTCTTCCAGCGCTTCCGAAAATGGGATGCAGCCGAAAATGGCCCCCAGCGCACCATCGAGAAGGATGTGGTCGTCTATCTGGAAGCTATGAGCAATGCCACTTATCTGATGGCCGCGGCCGCCAACCGCATTTTGATTCCGCCCCAGGCCGACTGGAATGTGCTGGGGCTGCACACCGAGCCTACCTTTTTGGCGAATACCCTGGAAAAGTTGGGTGTGCAGGCCGATGTGATACGGGTGGCCCCCTGGAAGACCGCCTTTGACCGCCTGGCTCGCTCTGAGATGAGCGAGGCCGAGCGCGAACAGATCAACCGGCTCTTTGACGGCTGGTTCGATTCGCTGGTCACGGCCATCAGCCAGGGGCGGGTGCTGGGCGAGAATCAGGTCCGCTCCCTCATCGATCAGGCCCCACTCTCGGCAGCCGCCGCGCTGGAAAAGACCCTCATCGACGGCATCGCCTACGAGGATGAATTGCCCGGTCTGCTCAGCATCGGCGACCGGGAGGCCCGTTTGCAACCCTACGGGAGAGCCAGACGCTATCTCAAACGCAAGCACCGGCCCAGCCATCCCCGCAGCATCGGCGTCATCAGCCTTTCCGGCACAGTGATGACAGGCAAGAGCCGCCAGTTTCCCACTGCCTTGCCCATTCTGGGCGACAGCACCATCGGCAGCGCGACTGTGCAGCAGTTGGTGCGGGCTGCGGCCAAAGACGACAGCCTGGCTGCGGTTGTGCTGCACATTGACTCCGGCGGCGGCTCGGCCCTGGCCAGCGATCTGATGTGGCGGGAGCTCTCCCTCCTGGCGCGCAAAAAGCCCCTCGTGGCCTATCTGGGCGACGTGGCGGCCAGCGGCGGCTATTACATCGCCCTGCCTGCCCACAAAATCGTCTGCCAGCCTGCCACCCTCACGGGCAGCATCGGCGTCATCACGGCCAAGCTGATCACCAGCGAAGCCTATCGCAAAGTGGCCGCCAACCGGGTCTCACTGCGCCGGGGCAAGAACGCCGACCTCTACGCCGACAGCCGTCCCTGGCGGGGGGAGCAGCGGGACAAGATCGAGGATTCGGTCACGGCCAGCTATCAGGCATTCAAAGATCGGGTGGCAGCGGGTCGCCATTTGTCCCCGGAACGGCTGGAGGAGTTGGCTGGTGGCCGGGTATGGACGGGCAGCCAGGCCGCGGAAAATGGGCTGGTGGACGAATTGGGCGATTTTGCTGTCGCTGTGGAACGGGCCTGTCGGCTGGCCGATCTGCCCACCGATGGCCGGGTGGCGACAGTGGCGGTGGAAGCCGACCAGCCACTGATGGCCCTTTCCGCCAAAGCGTTGGAGATCGAAGGCCGCTCTCTGGTCCTCTCCGATCTGGCCGAATTCGCCTTTGCCGTGTTGGGGCGTGACTGGTCGGCTCTGCTGGGCCAAGAGCGTATCTGGCTGCTGGCCGACGGCCTGCCCCCCACGAAATCATAACCTACTCTGGGAGCGCCGCCATAGGGAGCGCCGCCATCCCTGGCGGCGAATGGCGGCGCTCCCAGGCTCGTTCAAACAGGAGAAAGCGATGTTGGATGTCAACGCAATTCGCAAGCAGTTCCCGGCTTTGCAGGAGGAGTACAATGGCAGACCGGCCATCTTTTTCGACAATCCCGGCGGTACGCAGGTTCACAGGAATGTGATCCGGGCGATGGTGGATTATCTGACCCGGCGCAATTCCAACACCCACGGCGGCTTCGAGACCAGTCTGCGCACGGATGCGGTGATCGCCGAAGCCCATCAGGCCGTGGCCGATCTGCTCGGAGCGGACCCGGACGAGGTGATCTTCGGCAACAATATGACCAGCCTGACCTTTCACCTGAGCCGATCCCTGGCCCGGGAGTTTCGTCCTGGCGATGAGATTGTCGTGACCCGGCTGGATCACGATGCGGATGTAATGCCCTGGGCGCTGGCCGCGGAGGAACGGGGTGCAACTGTGCAATGGGTGGATATTGATGTAGAGACCGGAACCCTGGATATGGACGACTTCCGGCGCAAGATCACACCCCGCACAAAGTTGGTGGCTGTGGGCTATGCCAGCAACGCGCTGGGGACAATCAACGATGTGAAGACAGTTGTTGATTGGGCGCGGGAGGCTGGGGCCTATTCGTTCATCGATGCGGTTCAATATGCGCCCCACGGGCTGATCGATGTGCGGGCATTGGATTGCGACTTTTTGGCCTGTTCCGCCTACAAATTCTTCGGCCCTCACGCCGGTCATCTCTACGGCAAACGGGAACACCTGAGCCGGCTACAGGCCTATCGGGTGCGCCCGGCGGGTGAAGCCCTGCCTGGCAAGTGGGAGACAGGTACGCAAAACCACGAAGGGATGGCCGGTGTCACCGCGGCCATTGACTATTTGGCCGAGCTAGGGGTGGAGTATGGGATGGCCCGCAGTGGGGCAAGTCGCCGGGAACGGCTGATGGCGGCCTGGCCTGTGATTCAGGCCCACGAGGAGCGGCTGCTGGCCCGTCTGCTGGGTGGATTGCAG
>CAMDQF010000267.1 GCA_945905745.1 Litorilinea aerophila
GGACCTGCTCCTGCTCCTGGCCCGCACCACCCCGCCGGAGGAGGTGGAAAAGCGTACCCACGGCCTCTCCCTCTTTCTGGTCGATCTGCGGGAAGCCAGAGGCGCAGGGCTGACTATTCGCCCCATCGAAACAATGCTCAACCATCACACCACCGAGCTTTTCTTCGAGGGATTGCGCGTCCCCGCGGCCAACCGCATCGGCGAGGAGGGCCGGGGCTTCCGCTACATTCTGGACGGGATGAACGCCGAGCGCATCCTCATCGCCGCTGAATCTGTCGGAGACGGGCGCTGGTTTATCGAAAAATCGGTGGCCTACGCCAACCAGCGAGTCGTCTTTGGCCGACCCATCGGCCAGAACCAGGGCGTCCAGTTCCCCATCGCCAACGCCTACGCCCATCTGCGCGCCGCCGACCTGATGCGCTGGGAAGCGGCCCAGCTTTACGACAGCGCTCAGCCTTGCGGGGCCGAGGCCAATCTGGCCAAAATGCTGGCCGCCGACGCAGCCTGGGAAGCCGCCAATGTCTGTCTGCAGACCCACGGCGGCTTTGGTTTCGCTACAGAATACGACGTGGAACGCAAATTCCGCGAGGCCAAACTCTATCAGATCGCGCCGGTCTCGAACAATTTAGTGCTGGCCTACGTGGCCCAGCATGTGTTGGGGCTGCCCCGTTCGTATTGACGATGATGAGATGATGGGGTATGCCACCGATTATCTCATCATCCCATCATCCCGCCCACCCTCAATCTCCCGGAGTACCCAAAATGCTTCCTCTATACCATATTACCGTCGTCGCTCTCGAACAGGCCATCGCTGCGCCCTTTGCCACCCGCCAGTTGGCCGATCTGGGGGCGCGGGTGATCAAAATTGAACGACCAGAGGTGGGCGACTTCTCCCGCCACTACGACACAGCCAGTCACGGTCTGTGCAGCCATTTTGTCTGGGTCAACCGCTCGAAGGAATCGCTCGCGCTGGATGTAAAAAGTGTGGAAGGCAAAGAGATTCTGGAAAAGTTGATCAGCCGGGCCGATGTCTTTATCCAGAATCTGGCCCCCGGCGCGGTGGAGCGGCTGGGCTTTGCCAGCGAACGGCTGCGCTCAGACTACCCGAAGCTGATCATCTGCAACATCAGCGGCTATGGGCAGGAGGGCCCCTATCGGGAGAAGAAAGCCTACGACCTGCTCATTCAGGCCGAAACCGGTGTGCTGTCGGTGACGGGCACAGAGGAGACGCCCAGCAAAGCGGGCATCCCTGTGGCGGACCTGGCCGGCGGGATGTACGCCTTTGCGGGTATCCAAACCGCGCTGCTCATGCGGGCGCAGACGGGTCAGGGCACAGTCGTCAATGTTTCGCTCTTCGATTCACTATGCGAATGGATGGGCTTCCCCGCCTACTACAGCCTGGGCGATGCCCGTCTGCCCAGAGCCGGGGCCAGCCATGCGGCCATTGCGCCCTACGGTCCCTTCCCCACGGGCGATGGGCGGGTGATCCTCTTCAGCATCCAGAATCAGCCAGAGTGGGAGCGTTTCTGTGCGCAGGTGCTGGGAGAGCCAGAAATGGCCTTTCACCCAGACTTCGCCAGCAACGCCGACCGCATCGTCAACCGACCTTCGCTACACGAAGTTATCGAAAAAGTCTTTGCAGGCTTGAGCCTCTCCCAAGCTGTGCAGAGGCTGGACGAAGCTCAGATTGCCAACGGGGAGGTGCGGGATGTAAGGGAGTTTTGGCAGCACCCCCAACTCACCGAACGGGGACGGGTGACGACGGTTGAAAGCCAGGCCCGCACCCCCCTGCCCGCGCTCTACCCCGCCGCAGAGATCGCAGGTGTCACCCCCCGTTTCGACCCCATCCCCGCTGTAGGGGCGCACACGGCGCAGATTCTGGCGGAGTTGGGAATCAATTCCGCCCCTCCCCACGCAGAAGGAGGCTGATCGAATGTCTATCCGCTTCTATCTTTCCAAAGACCCCTACTACGAACTGACCAATCATTCGGCCCACGGCTTCAATTTGGACAGCTATTTCTGGCCGACTGTCGAACACTACTACCAGGCCCAGAAGTTTGTGGGCAGCGAATATGCGGAGGCGATTCGCAACGCGCCCAACCCGATGGCGGCCCGGAGGATGGGACGGGACAAAGAATACCCCATCCGCCTGGATTGGGATGAGGTAAAAGAGGCGGTGATGTACCGGGCAACCCTGGCGAAATTTGAGAGCCACCCGGACGCCCTGGCCTCATTGCTTTCCACAGGCGATGAGGAATTGGTGGAGGCTTCGCCCAGAGACCTCTACTGGGGCGGTGGTGCGGATGGTTCTGGTCTGAACCGCTACGGCCAAATTTTGATGCAGGTGCGTGGGCTGCTGAGGTCAAGAACCGAAGGAGCATCCAAAGAAATAGGCGGACTGGGATGAACACAGCCCTTTTTCTACGGGGAATCCTCGTCGGCCTTGCCATCGCCATCCCCATCGGGCCGATCGGTGTCCTCTGCATCCAGCGCAGTCTGGCCGACGGCGTGTGGCGGGGGATTGTGACCGGCTTTGGCTCCACCACCGCCCACGGCATCTACGCGGCCATCGCCGGTTTTGGCTTCGCTGCGATTGGCGACAGTTTCAGCAGCGGGCAGGTGGCCTTGCGGCTGATCGGCAGCGGCTATCTGGCCTATCTGGCCCTGCGCATCGCCCGCTCGGAACCCAGCATCCGACCGGCAACCGGTCGAGGACGGGGACTTCTGGCGACTTACCTTTCCAGCTTTGTGGTGGACATCACCAGCCCCGGCACAATCGTTCTCTTTGCCGCCATCTTTGCTGGGTTGGGCACAACCAGCGCGGCGGGCCGCTACGACGCCACGGCCTTTCTGGTGCTTGGGGTGCTGGTCGGTTCCGGCCTGTGGTGGGTGATTTTGAGCAACGGCGTCAGCCTCCTGGCCGGCCGATTGACCCAAGGCTGGCTGCGCTGGATCAATCGCTTCTCCGCCCTGATCTTGCTGGGCTTTGCCCTCTTTGTGCTGGTGGGGCTATTTTAGAAATAGAACGCGGACGACGCGGAAAGGACGGATTTACACGGATTTCTCATCCGCGTCCATCCGCTCGATCCGCGTCGTCCGCGTTCTATTCTTCAGTCAGTCCATAGAAGGCGATCGCGTTGTCGTGGAAGAGGGCGGCCTGTTCCTGGGGGGTGCGCGTGGCGACGATCCCGCGCAGGGCTGTGACCCACGCAGCGTAGGAAGTCTCTGCTCCCAGCGTGCAGACGGGCCAGTCACCGCCGAAGACCACCCGCTCAAAACCGAAAGTATCCAGGCAGTAGTTGATCGCCGGGGCCAGATCGGCGGCTGTCCAGCCGGGGCGGGCACGGGCAATGATACCGGAAATTTTGCAGATGGTGTTGGGCCGCGCAGCCAGGGCGGCCATATCGTCCATCCACTGCTCCCGGCTGTGGGCGAAGGGATTGCCGTCAGGCAGGGGAGCGCCGCCCGCGATGACATAGGGGTCGCCGTTGCCGCAGTGATCCACGACAAAGCGGGTGTCGGGACAGAGCGCGGCCAGCTTTGCCCCGTCTCTCAGGTCGCGGGGACGCATACACAGGTCAAAGCAGAGGCCCAACTCACCCAGCAGGCGAATATTTTCCACATATTGGGGAGTCAGGCAGAGGCCGGGAGGGGCCTCGGGCACGTGCAGCACCTGGCGCACGCCCACAATCGCCGGGTGGCTGGCGTAGGCGCGGATGTAGCTCCCAAAATGCGGCGATGCGGGCCGCCCGGAGATGACCGCGGCCACTGTCGGTGTTTCCACATCGGCGCAGAGTTCGATCAGCGCGTCGGCCTCGGCGGGCTGCTGCTCCGGGGCCACATCCACTTCCATATAGACCGCTTTGGCGACGCCCAATCCAGCCGTGGCGGCCAGGTAGTCGCTGGTCAGGAAATTATGGGCCAGGACAGGTGCGTCAACCAGCCAGGGCAGGTGGAATTTGTCCAAATCCCACAGGTGTTGGTGGGTATCTACGATTGGTTGCATGGGGTCTCTCCAGATTTTTGGGTGTGGATGAAAGGTGGGATTCAGAGAACGCAGATGACGCAGAAACCACAGATTTGCGCAGATTTTGTAATGGTCAACGACAACTTGAAGCCCTGATTTTCAACGCAAAGCTGCAAAGGAGCAAAGACGCGAAGCTGTTCTCTGCGCCTTTTGCGTCTCTGCGCCTTTGCGTTAAATTTCAACATCTTCCTGACCATTACAGATTTGCGCAGATTTTCAATCCGCTTTGTTCACATTCTATTTCCAGGGCAAGCGAACGGTCAACTACTCTGTAACAGCCCCGCCATAAATTCGACAGACGCACGGGCGACGGCATCCCCATCCGTCGGGTCTGGCGGTAGCTCGACCAGCAGAAAGCCGTCGTAGCCGATCTCAAGCAGGGCGGCCAGGGAGCGGGAAAAATCGACCCCACCTGCGCCCAACCGACGATCGAATTCGTTGGTCGGATTCCAGTCCTTCACATGGCAAAGAACCGAGCGCGACCCGGCAGCCCGTATCTCCGCGGCCGGGTCCATTCCGCCCCGGGTCGAGTTGCCCATGTCCAGAAAAATGCCCAGACTGTCCGAACCGCCGCACCCGTCGATCATCCGCAGCAACAGGGCAGAGTCGAAGAGAAAGGGCTTGCCCACTCCTTCCAGGGCCAGTGTGACGCCGCTCTTCTCGGCCCGCCCTACTGCCTGCATCACCCCATCCCGAAAAAGCTCCCATCTGTTCTGCGGCGACTGGTCCTGATCGCAGCCGGGGACGAGTACGGCTCTCGCGCCCAATTCCTCGGCCATTTCAATCGCGTCCAGCAGCAGGCTGACGCCCAGGTCCCGAATGCGCACATCCGGGCTGGCCAGGTTGAAGACCCAATGGGCGTTCATACAGAGCGAAGTGATGGCGACACCGGCGTCCTGGGCCTGGCGACGCAGGGCGCGGCGGGCCGCACTGTCCAGCCGTTGCGTCCATAGCTGGTTGGCATCGATGTTGATTTCCAGCCCGGTTGCGCCGACTCTGGCCGTCGCCTCCACCTTCTGGGCCGGATTCCAGGTGGCGGGGAAAATGCCGGAATTGAGTCCGATCTTCATTTTTGTCTCTCCTTTGGGAATTGAAATGGACGGCAGACGGCAGACGGTAGACGGCGGTCTACCGTCACAAACGAAGCAGAGCGAGCGCCCGCCGTCCCTCCGCGGCAAAACCGAAATAGGCGTTCTCCTGGCCCCAGACGATCGTGGCCAGGGCATAGAGGATGTGGCAGACCAGTCGCTGGCTCTCCTCGGCGGGGGTGAAAGAGCGCCCATAGCCTGCACAGAAAGCCTCGATCAGATCGGGCCGGTCGATCCACTCCCAGTTGGGGTAGCGGGTGAAGTCGGCCATCCACACATCCCAACGGGAAAACTCGAAGTCGATGACCCCCGACCAGCCTCCCGACTCCGTCACCAGCCAGTTGGCCGGGCCATAGTCCCGGTGACAGGGGACGGGACGCTCGTCGGCAAAGGCGGAAGTCAGGCTGCGGGCAGCGGCCACAACCGCCACTTCGTCCGGAGAGAGGCAGCCGAGAGCTAGGCCCCGATCCTGCCAGCCGTCCAGTTCTGCGCGGATGTACTCCGCCGCGTCGGGGAAAGCCGCAGCGGCGGGTGTTCCGTCCTCCCGGCAGGGACCGAAAAACAGGCCCGTGGCGCTGTTGTGAAAGGCAGCCAGAATAGCGCCCGCCTGCCGCCAGACCGCCTGCTCCTGGGCCGCAGAGAGTTGCAACTCGTCCAGAATCTGTCCGGGCAAGGCAGTAACCACCAGTGCCAAAGGTGCTTTGTCCCGCACAGCAAGCAGACGGGGCGCGTGGGGTCCGAAAGCGGCTGCCCAGGCCCGGTAGCCATGGACTTCGCTGTGCCAGTGGGCCCGGTCGTTGTGGATTTTCAGATAGCAGAGACCGGCTGATGTGCGCAGCCGGCGCGCGCCTGTGCGGTCGCCAGGATGCTCCCGGCTCTGGTCCGAGAGTACCTCCACCGGTCCCAGCGCACGGGTACACCAGGCCAGCAATTCGGCCTCGTCGAGGGTCTGCATAGATGTCAATCTCCAGCCGGCAAGAAGAAAGGACGCAGATTTCGCAGAAACAACAGATTTGCGCTGATAACATCTGCGTCAATCATTCCTTTCAGCCTCATCTGCGTCCTCTGTCTCGTTAAGCAGACGGGGTCCAATCCCGCACCGGACCCTTTTGCAGGCGGGCGTAGAGATCGGCCCAATCGGGCGAACCGTCGTCGTTGCGGATTTGCAGGCGCACGCCCGGCTCCTGGGCAGGGTCGTTGCCCGCCATAAAGTGGGGCCAGCAATGATCCCGCATATTGGCGAAGTGGACTGTGCGCCCGCCCGACCAGACTACCGACAGAATATGACGCTCGTCGGGCATCTGATAGGGCGGCTCCATTTTGTAGCGCACCAGCGCCTCTTCGTTGACCTCCACCCCCAGCCCCGGCCCTTCGGGCACTTTGAGATAGCCGCCCTGAATGGTCAGGGGTTGGGTGAGCAGACTGTCGGTGTAGTTGTTCAGACAGGTGATGGTGGGCCACTGGGCAAAGGGCAGGACCGCGCCCAGATGGGCAGAGAGGGCGGTGATCAGCCCCACACCCACCAATTGTAGCCAGAAGGGCTTCTCGAATTCCCCGGCCAGCGCGCCCTGACGCAGAACGCTGGAGACACCGCCGCCGATGACAAAGCCATCACAGACCGCCTCCCGCACGGCTGTGGGAAAGGGCGGCTCGCCAAAGTGGAGGGCGATGGGGTGGGCTACTTTGCGCCGCAGCTCGCGCAGCCCCTCCACATCCCGTTGCAGAATCGGCCCTTCGTAGATAGAAACCCGCTCGTAGGTGTCCAGTTTTTGCAGGACGGGCGCAGCGTTGCCCACATTGAGCAGCATACTGTTCCAGTCCAGGTCCAGCCGATAGTGGGGCGGCGTCACCGCGCTGATGGCCTCCACCTGGGCGTAGACGTCGATCCAGGGCCGGGCCTTGAATTTGTGGAAGATGTAGCCTTGGGCCAGGGCGTCCTGGGCTTCCCCGGCCAAATCCTCCGGCCCCATTTTCGTGTTCCACCAGGCAATCGGCGTCCACTCCCGGATTTGAGGCAGATTGAAGAGACGATGGACAGGCACACCCAGCGCCTTGCCCACCACATCGTAAAGAGCCATCTGCAAACCCGCGCCCAAGCTGTCGTCGCCCAGGAAGTCCACGGGATTGCGGCCCATTACCCGGGCCGGTCCATCTGCTGGCACTTTGCCCCAGGTGTAGTGGGGCAGGGTCTCACCGTAGCCGACAGTGCCGTCGTCGGTGGTGACCCGGATGATCTCAACAATCTGCCACTGCCAGACCAGCAGGGCATTCCAACGCTGGACCCGGGGCGTGAAGGGCACGCGCAGGGTAATGCGTTCTACATCTGCGATACGAAGCGGGGGTTTCACAGTTTGTCTCCTCTGTTTGGATGATCAGAAGAGGACGCAGATGAACGCTGAAACAGCTGATCTGCGCAGATTTGTTCATCAGCGTAAATCTTCGTTTCAGCGTCATCTGCGTCCCATCTTCCCGTCAGGATTTGTGGGCCAGGGCCAATTCGTGGAGAATCTCCAACTGGCCGGCGTGGTAGGATTCGTGGAAGAGCAGGTAGAAGGCGAGACGGTCATCGACGGTTGTGCCGCGCTCGGCGTCGTAGACTTCGGCCAGTTTCTCGGCAGGCATAGCTTCCAGCGCGGCAATTGCTTGGGCCGAAGAATCGGTGATGCGGGCCAACAGCACATCCAGGGGAATGGCTTTGCTGCTGTCGGTCAGGGGTGCGGAGCCGCCGCCATAGATGGCAAATTCGGCGGGGTCCGGCTTGCTCACCCCGTCGATGACGCCCAGAAACTGCATCCGGTAGACGAGAATGTGGCCGATGTTCCAGTTCATACAGTTGCCGGGGAAGGGCAACTGGCGCATACTGTCCGCGTGGTTCAGCCCCTCGGTTTTGCGGGCGATAATGCCGTCGATACGTTTCAGACTGTTGATAAATTGGGTTACAGATGACATTGTGCTTTCCTTTTTGGGAAGGTTGGATTGAAGAAAGGACGCAGATTTACGCAGAAATTACAGATTTCGCAGATTTTTAATCCGCGTTTATCCGCCCAATCCGCGTCCTCCGCGTTCTATGCTTAACTCAGCGGCCCAACCCCGGCAGATAGAGCCGGAAGTCGGGCGCGGCGGTCACTGTCAGGGAATGGAGCAGATCGTTCAGCCCGCTCTCGGCTTGCCAGATGCCCGCGTTCGCCAGGCGGATGGCATATTCCGGGCGGGTCGCCAGGGCAGGGTCGGCGTCGGGCAGGGCCAGGAGCAGGTCGTAGCTGCCCGGCGTCACCTCTGCTGGCAGGGCAAGGGTCTGGCTGATGGTATGCGAGCCGCCGTCGTCGGCCAGCCAGAGGCGGGGATCGGCGGTCAGAGGCAATCGGTGCAGAGCGCTAGTCGTCTGGTTATGCAGAACCAATTCCACCGGGCGGGGGTTGAAGGGCGCGGCCCAGCCTTCGTTGCGCAGATCGATACGGATGGTTAGACCTCCCCCGACCGCCACGCTGTCGGGATAGCTGCCCTCTATCAGGGCAAAGCGATAGCCGAGCCGCCGTTTGATCGTATCCAGACAACCGCCGCTCTCCCAGCCCGCCAGCACGCCGGGGTGGTAGTCGGTGTTCAGATAGCTCCAGTGGAATTGGGCCAGTTCGGACAGGGCCGTGTCACACAGGGAGCGGGGCGGATTCACGGCGCAAGTCTCGCCACCCATTGGCAGATACTTTGTCTCCGCGGCCAGAAAGGCTTTGTCCTCGCTGACATTGTCGTAGGTGCCAAAGTCCGTGTCGCTGGCCAGAAAGCAGTCGTTGTGATGGCCTGTGCGCGCCCGGTCCGAGCCGTCGAAGGCGTTAGCCGGTGGCAGGGCGCCGCCTGTGCCGTTGGCTGTGCCGTAGATTTTTTGCTTAAAAAGGGGTGTGCGGAGTTGGG
>CAMDQF010000268.1 GCA_945905745.1 Litorilinea aerophila
TCAGAAAAGTCGCTTGCTTTCTTGACGCGCAGAATCTCTAGTTCTCGTTGGGCGATGGTCATCAGATATCCTCCTGGATGTGGGTTCTATCTGATTATCCTCGCCTCCTACGCCTGTAGTCAAGTGGCGAATAATTCCTGACACTAACAGCATGTGAAACTCATCGCTGAGATCGGTTCCATGCACTTTCACAGCACACAGCCATTGGGCGAGCTGGCCCAGAGCGCTGCCTTCGCTGGAATTGATGCAGTGGGCATCGCCCACCCGGAGCTGGCGACCGGCCTGGAGTGGGTGGCGCAAATCAAAGCCGCCGCGCCGGATATGCCCGTCGTCATCGGCGGCTATACCAATGCCGGGAATATTGCCCGCTATCTGGAAGTAGCTGACGGCGCTTTCGTCGGAGGAGCCTTCGAGGACGGCGGGCGGGGCGGGGCAGTCAACGCCGAGCGCGTGAAGGTGTTTATGCACTCATTTCAACGCAAAGAGGCAAAGTAGCAAAGACGCAAAGCTGTTCTCTGCGTCTTTTGCGTCTCTGCGCCTTTGCGTTAAGCAGTTCAACCATCGGAGGAATTCTCAATGCCCAAATTGTCTGTCTGTATCGAAATGTTCTGGACTTCTCTGCCCTTCGACGAGCGCATCCGTCGGACGGCTGCCGCTGGCTACTCCGCTTATGAATTTTGGGGCTGGCGGGCCAAAGATTTGGACGCAATCCGCGCCGCCACCGCGGAGACCGGGTTGGCCGTGGCTGGTTTCGCAATCGATCCGGGCTTTGCGCTGACCACGCCCGGCAACGAAAGTGCGATGACCCAGGCGGCTATCGATGTGGCTGCGGTGGCTCACAGCCTGAACTGCCAATCGTTGATTGTGACGACGGGCAACGAAATCGCGGGGGAGAGTTGGGAGATCACCCGGCGGCGGGTCGTGCGCAAGCTAAAGGCGATGAGTGCAGTGGCCGCGGATGAGGGGTTGCGCATCTGCCTGGAACCGCTCAACCCATTTGTGGATCACAAATACTATTGGCTGACAACAATGGCGCAGGCCGGCGATATTGTGGAGGAGGTGGATTCGCCTGGGCTGGGGATTCTCTACGATCTCTACCATCAGCAGTTGACCGAAGGGAAGCTCATTGACAATCTGCACCGCCACCAGCACCAGATCGGCCACATTCACACGGCGGGTGTGCCGGGCCGCCACGAGTTGCTGGGCAGCGAGAACGACTACGCCGCTCTCTTCCGGGCCATTGATGCCAGCGGGTACGACGGCTATGTAGGGTTGGAGTTCCGCCCGACGATTGGCGAAGAAGCAGCTCTGGCCCAGACATTGGGACTGCTGGGCTGAAAGCCAGTGGTGATTGGGTTCTTCCCTGGAAGGCGAGAAACGAAAAAGGTGAGATCGACCAGTGCTCTCACCTTTCTCGTTTCTCTTTTTTGTCAGATGGCAGAAAGCGGGTTCTATTTGGCCGCGCTTTTCTTTAGCAGGTCACGAATCTCGCCCAACAACTTCTCCTCTGTGGAAGGAGCTGCCGGAGCGGGGGGCGCTGCTGGCTGCTTCTTCTGCATAGAATTGGCCGCCTTGACAACCATGAAAATAGAAAAGGCGATGATCAGGAAATTGATGATTTTGTTGATAAACACACCGTAGCGGATGACGGCTGCACCGGCTTCCTCGGCTGCAACCAGACTGGCATAGCTGCCGCCAGACAGGTTGATGAAGAGGTTGGAGAAATCAGCGCCACCCATCAACATTCCGATGGGTGGCATCAGAATGTCATTGACGAAAGAAAGGATCACCGCGCCAAAGGCGGCACCGATGATCACCGCTACCGCCAAATCCAATACATTGCCCCGCAGGATGAACTTCTTAAATTCTTGCAGCATTCTCGCTCCTTTGCTATACCCCATGCAACAATGACCGGCGGTCTGGGGTTTTTCCTCCCGTCAAAACTAATCTAATGCAGGAATACTACAAACAATATTACATTGGCAATCTCCTTGTACGCATATCTTCTGATGGGGGAGCCCTTTATTTGCGACCTTCCTTAGCGGCTGGTATAATCGCCACCAGCGGCGATTATATTTGAATATTTTCGTAATGACTTGCCGCCAACTCTGTGGTATACTCCCAAGCATGCGACAACAAGCGCGTTGGAACCCCTTTTCAAATTCTCCTGCTGCTCCCGGCAATGCCGTGGGTGGTATGCTCGCGCTTACATAGCCCGCGCCGGGGGCGGAAACGTCTCCCCTGGGCCTGGGCGGGCTTGTCTGAAACGTGAAACGTGAAACGCAAGTGCTTTGACGCACTTCTGTTATCACGTTTCACGTTTTACGTTTTACCGGCACTGCACCCAAACTCCCATTTCAGGAGAACCCGATAATGTCCGACAAATACACACCCCAAGAGATCGAACCAAAGTGGCAGGCCGCCTGGGAAGATGCGGGGCAGCACGATACAGTAGAAGACCCCAGCCGCCCCAAGTGGTACGCACTGACAATGCTGCCCTATCCTTCCGGCGATCTGCACACAGGCCACTGGTACGCAATGACCCCCAGCGACGCCGGCGCACGTTACCGGCGTATGAAGGGCTATAACGTCTTCTTCCCCCCGGGATTCGACGCCTTTGGTCTGCCGGCGGAGAATGCGGCCATCAAAAATAACGTCCACCCTAAAATCTGGACCTACAAGAACATCGAGCGGATGCGGGAGCAGTTCCGGGCGATGGGCGCGATGTGGGCTTGGGATCGGGAAGCTGTCACCTGTGACCCGGACTACTACAAATGGAGCCAGTGGTTCTTCCGCAAGCTGTACGACAAGGGGCTGGCCTACCGGGAATTTGCGCCGGTGGACTGGTGTCCGCAATGCAACACTACCCTGGCCCGGGAACAGGTCTGGGGCGATGACCGCCACTGCGAGCGCTGCGGCACGCCGGTCATCAAAAAGGAGCTGAACCAATGGAAGTTCCGCATCACCCACTACGCCGAAGAGCTGCTGGCCGATATGGCAATCATCGATTGGCCGGAGCGGGTGAAGGTGATGCAGACCAACTGGATTGGCCGCAGTGAAGGCGCCGAAGTCCATTTTCCAGTTGCCAGTGATCAGTCATCAGTGACCAGTGAACAGTCATCAGTCATCAGTGGAGAGCGTTCGGATACGGATCACTGGTCACTGATCACTGACCCACTGATTACTGTCTTCACCACCCGGCCCGATACTCTGTGGGGCGCGACCTTTATGGTGCTGGCCCCGGAGCATCCCTTGGTCAAAATCATCGCCACCGACCAGCAGGCGGCGGCGGTGGAGGAATATATCGCGGCTGCGGCCCGACTGGACGAAGTGACCCGGGGCGCAAAGGACAAAGAAAAGACGGGCGTTTTCACCGGTGGTTATGCGGTGAACCCGGTCAACGGTGAGCGCATCCCGGTTTGGATTGCGGATTATGTGATGATGGGCTACGGGACCGGCGCAATTATGGCCGTGCCGGGCCACGACGAGCGGGACTTCGCCTTTGCCAAGAAATTCGGGCTGGAGATCCGCCGGGTCATCACCGGACCGGAGGGCGCGACAGGCGAGCTGGACGCAGCCTGGGATTCCAAAGACGAAGGCGAGATGATCAACAGCGGTGCATTCGACGGCACACCCGTCGCAGGCGCGGCTGCAAAAGTCACCGCCTGGCTGGAGGAGATGGGCAAGGGCAAGAAGTCGGTCAACTACCGCCTGCGAGATTGGCTGATCAGCCGCCAGCGGATGTGGGGCGGACCGATTCCGATGATTCTGTGCCCGGAATGCGGCGTTGTGCCTGTGCCCTACGGGGATCTGCCTGTCGTCCTGCCCGACGACGCTGAGTTCAAACCCACCGGCGAAAGCCCGCTGAAGTATCACGAGGGTTTCCGCTTTGTCAAATGCCCCCAGTGCGGCGGCGACGCCGAACGGGAGACCGACACGCTGGATACCTTCATGTGTTCCAGTTGGTATCAGTATGCCTACGTCAGCCCCTATTGGAAGAAGGGCAAAGCCCTGAGCGCCGACGATACGCCCTGGGATCCGGCCAAAGGCGATTACTGGCTGCCTGTGGACCAGTACACCGGTGGTATCGAACACGCCACTATGCACCTGCTCTACACCCGCTTCTTCACCAAAGCCATGCGGGATATGGGCATCGTCCCCTTTGCCGAGCCGATGGAGCGCCTGTTCAACCAGGGGATGATTCTGGGGCCGGACAACGAAAAAATGTCCAAAAGCCGGGGCAATGTGGTCAACCCGGACGAGTACGTGGCCCGCTACGGCGCGGACACTGTGCGGGGCTATCTGATGTTCATCGGCCCCTGGGATCAGGGTGGGCCCTGGGACCCCAGCGCCATCGAAGGGGTCGCCCGCTTCCTGAACCGGGTCTGGACGATTGTCACCGACGAGACCAAAGCAGAGAATCTGGCCGCCACCCCCAGCGCGGACGAAGTGCGAGAGGTGGAGCGCAAGCTGCACCAGACGCTGGTCAAAGTGGGCGAGGATATGGCGGGCTTCCGCTTCAACACCGCTATCGCCTCCCTGATGGAGCTGAACAATCTGTTGATGAAGGCCAAAGAGTCGGCGGTGGTCGGCTCGCCCATCTGGGATGAAGCCATTCAAAGCCTGCTGCTGATGATGGCCCCCATCTACCCACACATCAGCGAAGAACTGTGGCATCGCATCGGCCACAGCGATTCGGTCCATCTGCAAAGTTGGCCCGCTGGCGACCCGGAGAAGGCGAAAGAGGACGAGATTACCGTCGTTGTCCAGGTCAATGGCAAGAACCGGGACAAACTGACCGTCGCCCCGGCTACTGCCAGCAAAACGCTGGAAGAGATGGCCCTGGCCACCGAAGGTATTCAAAAGTGGCTGGAAGGCAAGCAGGTGCGCAAAGTGATCGTTGTGCCAGATAAGCTGGTGAATCTGGTAGTGGGATGATGAAATTCGTCACCTTTTGTTGGGAGTATCAAAATGTCCAATGACTGCATATTCTGTAAGATTGTCGCCGGGGAGATTCCTTCGGAAAAGCTTTATCAGGACGAACTGGTGACTGCCTTCCGGGACATTCGCCCGGTGGCGCCGACCCACATACTCGTCATACCCAACGCCCATTCATCCAGTGTGACCGAGATGGGCGACGACGACGCGGAGACCCTGGGCCGGATTGTGGCCGTGGCAAACAAACTGGCAAAGCAGGAGGGCGTCTCCAAAAGCGGCTTCCGGTTGATCGTCAACGCCGGGCCAGACGCGGGCCAGGTGGTCTTCCACACCCACTTCCATCTAGTCGGTGGGCGGGAATTGGGGCCGATGGTGGCGCGGTAAGGCGAGTTGCGGGTTCCGAACGACATCGACTGAAACGTGAAACGTGAGATAGCACGACATAAACTCACGTTTCACGCTTCACGTTTCATGAAGCGTCAGATATCAATGGGCCACAAAACGGGTAGTTCCAGCAATGTACAAGCCAATGAAAGGATCGGCCGTCTGGGATGGTCGATCCTTTTGGTGTTGACTGTTGTCGCTTTTGTGATGCGTTTCTACCGGCTGGAGAGCTTGCCGCCGGGCCTCTTTTACGACGAAGCCTTCAACGGGCTGGATAGCTGGAAACTGGCCCAGACGTCCATCAGCCAGTGGCCTGTCTTTCTAACTGGCAATCAGGGCAGGGAGGCTCTCTTTCACTGGCTGATGGCCCTCCTGCACCGGCTCAACGGGCTGTCGGTGTGGACGATCCGGGCGGTGCCCGCGCTCTGCGGCGCGCTGCTGACACCGGCGCTGATCTGGCTGGGCTGGGAAGTCGCGCCCTGGTTGGGTGTGAAAAACCGCCGTTCCTTCGCTCTGTGGAGTGGAGCCGTCGTTCTCTGCCTCTTCTGGAGCCAGGTTTTCTCTCGCTACGGCATCCGGCTCTCCCTCTTCGTCCTCATCGAAACGCTGCTCTGGGCGGCGCTCTGGCGGGCGTGGAGTCTTAACCCGAAGGCGCTGAATCTTAACGCAGAGGCGCAGAGTCACAGAGGCGCAGCGGAAAGCCAATCGCCCAATCACCCAATCTCCAATCCCCAATCCCCAATCCCCAATCCCCAATCCCCGATCCCTTTCTGGCTACTCACCGGTCTTTTTGTCGGTCTTAGCTTCTACACATACCTGCCCGCCCGTTTGCTGCCGTTGATTCTGCTGCCCCTGCTTGTGGCCGCTTTCTGGCAGGAACGTGCCCGGTTGTTGGCCCATCTACCCGGACTGGCCGTGGGGCTGGCGGTGGCAGTGATTGTGGCTGCGCCGATTGGCCTCTATTTTGTGCAGAATCCAGTCTCCTTCACCACCCGTGTCGATCAGGTCACGATTATCGGGCGGGAGGGGCGAGACGGCGCACAGGGATTGGGTGCCAATATCGCAGCCGTGGCCGGGATGTTTGCAGGGGCGGGCGATGCCAACCCCCGCTCGAATGTGCCGGGTCGTCCTGGGCTGGACTGGCTGCTGGCGCCCTTTTTTGCGTTGGGCCTGTTGCTGGTAGTGGGACGCGTCTGGCGGCTGGCCCAGCTCTGGCTGCTGGCTGGGCTGGGGGTGATGCTCCTGCCCACCCTTCTCAGCGAATTTGCGCCCAACTTCCAGCGCGCGATTGGGGCAATCCCCTTCGTCGCGCTGCTGGTAGCCCTGGGATTGGATGGGCTGGCCGGGCTGGCGAGCCGTCTATGGCGCGGAGGAGGGCTGGTCTATCTGGCCGCGGGCTGGCTGGTCGTGGCGGCTTCCTTTGGCCTCACCTGGCGGGCCTATTTTGTAGAGTGGGCCAATCTGCCCGACCTCTTCCCGGCCTGGGATGTGGGTTTTACCCGCGTGGCCCAAGAGTTGGCTGCCGCGGACGACGGTGTGCGCACCTATATGACGCCCCGGGGCCGGGAACACCCAACCATCGGCTATCTGCTCGAAACATCCCCAGAGACGCCGATCCCCCAGGGCTTTGACGGGCGGATTTGTGTGCGAGTGGCGACGGATGTGCCGGCCCGCTATATCATTTTGGACAAAGAGGACTTTCGCTCGGAGAGCCTGCTGACGGCCATCTATCCTCAGGCCAGAGTGACGACTTCTGTGGTCGAGACATCGGGAACAGTTTGGGCCAGACGACTGGAACAGCCCGCGGGGGGTGCAGTCGTCTTCCCGGAGATGCAGCCCCAATCAGTCACGCTGAGCGACGGCATCGATCTGCTGGGCCATCAGCTTTTCCCCCCGGCGGGAATGGCCGCAGGTGCAACTTTCTATACCCGGCTCTACTGGCAGGTGAGCGCGCCGCCCAGTGCCGACTACACGGCCTTTGCCCATCTGCTGCAGCAGAACGACGCTGGTGATCTGGTACTGGTGGCGGGTGCGGACAGGCCGCCGGGCGACGGGAGTTGTCCGACGACTGAGTGGCTGCCGGGGGAAGTGGTGATCGACGAACTCCAATTTGTTCTGCCCGCCAACCTGCCCGCGGGCGAGTTCTTTGTGGCGGTCGGTCTCTATACGCCAGAAGATCAGCGACGGCTCACCGTTCCCGGCAGCCCAGAGAATCAGGTGCTGATCGGGCCAATTAAAAAGTGAAACATGAGATCGCTCGAACGATCTCACGTTTCACTCCTCACTCCTTACGCTTCCACCCCATTCTGCCCAATCACACCGCTATACCAATGCGCGCTCTCTTTGGGGATGCGCTGCTGGCTCTCAAAATCCACCCAGACCATCCCAAAGCGCTCGTCATAGCCTTTGGCCCACTCGAAATTGTCCATGAGCGACCAGACAAAATAGCCCTGTACAGGCGACCCGGCCTGGATGGCCCGCTGGGTGGCCGCGAAGTGGCGGCGCAGATAGCTGATGCGTCGCTCGTCCCGCACTTTGCCGTCGTTCCCTGGCCCTTCGTTGAAGGCGCAGCCATTCTCGGTTATGTAGAGTTTTGGAACTTGATAGGCGAAATGCAAGCGACAGAGCAATTCGTATAGTCCGTTCGGGTAGATTTCCCAACCCATAGCCGTCTCCTCGCCGGAGGGAAAAACCGTCTGGGGCAGATTGTCGGTGGTCTCTTCGTCGCGCAGAATGGCCCGGGTATAATAATTCACCCCCAGAAAATCGGTGGACACGGCAATGGCTTCCATATCCCCCGGTTGCACAAAATCCAGCCCGTTCGGCAGCGCGCCCATCTGGTTGTAGGCTTTCACCATATCCGCCGGGTAGTGGCGGCCATAGACCGGGTCGAGAAACCAGCGGTTGAAATAGCCATCGAACCAGCGGGCCGCGTTCTGATCCGGCTGGCTGGCTGAGGCTGCGCTGGCATGGGTAAAGTTGAGGACGACACCCACTTCGGCGCCCGGGCTGTTGCGGCGAATGACGGGCACGGCCCAGCCGTGGGAGAGCAGGACGTGGTGGGCTGCCCGGATGGCCTCGTTCCAGTTTTGGTGGCCGGGCGCGTGTTCGCCGATCTGGTGGCTGAGGAAAGCGATGCACCACGGCTCGTTGTGGGTCATCCAGTTTTTGATGCGATCGCCCAAATGCCGGGTGATCACATCTGCATATTCCACAAAAGCCTCGGCGGTGGAGCGGCTGGGCCAACCCCCTGCCTCCTGCAAAATCTGGGGCAGGTCCCAGTGATAGAGGGTGGCAAAGGGGGTAATGCCCGCCTCCAACAACCCATCCACCAGGCGGCTATAGAAGTCGAGACCGGCCTGATTCACCCGTCCCCGCCTGTCGGGGAGAATGCGTGGCCAGGCAATGGAGAAGCGATAGGCTTGCAGCCCCAGCTCCTGCATCATCTGAATGTCCGCGGGCCAGCGGTGGTAGTGGTCGCAGGCTACGTTGCCGGTGTCGCCGTTGGCGACCTTGCCGGGGGTGCGACAAAAACGATCCCAGATGGATTCGCTCTTGCCATCCTCGTCCCACGCGCCCTCGATCTGAAAGGCGGCCGTAGCGCCACCCCACAGAAAATTTGATGGAAATGGCAGAAATTCTGTAGTGATCAAGATGATGATGGATTGAAGAAACGGTCGAGATGAAGTAAGAT
>CAMDQF010000269.1 GCA_945905745.1 Litorilinea aerophila
AGCCTTTCTGCTGGACTACGTGGTGCTGTTCTCACCTGGCTCGTCCCGGTGAGTTCGCTTCGGCGTTGCCTTCAATCAGCTATAGACGACTCATTTCGCCTTTTTTATCCAGCTTGACACCTTCTTTGTTTAGCTGCAAAAGTCGAGTACACACATTCCACAGATTTTATCTGTGTGAATCCGCTTTTTCCGTGTCAATCCGTGTCAATCCGTGTCCTTCTTTTCATCTTTTTCAGGAGTACGCATGAGCGATATTAAATTCGGCACCGACGGCTGGCGGGGACGCATGGCCGATGACTATACTTTCGCCAATGTGCGGCGGGCCGCCCAGGGCTTTGCGTCGTATCTGAGCAGCGAAGGGCACGACGGCAAGTCTGTCGTCGTCGGCCACGACAAGCGCTTTCAGGGCGAACACTTTGCGGCTGCGGTGGCGGAGGTGCTGGCGGGCAACGGTTTCCACGTCCATCTGACCGACGGCGCCACGCCCACGCCGGTCATCAGCTTCAGCGCGCCGTCTCTGGGCGCGGTGGCCGCGGTCAACATCACCGCCAGCCACAACCCGCCCGAGGACAACGGCTTCAAAGTGCGTGATGCAGGCGGCGGCGCGATTGAACCAGCGGGCTTGAAAGCCATCGAAGCCCGCATCCCCGCGCCGGGTGACACAGCCGCCATCCGGCGTACGCCCTTGCGTGATGCGTTGAAGAGCGGAGCGGTCGAATATTTCAACGCCAAACCCGCCTATTTGTCCCATCTGGCCGGGCTGATCGACGTGCAACCTATCAAAGACGCTGGTCTAAAAGTCGTCGTGGACAATATGTGGGGCAATGGCGCGGGCTGGCTCACCGAAATCCTCGGCGGGGGCAAAACCGAGATCATCGAAGTTCACGCCGAGCGCAACCCGATTTTCCCGGAGATGTCCCGCCCGGAGCCAATCCCACCCAATGTGGATGCGGGGCTGGCTGTGGGCAAAGCGCTGGGCGCGGATTGCGTCTGCATTATGGACGGGGACGCGGATCGCTGCGGCTTTGGCGACGAAAACGGCGAATTTGTGGATCAGTTGCGGGTCTACGGCCTGCTGGCCTACTATCTGCTGGAGGTGCGGGGGGAGCGGGGCACAATTGTCAAAACCCTCAGCACCACTTCCATGCTGGACAAATTGGGCAAGCTCTACGGCGTGCCGGTGGTCAACACGGGGGTCGGCTTCAAATATGTGGCCCCGGCGATGGTGGAACACAACGCGCTGATCGGCGGCGAGGAGAGCGGCGGCTACGCCTTCCGGGGCCACGTGCCTGAGCGGGACGGTATTCTTGCCAATCTCTACCTGCTCGATTTTCTGGTGCGCACGGGCAAGAAGCCGACCGAACTTCTCCGCCTGCTTTTCGATACGGTTGGCGAACACTTCTACGGGCGCATCGACACCCGACTGACCGGCGATGAAATGAAGCAAGCGGCCAAAAAGCGGCTGGACAATATCGACATCACCGGCAAAACTTTGGGCGGCATCCCCATCACCGAACTGGTGACGATTGATGGCTACAAATTTGTGATGGAAGATGGGGGCTGGCTGCTGGTGCGCTTCTCCGGCACCGAGCCGCTGATCCGGGTCTACACAGAGACCACCCACGGCGATCTGGTGGACGACATTCTGGCCGACGGGCAGGGGCTGGCAGGGATCGGGGAGAAGGGGTGACGTTGCCCCTGGCGAGGACTTTGCCGCCCACTGTCTGTTGTGCTATTGTTCTGGCAGATTCAGGCGGCATAGGGGCAGGCCGAGAGTGACAGGAGACGGCTATGACGGCGCAACGTTCGGCAACCCTCGAAGCAGAGGCAACGGGAACAAACGGAAGTTATACCAACCGGTTCAACGGGACAAGCGAAACTATCTCGGAAGCGCTCTATTGGGAGAAGTATTACCCCATTTCCGACGGTGGATACGAATGGAACAACGGCCAGTTGGAGGAGCTTCCCGTGACCGATTATGCCAAGTATATGATGTATCTCTGGTTTGTCGATGTATTGCGGGACTTTCTGCACGCCCAGCCCCTGGCCCGAATCGTTGGGTTGGAATTGGGCTTCCGTCTGGCGTTGGCCACCAAAACCACCATTCGAAAACCCGATTTGGGGGTTGTGTTGAATACCAATCCCATTCCGCTGGGTGATCATCACCGCAGCTATCGGGGTATCTTCGACATCTGCGTCGAATCTCTTTCCGACAGCAGCCAGACAGAGATCGACCGGGACACAATCATCAAGCGGGAAGAATATGCTGCGGCTGGGGTGCAGGAATTCTATCTTCTGGACGAGGGGGGCATTGAGACCCAATTCTATGGGCTGAACCAGCGCGGCGTCTATGAACCTCTGCCACAAGTGGACGGGGTTGTGCGTTCGCGGGTACTGCCCGGCTTTCAATTCCGGGTGGCCGATCTATACGACAAACCTGGCACTGCGCAGATGATGGCGGACCCGGTATACAGTGGCTTTATCGCACCCCTCGTCCGCGCCGAACGTCAACGGGCCGAAGCGGCAGAAACACGCGCGGCCCGGTATGCGTCATTGCTGCGGACGGCCGGCTTGCTGCCACCCGACTGAGAGACCTCTCGTTTCCACCCACCCAAGACAAAACATCTCTGTCGATAGTGCGCCCGCGCTGATGATTCGCCCTGAAGCTGAATTGCACCCTGCAATCAAACCTACTTTGTTCGACTTCCCGTATGTGATAAAATGTACAAACGATGACGCAAGCGCATAGCGGACCTTCACAATCGGGAGAAAGGGACGATTCGTTCTTTTTGGTGGATAGTCATTGCCATCTCGATCTGTCCCATTTCGACGAGGACCGGGTTGCGGTGTTGGAACGGGCACGGGCCGCGGGGGTGGGACTGATTGTCATCCCTGGTATTGATGTGGAGCAATGTCGGGGCGCGCTGGTATTGGCCGGGGCGACGCCGGAACTCTACGTGGCGGTCGGGGTTCATCCCAACAGCAGTGGGAATTTTGCAGCGTCAACCGTGGACGAATTGCGCCAACTGGCTGCCCATCCCAAAGTGGTCGCCATCGGGGAAATCGGTCTGGACTACTATTGGGATAAGGTGACGCCGAAGCAACAGGCAGTGGCCTTCCAGGCCCAGTTGGCATTGGCCGCGGCGCTGGGGCTGCCTGTGATCATCCACAACCGGGACGCCTCCGACGATGTGGCCGCGATTCTGGAGGAATGGACAGGGAGCATTGACTTTCGCAACTCGCAACTCGCAACCCGCCCCTTTCCTGGCGTCTTACACGCTTTCGGTGGGGATGTGGGCCTGGCCGAACGGGCCTACGGTTGGAACTTTCTGTTGGGGATTGCCGGGCCGGTGACATTCAAAAACGCCCGGCAGATGCACGAATTGATTCCCCAACTGCGACCGGAACGATTGCTGATCGAGACAGATGCACCCTATCTGACACCCCATCCCTACCGGGGTACGCGCAACGAGCCGGGCTATGTGGCGCTGGTGGCGGACAAAATGGCCGAATTGCTCGGTGAGTCCCCTGGGATGGCGGCTCGACGTACAAGCGCTACCGCGTTGACGTTTTTTGGGCTGAAGGATGGAAGAGCAGATGCTGGTGGCCGATAAAATCATGCCTGACGAGTTGAGAATGCGCAGCAACGCCAGACAGACCCCGGTTTTTAACCAGCCGGCAGAACATACGGCTACCAATGGCAAGCTGCCGCTGGCCCGAACACAACAGACCGTCCGCCAGTTGCTGGAGCCGGTGCAGGGTGGTCTGCGTCTGGTGGAGCAGCGGATGAAAACCGTCGAATCATCAGTCTTTGCCCCTCTGGCCGATGCTTTTGTGGAGTTGATCGGCAGCGGCGGCAAACGGCTGCGCCCGGCCCTTGCCCTGCTGACCGCTCAGTTGGAACAGCCCATCAGCGATTGGGAAGTTCAACCGGAGTTGATCTCCCTGGCCGCGGCGGTGGAGATGTTGCATACGGCCACGCTGGTGCATGACGACGTAATTGACGGCGCGCTGCTGCGTCGGGGCGCACCCACCCTCAACGCTTCCTGGAGCCAGGGAGCGACCGTGCTGGCCGGGGATCACATGTTTGCCCGGGCCGCCCACTTTGCCGCGGAGACGGGCAGCAGCCAGGTCATCCACATCTTCAGCGACACCCTGCAAATTATTGTGGATGGCGAGATGCGCCAGCTATTTTCCCGCAACCAGTATGGCCAGGAATGGGAGAACTACTACCAGCGCATCTACGCCAAAACGGCCAGTCTTTTTAGCGCGGCCTCCGAAGCAGCCGGGGTGCTGGTCGGCTTTCCTCCGCCCTTTGTGCAGCAGTTGAAGGAATTCGGCTACCATTTTGGGATGGCGTTCCAGATTATGGACGACATTCTGGACTTCACCGGCGACGACAATAGCCTGGGCAAACCAGCAGGCAGCGATCTGCGTCAAGGCACGCTGACCCTGCCTTTCCTGCATTATTTGCGCCAGCAGAGCGATCCCCAGTCGCTGGTAGAACGGTTGACCGGCGCACGCCAGGCCGCAGAAGAGGGGGATGAGGCTCTGCTCAACCAGGCCGTGGCCGAAGTCGTGACCGCCATCCGCCGGAGTGATGCCATCGACGCCGCCCGCAGCGGAGCCGTGGACTTTTTGCACAGAGCGGTTGCCAACCTCTCCACCTTCCCCGACAGCCGCAGCAAAGAGTCGCTGATCGGACTGTGCGGTTTTGTGGTGCAGCGCAGCAGTTGAAGAAAGTGAACAGTCAGCAGTGACCAGTAATCAGTGGGTCGCGTCGACATCACACAACTGCTCACTGTTCACAGATCACTTTCCCTCCAATCCACCAATGAACCCTGCCCCCGCCGACCTCGCCATCGTCATTGTCTCCTGGAATGTATGGGATCTGTTGCGCGCCTGCCTGGAATCAATTGTCCGACAGAGTGAGCCGACGGACGATCCCCGGCTGCGGCGCTTTGGACCCGACGGCGCGGCCACTCTGCGGGTGCTGGTGGTGGACAATGCCAGCGCTGATGCTACCCCCTCCCTGCTGCCCAGCCGCTACCCGTGGGTAGAAACAATCCTCAGTGACGAAAATCTAGGCTTCACAGGCGGTAACAACCGGGGGCTTGAAGCACTGGGGTTTGAAGTGGCGGAGCGGACGGGGTTGCAGGCGACAGGTGGAAAGTTGCAGGCGGGCACGATCTGGCACATCTCAACACCTGCCACCTTCCACTTGCCACCTTCCACCTCCCCCCACTTCGTCTACTTCCTCAATCCCGACACCGAACTCCTCCCCAACAGCCTGTGGACCCTCTATGCAGGGATTACCCACGACCCTGCGATTGGGGTGATTGGGCCACAACTGCGCTATGGCGACGGCAGCCTGCAAAGCACCCGTCGGCGTTTCCCGTCCCGGCTAACTGGCTTTTTTGAGAGCACCTGGCTGGGACGGCTCTGGCCGGGCAACCCTTGGGCGCGGCGTTACTACGTGGACGACTGGTCGCCGACCGTGCGTCAGGATGTGGATTGGCTGGTGGGCGCGGCTCTGCTTGTGCGGGCAGAAGCGCTGGCAGCCGTCGGCGGCTTTGATCCCGGCTTCTTTATGTACAGCGAAGAGACCGACCTGTGCAAGCGCATCAAAAGCGCGGGCTGGCGGGTGGTCTACGAGCCGGGCGCGATGGTGATTCATTACGAGGGGCGCAGCAGTGAGCAGGCGAGTACCCAGCGGCAGATCCGCTTCAACCGTAGCAAAGTGCGCTATGCGGGCAAATATCTTGGCCCCTTCTGGGCAGAGTTTCTACGCCGCTATCTGCTGCTGGAGTTTTGGATACAGCTGATGCTGGAAGGCGCAAAAGCACTACTTGGCCATCGGCGAAAAATGCGCCAGGAACGCATCACCGCCTATCGGCAAGTCATCGCCTCCGGGCTACGACCAGAGTAAGCGAAAATCTCGTTCCCATCGCTCCGGCGTGGGAACGTCCCGGTGGCGCTCCGCGCCGGGTGCGTAGTCGGGCTGATAGAGTCGGGGACGCAGAGTGTCCGCTCGGCGCGTCCACGCCGGAGCGTGGGCGCGAGAAGTTCCTCCCATCCCCCTCTTTCCATACTCTTTACAAAAGTGGTACAATCTGGTAGATCATAAATACAGTCCCCAACTTCTCTGGAGCAAGTGAATGGCCCGTTTCAACACAAAACCCATCAGCGGCGCGCGGGACTTCTTGCCTGCCGATATGCTGCGTCGTAAATATGTGATCGATATCATCGAGCGGGTCTACCAGAGCTATGGCTTTGAGCCCCTGGAAACCCCGGCGATGGAGCGGCTGGATACGCTGCTGGGCAAATACGGCGATGAGGGCGACCAGCTTATCTTCCGGGTTGCCAAGCGGGGCGACAAATTGCAGCGCGCCCTGGAAGAAAACCCCACGGAAGAGAGCATCGCCGACGCGGGGCTGCGCTATGACCTGACGGTGCCCCTGGCCCGCATTGTGGCCGAATATCGCAACGAACTGCCCCGCTATTTCAAACGCTACCAGATTGCCCCAGTCTACCGGGCCGACCGCCCGGCCAAAGGGCGCTACCGGGAGTTTTACCAGTGCGATGTGGACATTGTAGGCTCTGCTAGCCCGGCGGTGGAGGCCGAGGTGCTGGCCGCCGGCGCGCAGGTTTTGCAGACTCTGGGCTTTGTGGGCAAGGGGGAGAGCGGTTTTGCTCTGCGGCTGAACCACCGGGGCATTCTGCGCGGGCTGATGGAAGTGGCCGGGATTCGGGAGGAGTTGGAGGGTGGGGCCCTGGTGGCTGTGGACAAACTCGACAAAATCGGCCCGGATGGGGTGCAGGCGGAACTGCTGGATCGGGGCGTGAGCGCTGAATCCACCGCGGCGCTGATGGGCTTCATTGCGGCTGTGCCCAGCGACGAAGGCGAACGTATGGTCTGGCTGGGCGACCTGCTGGAAGGTTCGGAGCAGGGCAGCCGGGGCGTGGCCGGTTTGAAGGATGTGCTGGCCCTGAGTGGGTATGGACCCGCGGCGGAACACCTGCGTTTGGATCCCTTTCTGGCGCGTGGCCTGAGCTATTACACCGGTGCAATCTTCGAGATCGAATTTCCTGGACTGAGCGGCTCTGGCGGTGGTGGCGGACGCTACGACGATCTGGTGGGGATGTTCAGCAACCAGACTGTGCCGGCCTGTGGCTTTGCCCTGGGCCTGGACCGGATTCTGCTGATTCTGGAGGAGCGGGGGATGTTTCCCGAACATCTGGCCGGGCAACCCCAAGTGCTGGTGACCCAATTCGACGAGAGTACCCAGGGCGCTTCTCTGCTGTTGGCCCATCGGTTGCGGGCTGCGGGGCTGCGGGTGGATCTCTACCCAGACCTGGACCGCTATGGGCGGCAGTTCAAATATGCCGATGAACGCAAGATTCCTTTTGCCCTGCTGCTGGGGTCAAACGAAATCGCCCAGGGGATTGTAGCTGTAAAAGATTTGCGCAGTGGCGAGCAGGTGGAGATGGAAGCAAGCCTCGTCAGCAACTGGCTCAATGAACAGTTGCGCGTATAGTGTCTCGTCAAGCATCAATTGACAGAAATACCTACCTATCATCTTGCCAATAGGAGCGTGCCAGTGGATCCGAATATGCCCGACAAGAACGCAAGCGAACTTCCCCGGGTACTGGTAGTGGACGACGATCCGGCCATCGTGCGGCTGGTGAGCAGCAAACTGGAGATGAGCGGTTACCGGGTGATGACGGCCAGATCCGGGGGTGACGCGCTGGATCGGGTTGCCCAGGAGGGGCTGCCCCATTTGGCAATCGTTGACCTCAATATGCCGGGGATCGACGGTTTCGAGTTTTGCCGGATAGTCCAACAGTTCGCCGATTTGCCGGTGATTCTGTTGACCGCGGTGGATCAGGAGGATGTGGTCATTCAGGGCATCGAGCATTTCGCCGAAGATTATGTGACCAAACCCTTCAGCCCCGGGGAGTTGATGGCCCGGGTGGGCAGGGTGTTGCGCCGTATGGGGGACTTTGCCTATACCCTCGACCCGGTGATTCAGGTCGATCAACACCTGTCGGTTGATTTTGTACACCAACAGGTGATTTTGAATGGGGTGACCGTAGCACTGACCCCGATTGAGACAAAAATCCTCTTTATCCTGATGCGCAATGCCGGGCGTACAGTGACGAATGATTTTCTGCTGCGCCGTATCTGGCCTCTGGACGAGATTTTCGAGGACACGTTGCGGGTGCATATTCACCGTTTGCGCCAGAAAATTGAGTCGAAACTATCCGCTGTGAAATATGTGGGCACGGAACGGGGGATTGGCTATCGTTTCTTGGTCAAAGCCCAGACGTAATAATTGTTGTAATCTTCCATAACTATAGTGGATCGAAAGGGATCAAAAAAATGAGCACGCAAGCAAGTCAGAACCTAGCAACCAACCCCCAAGATATGGAACGAGTACGCGAAATCCTGTTTGGTGGGGTCATCCGTGATCACGAAGCCCGTTTTGCCAAATTGCAGCGGGATTTGGAACGGTTGCAAAAAGCCCTGGACAAAAGCAATGAACAGTTGGCCGCCCAGGACAGCGCACAGAACAAGAAGTTGCAGGAAGCCCGGCAGGACTTTCAGACGTCAGGAGACGATCTACGGGCGGAGATGCGTTCAGCAGTCGATCGCTTGAGCGCAGAAAAGGTGGACAAAGAACAGCTCGGCAATTTGCTGATCGAAATGGGCAATCAAATCAAAGGCACGGGCATCCTCTCCTCTGTTCTGGGCAACCTGTTGCAGACAGCCGAGTAATGCTCTCGGCGTTCGAGTATAGACCCGGTTGACACGAATGAACAGACACAATCTGATAGGTGGAACCGATCAAAATAGAGACCGCGCTGCGATGGGGCGGCTGGTCGACGGAGCCGTTGACGGGATGCTGGCAGGGGCAGAAAAGAGGGAAGAAGAGCAAGCCCTCGTGACCCTGCAGGAAATTCTCTTTGGCACAGAT
>CAMDQF010000270.1 GCA_945905745.1 Litorilinea aerophila
CCCCCCCCCCACCACGCCAGAAACAGATTCGTCAGTTCCGTAAAGCTGTTTTAGTATCCTTGGGTAAAGCGCGAGACCGTCTCTTCCTCTTTGGTCATCACTTCGATCAGGGCGGGCTTGCCCTCCTGATTCATGGCAATCGCCTTGCGAATCGCCCCAGCCAGTTGACCCGGCGCATTGACCCTTTGGGCAAAGACACCCAGCCCCTCGGCCACGGCAGCATAATTGCCGCCCAGTTGATTCAGCTTCCATTTCTCTGTGGCAAAGGGCATATGATCGTGATAGTGGGTCATCACGCCATTGTTGAGTACAATCGTCAGGATGGCGATCCCGGCCCGGCTGGCCGTTTCCAGATCAAGACCGGCCATGCCAAAGGCGGCATCCCCCATCACATTGATCACCAGTCGTTCCGGCGCGGCCAGCTTTGCGCCCAGAGCCAGGCCCAGGCCATAGCCCAGTTGGGTTGACTTGCCCCAGCCCAGGTAGCCGTGGGGCTTGGTGGGCTGCCAGAAAGGCAGGAACTGTTCCCGGGGGTAGCCGGAATCGTGGGTGATGATCGTATTGTCCACATCCACCGCAAGCTGCAACTCCCGCAGGACCCGATAGGGGCTGATGGGCACTTCGTTGGAAGTGAGGTGCGGCTCCCATTGGCCCATCCACTCTTCCCGCTGCTGCGCGATGCGATCGACCACACCGGCGACATCGCCCCGCCCTTGGGCCCCGACCTGCCGTTTGACCTCTTCGATGAGCTGGCGCAATACCAATTTGGCATCGCCGATCGCGCCGTAGGCCACGTCATAATCCTTGTTGATGTCCTCGGCGCAGTTGGTCACCTGGGCCAGGAGCACATTGTTGGGCATGGCCGCGGTGAAGGTGTTGCGGGTAAAGCTGGTGCCGATGCCCAGGACAAAATCGGTGGAATGGAGGAAACGATGCACCATCAGCGTGCGCGAGATGCCACCCACGCCCAGGGCCAGCGGATGGGTCTCCGGGAAGCAGCTTTTGCCTGCGTGGGAGGTCATCACCGGAATCTTCGTCAACTCGGCAAACTCGATCAACTCGGCGAATGCCTCGGCATAGAAGATGCCGGCACCGGCACAGATGATGGGGTCTTTGGCCTTCAGGAGGGCTGTGACCAGATCGCGCACATCTTCGGCAGAGGCCGCCGAGGTGAAGCGGGGCACGGGGGTATGCTTCGTTGCTCCATCGGGCACCTCTAGGCCCATCACATCCGTAGGCATCTCCAGCATCACCGGTCCCAGGCGGCCATGCTTGAGTTGGGTATAGGCACGGCGCACCATCGCGGTGATGTCGTCGGGGCGGTGGATGACCGCGCCCCACTTGGTAACCCCCTGATAATTGGGCACGGCGTCAAAGGTGGGGTGGATGCCCCGGCGGGCGTGGGGTTCGCCGCTGGGCAGCACGAGGATCGGCACCGAATCTGCATAGGCTTGGGCCACGCCACCAAAGGCGTTCTCTGCGCCTGGCCCCTGCTGCATGGTAAAGACACCGATCTTGCGCCCGTTGCTCACCCGGCTGAAACCGTCAGCCATATTCACCCCGGCCCGCTCCTGGCGGCAGATAATGGGCCGAATACCAGCCCTGGCAGCCACATCGATCAGCCGTTGGGCAGGGAAGGCAACCACAAATTCGACCCCTTCCGCCTTTAAGGCTTGAGCCATCACTTCATAACCATTCACAGCGATCCCCTTTCAATGATTGAACATTCGGTTGGATAAATCGTATGGTCTATTAGTTTTGCACGTACTGGCGAAACTGTCAATGCAGCAAAAAGGTATAGGAGCGGTCAAAAACGGAGGGGAACAGACTCTCCCAGATCAATAGCCCCGACATCCCTTCTTCCTGTCATCCCCTCGGCAATCGCCAACCTCGACTGCAGTCATAGCTATGGCGCCAGGGGATATAGCTCCAGCAGACCAGAGTCCCCCAGGAGTACATCCGACGATCCGGGGGGGATCAGCGCTTCAACGCCCCGGTTCAGCCGCCAGCGCAGCGCTCCGTCCTCTACACGAAAGACCTCAAAGCGATCATAAAAAGGAGTGACGCTCCAAGTTGACTGACGGTAGCCGGTAAGATAGACAGAGTCACCCTGTCCGTCAATGATGGAAGGGCCGTCCGTGTCCGAATCGACACGCCATAGCTGGGCGCCAGTGGCGAGATCATAGGCGGCCAATTTTCCGGATTCAGGATAAACGATCAGGCGACCACCTGGGCTGACCCAGTAGGCTTCGGTAGATGCGTCAACTTCATAGAGCTTCTCACCAGTAGCCAGATCGAAGACCACAAAACCTGTGCTCTCAGATTGTTCAAACAAG
Organism: Litorilinea aerophila; assembly: GCA_945905745.1. Lineage (GTDB taxonomy): Bacteria > Chloroflexota > Anaerolineae > Caldilineales > Caldilineaceae > JACQGT01. Next base: position 2,337 of record CAMDQF010000270.1, read on the forward strand.
ACATAGCGCCGCCCCGCAAACTCGGCTGTTCTGAGGAATCGGCTCGTGTCCGCGGCTTCCCATCGTTTGCTGCCAGATGGCAGATCGAAGACCTGGCGGGTGTACTCCGAGTCATCTGGTGTGGTGACAAGAAAGGCGTGATCTGCTTCTACGCTCAAACCCGCGGCTCTGCCCGCAAATTCCAGGGTTGTGCTGTAGGCCAATGTGGCATCCGGTATTTTGTACACGCGCAGAACGCCCGCGGGTGAAAGCTGGTAAAAGCCATCTGCCGTAATGTGCTCCCGGATACCTTTCCCCCCTATGTCCCCCAATTCTTCAAGAGGCACACCCGGATAGACACCCATCACCTGTCCGCTGGCAGCGTCCAGACAGCCGAGACGGCCCGCGGTGTCGAATAGGAAGATGCAACTACCCTGCTGCAATAGAGAGTCGTCAACCTGCATCTGATCAAAACGCCAGGCGGGCTGCCCTGTAGCGCCGTCCAGGGCAATGATACTCTGGGCAGAGACAGTGCCCTCGGATGCGTTCGGTGCGATGAAGATCACCCGATCGGCAGTTGTCAGCCAATCCGTCCCGAATTTGATCTCAACCCGCTGCTCCCAGATACGCTGGCCCGTCGTCAAATCAAGGGCGGTCAGAATATGTGTCTCTGGCGACTTTGTGATCAGGGTTGACTTGTCCTGCACAGGCGGTAGTTTGGGTGCCAGATAGACTCGCTGCCCATCCACGTGAATGTACGCGCCAGAGTCCCCCCAGACATCTGCTACCTCGTAGCGCCACGTTGGCTGAGCGCCGCCGCCGCCAGGCGCGCAAGCCTGGATAGTCAGCAGCAGGGTGGCCAGAGAGAAAAAGCGTGGCCATCTGGTCTGGCTGGGTGTATAGTGTGCCTGGTTGCACCGGTGCAAGCGGTCGGCAATTCGCGTCAGCAGAGTCGATCCGTAGCTTCGATTTGACATAAACTGCTCCTTAAAATAAATGGTATACACATTCTGGAGACAATGAACTACATGCGTTCCTACGCGGAGCGATGGGAACGAGACAGCCGCCGCCATACGCCCCCTTCACCCCTTCACCCTTTCACCTTGTCACCCCTTCTCCCTCACCGCCAGCCGGGACTGCACCCACGCCCCCACTTCATCCACGGACTGCCGCGCTTCGGGCACCCGAGCCGCCAGAGTCTGAAATACGTGCCACATCCCGTCCCAGACCCGCAGGGTGACATCCACGCCAGCGGACCTGGCTTTGGCAGCCAGGCGGGTGGAATCGTCCAGCAGAATTTCGTAGTTGCCCACGTGGATGAGAAGAGGGGGCAGACCGGCCGGGTCGCCGTAGAGGGGGGAGATGAAGGGATTGGTGGGGGAATTGTCGCCCAGGTAATGGGCCGCCACAACCGGCACGCCTTCTGGTTTGAACCAGGGGTCGTGTCGGGCACGGGTATGCAAACTCTCGCCGGTGGCGGCCAGGTCTGTCCAGGGGGAGAGAGCAAAGGCAGCAGCGGGGAGGGGCACCCCTTCCTCGCGCAAGGCCAGAAGTGTGGCAATCACCAGCCCGCCCCCGGCGGATTCCCCACCCAAAACCAGGCGATGAGGGGCAATCCCATCGGCCAACAAATGCCGGTAGACCCGCAGGCTGTCTTCCAGCGCGGCCGGGAAGGGATACTCCGGAGCCAGCCGGTACTCGGGCATCAGTGTCCGCAGCCCGCAGGCCTGGGTCAGATTGCCTACCAGTCCCCGGTGGGAGGCGAAGGAGCCGCAGATATAGCCGCCGCCGTGCAAATAGAGCAACCGGGCGTCTGCGCTTGCGTCGCTCGGTGTGGTTGTGGGCGTCAGCCAGTCCGCCTGCAAGCCTTCCACCCAGGTGCGTTCAATCTGGACCGAGCGGGGCGGCTTCACCCGCTGCCCCGTCCGGTCCAAATTATGGCGGATCTCGGCAACGGAGCCGCTGGGGGTTGCGTGGGCAATCTGATAGCGAAAGAGTTCACGCCAGAAAATTCCGCGCAGGCTGGTCATAGCACCCTACTCCTTTCGCTTTTGCGGTTCCCGCGGCACTTCTCAAACAGATCCCTACAGGTTGACCGCCTGCCCTGTTGCCGCAGACTCGTATTGGGCCAGGACACATTGGAGGAAGAGGCGGCTGCGGCTGAGGGGGAGAACCGGGTCAGCCCCGTCCAACACACAGGCTTCCATCGCCTCCACTTCGCACAGATAGGGGTCCATTGCGGGGGTGACGATCTGCTCCGTAGAGCCGTCCCGGTTGGTGATAGTCATTACGCTGTCCACACCCTTCATGCCCGGCTTCCATGGCTCGGGGATGTGCAGAATAGCTTCGTCGCCCACCACATAAGCCCCCTCCCGGAAGGGGGTGCGAAAACTGGACGACACCTGGCCTACCGCGCCCCCCTCGAAGACAAACTGACCCCGAATCGCCACATCCACGCCGGTCTCGCCGACAATCTGGCTGGAGAAGATCGTGCGGGGCCGGGCCGGGTGGGCCATTGTCACGGCCAGGCTGTTGGGATAGACGCCCACATCCCACAGACAGCCGCCGGTCACATCGGGGCGCAGACGGATATTCGTGGCCCGCTCCGGCGAAAGGTAGAAGTTGAACCAGGCCTGCACCAGTTGAACCTGGCCCAGGCGACCGTCGGCGATCAGCTTCTGGGCAGTCAGGGTTTGGGGGTGATGCAAGTACATAAAGGCTTCAAAGACGGTCACGCCGTTGGCGAGCGCGGCGGCCTCCACCCGGTCGAACTCTGCCATGGAGACGACCAGGGGCTTTTCGCAGAGGACGTGCTTGCCTGCTTCGGCGGCGGCCACGGCCCATTCACAGTGCAGGGAATTGGGCAGGGAGATGTACACGGCGTCGATGTTAGGGTCAGCCAGCATGGCCTCGTAGCTGCCATAGGCATTGGGAATGCCCTTCTGCGCCGCGTAGGCTTCGGCTTTGGCCTGATCGCGGCTGGCGACGCCGACCAGTTGGCTGCGTCCCGCAGCTCTGATAGGGCCGATCAGTGCGTTGTTGATGTTGGCGGTGGAGATCAATCCCCAGCGGACGATTTTCGACATTGCAGACTTCCTTTCGGGTGGGGTTTTGAACCACGGAGTCTCTTCGTGTCTTCGTGATTGCTAAAATTTGATCAGCTTAAAACTCTCGGCGTGGGCCATCCCGCTTTCTTCGCCGGTTTTGGCCGTGCGCTCGCGGATGCGCTGGGCCAGCTTCTCCCGGTCCTCCCCCACCTGGCTGACGTGATGGGCCAGGGAGGCAATACGGGCATCCACGAAATCGGTCACATCTTCGTAGTGGTCGGCGTTATCGGTCCAGAAGAAATAGACCTCCGAGACCCGCCAGGGGTCTTCGTCGCCGTTCAACTGCTCCGGGAAGATGTTCCACTCGCGCGCCGACCAGACCGCGTCGATGGCGGCGATGCCCGCGGCCCGATGGTCCGGGTGCAATTGGTAGTGGCGCCAGGGGTCGATGGCGGCGACGATGTGGGGTTTTAGTTTGCGGATATAACCCGCCAGTTCCCGCCGCAGCCCCAGGCTGTTTTCCAGCAGACCGTCTGGGTGGCGCAGGAAGATGACCTCCTGCACGCCCAGTTCAGCCGCCGCGGCCCGCTGCTCGGCCTCCCGCTTGGCGGCTAGTTGTTCCGGGCGCAGATTGCGATCTTTGCTGCCTTTGTCGCCGCTGGTCAGGAGCAGGTAGCGCACCTGCTTGCCCGCCGCAACCCATTTGGCGATCGTGCCGCCGCAGCCAAATTCCGGGTCGTCCGGGTGGGCGGCGATGACCAGCACCCGGTCAAGGCTCTTCGTTTCTTCGGTCATTGTGAATCACTTTCTGTTGTAGAAATTAGGGACTGGGGATTGGGGATTGGGGACTGGGGACTGGGAAGCGTCGTCCGCAATTCGCAACCCGCAATTCGCAATTCAAAATTCCACCGCCACTTTGCGCCCGCTCTCTGCGCTTTTGATAGCCGCGTGAACCATTGCCAGGCTTTTAATATTATCCGTGCAGACAGTCTGGGGGAGTGTACCCCTTTTCAGCGATTCGACAAATTCGTTGATCACCCCGGCATGGCTGGTGAATTCCAGGGCTGGCGTAGCCGGTGGATCGAGCCGGGCGGTTTCGCGGAAGAAGCCCTCGTTGCCGATGACCGCGGCCACCTGAATCTCATCTTCCCCGTCCCAACGGGCCGTGCCCCGTTGCCCGATGGCCCGCCAGTCACAGGCCCAGGCGGTCTGTAACCCTTCGGCGCACCAGCTCCCCCGGTAGTTGAAGACAAGCCCATTCGTCATCTCGAAGATGCATTGGGCCGATGCGCCGTGGGCATACCAGGAGCCAGCCGGGTTCCACTCGTGGCAATAGACGCTGACCGGGTCGGCGTCGGCGATGTAGCGGGCCTGGTCGAAGGAGTGGATCGCCATATCGATCAGCAGCACATGCTCCATCGCATCCCGGAAGCCGCCGAAATGGGGGGCCAGGTAGAAGTCGGCATTGAGCGTCGTCAACGGGCCGATCTGTCCGGCCCGGATCACCTCCCGAAAGCGCACGATATTGTCCAGATAGCGCCGGTTCTGGATGACAGCGTAGGTCTTGCCGCTGGCTTGGGCCGCGGCCAGCATCTCCCGGGCGTCGGCCATAGACTCGGCCAGGGGCTTCTCGCCCAGAACGTGACAGCCGTGGGCCAGGGCCGTGAGGACGACACTCTTGTGGGCGGCGGGGATGGTGCAATCGAAGACCAGATCAGGGCGGGTCTCTGTCAGCATCTGGCCCAGGTCTGTGCCGATGCGGGCGTTGGAGAGGCTGAACTGCTCTTTGACTCTGGCTGCATTCTCGGGCAGCAAATCGACGAGGCCGACAAAATCCAGATCGGCCCGTTCGGCCGCGTGGTTGAGCCAGGCCCGGGTAATGCCGCCGCAACCGGCCAGAACAACGCGCAGGGGGATAGTGGGGGGGTCACCGGGTGCCATAAACGCCTTCCTTTGGGGAGAATCGAAGGATTCCAATAGAACAGGGAATGTTCTCGAATCACAATGCCACTAAGCACAAAATATGACAAGCGCGCAGATCGGCGGGATTTCATATGGAAATCGGCGATTGACAGATAGCGAACGAAAGAGTATAGTTTTGCTCGGACATTCTGTCCAAACCCCAAAGATTGCCAATCCGAAACGTTCCCGCGACGACAAATTGTGTCACTTTTGGTGTTATAAATCGCCAGTGACGGCAATCTGATTTCCCTGCACAATATTCACTGCAAGCTGTGCGGTTCAATCTTCAACTTTCAGGAGGAGTTATGCCAACAAATCGGGCGACCATTCGCCGCAATCTGCTCGTCTTTTCGGTTTTGGTTGGGCTGCTCGCCGGCCTTGCCTTCTGGCAGACCAGCCGTATCCAGGCTTCGCCACCCGGCGAACCTGCCCATCCTGCGCTCGCTCCTGCACCTGTAGCTCAAATCCAGGGACCGACGGTAATTCCGCTTTCCAAGCTGTCCAGCGATGTGGACGGCCTCTGCGATTTCCAGAACGAATACAGCGACGGTGTCTCCTTCAACTTCATCGACGCCCGGCAGTTTCAGGGTCTTGTCTATGCCAAACACGACGACACATACCTGTACGTCTGTATGCTGGGTGTGCTGGGCCGCAACAAAGATCGCTTTGTCGGTCTCTATCTGGACCGCAACAACGGCCAGGAAAAGGAAGCCCAGGCCGATGACTACTCTCTGCGAGTAACCATGGCAGACGGCACCAAAAGCAGTCTGCGCGGGGATGGCGCAGGGGGCTATGAAGTTTTTGGGATAGACGGATGGGAAGCCTCGGTCCGCACAGAAGATATCGACGAAGCCGAATTCTCCATTCCCCTTGAAATGGTTTCCCAGGAGATCACAAACGGCGTCTGTCAGGCCCACTTCAGCCTGGCCGTCTATCACCATTCGGTTGATCAGGCGGACGACGATCACGGGATGCCATCCAGCCAATCCTTCAACGCGCCCAACACCTGGCAGCCCGTCGTTCTACAGGCGGATCTTCCCTGTGAAGAGCCGACGGCCACGCCCACGGCGACGGCCACCGACACGGCGACGGCCACCGATACCCCCACGGCCACAGAAACACCGACAGCCACAGCCACAGCGGCACCTACTGCCGTGCCGGATTTGGGCGATGCGCCGGATTCCACAAACGGCAGCAGCACTGGAATGGATGCGTATCCGTCCGTCTCAGCCCAATTCCCATCCGTATACGACGCTGGTTCACCGCTCTATGGACCCATTCACAAAAACGAAACCCTGCGCTTCCATTTGGGCCAGGGCATCAGCGGGGAATTCGAGGCAGACAGCGGAGCCGATGATGACGGCGTCAACAATATCGATCCAAAGCTCAACCGGGCGGATATGGACGGTCGGGATGATGCGTTGGACAAATCGAAGCTGCCAACATTCACGCACTGTACATTCGAGGAGTTCAACTTCCCTGTCAATATCCTGCCGGGCGCTCCGGAAAAGGCATATGTCAATGTTTGGATCGACTTTGATCGGAACGGCAAGTGGGGAGACAAACCCCAATGTATCGACGGAAATGTGATTGGCGTCGCTGATGAGTGGGCAGTCCAAAACCAGG
>CAMDQF010000271.1 GCA_945905745.1 Litorilinea aerophila
ACACCTGCCACTTTCCACCTGTAACCTGCCACCTGCCACCTGCCACTTTCCACCTGCTCAAGCCCAGAAGGACTCCTCGGATGTCTGAAAGCCCAAACCCGTCAGCTCTTCCCCCTTCCCAGGCCGAACGCTTCTTTTTTGACACCAACGGTTATCTTGTGCTTGAGAGTTTTCTAAACGGTGAGCATGTGGCGCGCCTCCACCAGGCGTTGAGCGAAGTGATGGCGCGCCGCCGCCAATGGCAGGCGGATGGAACGCCCCATACGGGCATGACCCGGATTATCGGTGAACAAAGCACGCGGATTTTTTATATTTTGGATGACCATCCGCTCTTCCTCGAATTGCTCGACTGGGCGCCGATGATGAAGTATGTACACGCTCTGCTCAACCCCAAGCCCCATCACCACGCCTCAGATGCAATTGTCGAGGTGAACAGTGAGCTAAGCCACCGTCTACCCGGCTGGCATCTGGATGGTCATGACAACGGCTATCGCAATTTGGGGCGACCAATCCCGCTTTTGCAGCTCAAACTAGGCTATTATCTTACCGACATGCGTGAAGCGGGGCAGGGCAATCTGACGATTGTGCCCGGCAGCCACAAGTCGCTGGTGGAACCCGAACCAGACGATCTCAAACGCCGTGAACTCTTTCCCGGTGCGCTGGAAGTTTGTGCCCCGGCTGGCTCGGCGATTCTCTTCCACAACGCGCTCTGGCATACATCCGGTATCTTCCGCAAACACGACAGCCAGCGCGTCATTCTCTACTATGCCTACGAACATCCGTGGATGCTGGCATCGCAAGAGCATTGGGGCTATTCCAAAGAATTCTACAACCAACGCCTCTCTCCTCAACAGCGCAAACTCTTTCACGGCTTTGTCTTTGATCCACCGGAAGCCCGCTGGGGTTAAGGAAAACCTATGCAAATCAAATCTGTTCAATTCTATATTCTCCCCGGCGAACCCGTCGTGCGCGAGGTGGATGGCGGTCGTGGCGGGATGGAACAAGCGCCACAAAGCTGGACGGGGATGTTTACCCACACCCACGGACTGCGCGGCCATCTGGGCAACCCACCTGTACACTACCGGGACGACAAGCCCTCGCCCACTTTTCGCTCGGTCTTGCGCATTGTCACCGACGGCGAACTGAGCGCGTACACCGACTTTGCCACTGGCTTCCACGCCGATGATCTGGCCTGGAAGGCGCGCGAGTTTATGGCAACCATCGCCCCTATGTTGGTCGGCATCGACGCCTTTGACCGCGAGCATATCTGGCAGAAACTCTGGTATGCCCAGCGTTTCTTCTATACCGGGCGCGGGCTGGTCGATACCATCGACACAATGTTGTGGGACCTCTTTAGCCGTTATGCCCGGTTGCCCATCTACAAATTGCTCGGCGCGTGCCGCGAAAGCATCCCGGCTTACGGGCTGATCGGTGGCACGACCATTGACGAGTACATCGCTGATGCCCTGCGCGTCAAGGAATTGGGCTTTGTCGGCGCCAAGGATCATTCCTATCGCGGCGTCAAGGGCAACATCCAGCTTGCCAAAGAATTGCGCGCCGCCACCGGCGACGACTTCCTGCTCATGCACGACCCCGTCGAGTGTTACGACTACGACGAGGCGGTGCAAGTGGGGCTGGCGCTGGAAAAGTACGACTACAAATGGATGGAAGAGCCGCTGCAAGATTACGACTTCCTCGGTCTCAAACGGCTCAGCGACCGGCTCGATCTGCCGATTCTGGCCATGGAGTGGATCGGCTATCTGGGGGGCCAACCCTTCAACGCCTCAGCCTTTATTGCCCAGCAAGCCTGTGACATCCTCCGCCAACGGGCCGTGGGCATCACCGGGCAGATCAAATTGGCCCACCTGGCCGAGAGCTTTGGCGCTCTGGTGCATGGCGGCAACCATCACGTGATTCTGGCCATCCGCAATGACCCGGTTTTTGAAGCCTACATGGGCATCAAACCCCGCCCAGCGGAAAGTGAGTTGGACTGCCGCGGCACGCTGGTCGTAGAAAATGGCGCTATGTCCATCGCCTACAACGACCGCCGCCCCCCGGAACCGGACTGGGACGCGTATACGCGCAGCGCGGTGGAAGTTGTGGTATAAGCGTTCCAACTTCACTATCCACCTTATGGCAACTCCTCCCTTACGGTTGGAGTTCGGAGATTTACAGATATGGCTCTGACCTTTTCGTTGCCCAACTTTGGCCTGGGCTGCGCCCCGTTGGGCGGCAACGGCGGCGTGTTTGGTATGGAATCAGAGGCTGCGGGCGATCTGGTGGTGCAGCATTGCCTGGCCCAGGGAGTGACTTTCTTCGATACCGCCGGTGGCTATGGGGCCGGTCTCAGCGAGCGGCGTCTGGGCCATGCCCTGGCCGGTGTGCCGCGCCAGCGCTTCCAAATCGGCACCAAAATTGGCGTGTTGGTCAACCCGGATGGCAGCACCGAGCGCAGCTACCGCCGGGATGCGGTGAAACGCAGTATCGACGACAGCCTCTCCCGCCTGGGCCTGGATTTCGTCGAGATCGCCCATATCCACGACGCCGACAGCGACGAGAACTTCCGCACCGCCCTGGATGAAGCCTACCCTGTGCTGGCCGATCTCAAAGCCCAGGGGGTGATCCGGGCGATTGGCGCAGGGATGAACCAGTGGCAGCGGGAGGCCGACTTCGCCCGCAACGCCGACTTCGACTGTTTTCTGCTGGCGGGGCGCTACACCCTGCTGGAGCAGGAGCCGATCCACGAATATCTGCCTCTCTGCTTGGAGAAGAATATCCGCGTCTTTCTGGGCGGCGTCTTCAATACGGGTATCCTGGCGACGGGCAGCATCCCCGGCGCCTGGTATCAATACCGCCCAGCCCCGCCCGAAATCCTGGAAAAGACCCGGCGTATCGAGGCTGTCTGCGCCCGGCATGGGGTGGCGCTGAAGGCGGCCGCCCTGCAATTCCCCCTGGCGCATCCGGCCATCCACAGTCTGGTTGTCGGTATGATCGCCCCGCCGGAGGTCGATCAAAATCTGGCTGCCCTGCACGCGCCCATCCCTGCCGCGTTCTGGGCCGATCTGCGCAACGCAGGTTTGATCGACCCATCTGCACCCACCCCGCTTTGAAACAGGAACGGAGCCACCCATGAAGATCACTGCTGTCCGACTTTATGTGTTAGAAGCTGCGGAGCAACGGAGCCGCGGCGCGCTCAAATTGACCCGAGTGCCAGGCTTGTCGCGCACCCAGTACACCCACACAAGCGAGCCTACCGATCAACCGGTGCGTCAGCACTTTATCGAGGTGGAAACAGACGCCGGCATCAGCGGGCGCTGCACCACCGGCATGCTGCCCCATCAGGTCGAAATTCTGCGGCGGCAGGTCCTGGGCGAGGATGTCCGCCACCGCGAACACCTCTACCAGATGTTGCACAAGGGCACGCGCTGGCTCTACCAGCCTCCCGGCTGGTTTGGCGATTTTGATAACTGTCTGTGGGACATTTTGGGCAAAGCGGCCAACTTGCCTGTCTATGCGCTGGTGGGGCGCGTGCGCCAGCGTTTTCCCGTCTACCTGACCAGCGGCGATGCCCCGGTGAGCGAATATCTGCGCCACATCGAACTGGCCAAACAGATGGGCATCAACGCCTACAAGTTTCACAGCTACAAGGGTGGTCAGGCCGATATTCCAATCTTCCGCCAGGTGCGCAAAGAAGTTGGCGATAGCTATGGACTGATCAACGACCCAGTCTGCTCCTACGATCTGCGCGAAGCGATTGAAGTGGGGCGCGTGATGGAAGAGCTGGGCTTTATCTGGCTGGAAGAGCCCTTCCATGAGCAGAAGCTCAGCCACTATCAGATTCTTTGCCGCGAACTGACTATGCCGGTCATGGCCAACGAGATGCTCATGCACGACATCGGCATCTCCAGCCAATGGCTGATCCAGGGCGGCACCGACCGGCTGCGTGCCAATGCCCGCAACGGCACGACCCAAGTGCTCAAGATGGCCCACTTTGCCGAACTGTATGGCGCATTCATTGAAATGAACGCCCAGGGTGGGCTGGCGGGTTTGATCCACGCCCATCTGGGCTGTTCGATTGACAATACCGATTTCTACGAATATTTCCATATGGTTCCCGACGCCAACCGCACCGATGGCGAACAGTGGGGCATCCTCAATGGCCCGCTGATCGAAGACGGTCACATTGCGCCACCCGATGGCCCCGGCTGGGGCGCTGTCTGGGATGAAGACTATTTCCAGGCGCGCATTGTGGCAGAACATTAAACCAGGCGAGCAGAGGAAACTTCCATGGCGCTAATAATCAAAGATGTGGAACGTATCACCGTCCATGTGCCTTTTACGCCCCGTAGCCAGGTCTGGTGTGCGCGGGAGCAGTACCAGTGGGACATCAGCGAGGTGATTCGCATCACGACAGACGTGCCCGACCTGGTGGGTTGGGGTGAAACTATGCCCCATTACACCTGGGGGCGGGTGAGCGATGAGGCAATCGCCCGGGTCAAGGGGCGCAACCCGGCAGAATTCCTGGGCGACGATTCCCTGGGCGCGGGGTTGCAGATGGCGATCTATGACCTGGTGGGCAAAGCCAACGGCGTGCCGGTCTATAAGCTTTTTCACTTGCCGCGGGTGCGTGAATGGTGTCCCATCTCCTGGTGGAATGTGGATATGTCTCCGGAAGATTTTGCCGCCGAGGCGCAGGAAGCGGTGAGCCAGGGCTACACCTCCCATAAGATCAAAGCCCGCCCCTGGTGGGATATCTACGCTCAGGTCGAGGCGATTGCCAACGTCACCCCCGACCATTATCAACTGGATATGGACTGGAACCAGATGTTGGCGAACGCCAGCAACGCCATCCCTGTTTTGCAGCGGCTGGACCAGATGCCAAAGATATGCATCTACGAATCGCCCATATTCCAGCACGATGTGGAGGGCAACCGCCAACTGCGCGGCAAGATCAGCCACCCGATTGCTCACCACTTTGGTAACCCGCCCTTTCCCACGGTCATTCGGGACGAAGTGTGTGACGGCTTTGTGATCGGCGGCGGGATCAAGCGCGTCTTGCAGGAGGGCTATCTCTCGGCAGGTTTTGACAAACCCTTCTTCCTGCAGATCGTCGGCACGGGCATCACCACCGCGCTTTCGCTGCAATTGGGGGCAGTCCTCAGCCATGCCCAGTGGCCCGCGGTCAACTGCATGAACATCTACAGCGACGACCTGCTGGCAACGCCCATCACCATCAAGGGCGGCTATGCCAAAACGCCGGATGCGCCGGGGTTGGGCATTGAGATCGACGAAGCCGCGCTCATGCGTTTCAAGATGGAGCCGCCCTACGAACATCCACCCCTGCGCTTGTTGCTGGCCGTGCGCTGGCCCAACGGACGCACCCGCTACTATGGCAACATCATGCAATGCTGGACCGACGCCCACAACGGCAACATGCCCATCCACGAGCATGGCGCACGGCTGGAATATGTGGAGAATGATGGCTCGAACGATTGGGATCAATTACAAGCACGCGCACAGAGTGAAGGACCGATATTTTCCTATGAATGACGCAGCTCCGCAAACCAAACACTACGACCTCTTGCTCAAAGGCGGGCATCTCATCGACCCCCACAACCGCATTGACGGGGTGCGCGATGTGGCGATCCAGGGCAACCAGATCGCCGCGGTGGCCCACGACATCAACCCTGCCTTGGCGACCAAAGTCGTTGATGTCGGCGGCCACATTGTCACCCCCGGCATTCTCGACATCCACGTCCACGTCTATCACACACGCGCCCCCGAAGGCGAACCCGAAGGCTTGAGCGTCGATGCCGATGCCCATTCCTTCCGCAGCGGTGTGACCACGATGGTCGACACCGGCACGGCTGGGCCGCGTCACCTGCGCCACTTCAAACAGACGGTGATCGACCGCGCCAAGACGCGCATCCTGGCCTATGTCAACATCGTCAACCAGGGCATGTTGGGCGACTTTGAGCAAGACCCGCGCAACTTCGACGCCGAATATGCCGCCTCGGTGGTCGAGGCCTTCCCGGAAATCTGTGTGGGTATCAAGACGGCCCACTATTGGGGCAATCAACCCTGGGACGAGCTGCACATCCCCTGGGCGGCGGTTGACCAGTCGATCAAGGCGGCGGCACTCTGCGGCAAACATGTGATGTACGACTTCCACCCGCGCCCGCCCGAACGCAGCTACGAAGAACTGATCCTGCAAAAGGCACGTCCCGGTGACATTCACACCCACGTCTACGCCGCCCACATCCCCGTGTTGGATGCGAATGGCAAAGTCCACCCCTACATGTGGGAGGCGCGCCAACGGGGGGTGATCTTTGATCTCGGTCATGGCGCGGGCAGCTTCTGGTTTCGCAACGGCGCCCGCGCCATCGAACAAGGCTTTACGCCCGACTCGATCAGCACCGATTTGCACCGCCACAGCATGAACGGCGTAGTGGCCGATATGCAGACCACCATGAGCAAAGTGCTGGCCATGGGCATGACCCTCTACGATGTGATCAAGCTCTCGACCATCAACCCCGCCAACGAGATCGGCCACCCGGAGTTGGGGCATTTGAGTGTGGGCAGTTGCGCCGATGTGGCGGTCTTTCAATTGCACAGCGGCAGCTTTGGCTTTGTCGATTGTGGGCGCGCCAAGATCACCAGCGACAAAAAGCTGGAATGCGCGATGACGATCCGCAACGGGGCAGTTGTCTACGATGTGGGTGGGTTAAGTATGCCCCATTGGACAGAAGCGCCGGCGGCCTATTGGGGACGGTAAAGGGATGACAGGGTGACAAGCCAGTCACCCTGTCACCTTGTCAGGTCTTAAGGAGAATCAATGAGCCTCTACGACGAACTAGAACTTCCACGCGTAATCAACGCCTGCGCCACGGTGACATTCCTCGGTGGCAGCCGGATGCCGCCCGAAGTTTTGGCAGCCATGCACGACGCGGCGCAAAATTTTGTCAACATCCCCGAGTTGCAGCGCAAACTGGGCGAAAAGATTGCCGCCATGACGCACAACGAGGCGGCCTACATCGCCACCGGTGCGGCAGCGGGCATTGTGCTGGCGATTGCGGCCTGCATGACCCACGATAACCCTACGGCAAGGGCCATGCTCCCCCAGACCGACGGGCTGCGCAATGAGGTGCTACTCTTCAAATCCCACAACATCGGCTATGCCTTTGCCGTTCGTCAAACCGGCGCCAAAATGGTGCTGCTTGGCGATGGCGAGCAGGTCACCGCCGCCGAGTTGGAGGGAGCGATCAACGACAAGACCGCGGCGTTTATCTGGTTTCAAGGCACCTTCTGTGGGCGTGGCGATCTGCCGCTGCCAGAGGTGATCGAAATCTGCCAGGCGCGCGGTGTGCCGGTACTGATCGACGCTGCGGCGCAGTTGCCGCCAGTGGAAAATTTTTGGAACTTTACGCAACTTGGCGCAACCGCTGCCATCTTTAGCGGCGGCAAAGATCTGCGCGGTCCGCAAGCGAGTGGGCTGGTCGTGGGCAAACGCTGGTTGATCGAAGCGATCCGTCCGCTGGGCAATCCCAACGCTGGGATTGGGCGACCCATGAAGGTAGGCAAGGAGGAGATGGCGGGTCTCTATGCGGCGGTTAAACGCTACCTGGCGCTCGATCATGCGGCACGCCGGGAACGGGATGAGCGCGCCGTCGCCGACTGGTGCGCGGCCTTCAACCAATTGCCCGGCGTGAGCGCGCAACGCTCTTTCCCCAACGAAGCCGGTCAACCCCTGCCCCGCTGCGAAGTGATCATCGGCGCCGGTGCGCGCCTGAGCCATGATGGGACACTGTTGGCGTTGCGTGCCGGCACACCGTCGATTGAGACCGGTGGCGCAGTCGGGCGAACCAGCTTTCACCTCAACCCGATGACCCTGAGCGATGAAGAGTGTAAGATTGTAGAAGAACGGATCGTTACGCTGCTGGCTTAAAGCGGCCGGTTTATATACTTGACAAGCTGACAAGCTGACCGGGTGACAAGGTGAAAAAATGTCACTTTTTGCCCGTCACGATTATTAAAGGAGATATGATGAACGTTTTGATTGTTGGCGCGTCCGGGCATGTGGGCACGCTGGTCACACCCTTTCTCAAACAGCAACACACCCTGCGCATTTACGATGTCAAACCACCGGCGGATGCCACTTTAGACTACTGGCCGGGCGATGTGGGCGATTTTGAGAATCTCAAGCGGGCACTGGAAGGCATGGATCTGCTCTTCTACATGGCGATGAACCTCCAGCGCGGCGACCCGCTGGCAATGGAGCATTCTTCCTTTGATGTCAATGTCAAGGGCGTCTATCTGGCCTTCAAGGCGGCGCATGAGTTGGGCATCACCCACGCCGTCCATTGCAGCACTATGTCTGTCTATGATGGAGCTCTGGACGTGCGCTACTTCTTTGACGAGGAGATGACGCCCGATGCGCGTGGCACCTATGGCTTTACCAAACGGCTGGGCGAGGAGGTCTGCCGCAACGCCTGGAATCGCTATGGGATCAGCGTCAACTCCCTGCGTATGTGTCACCCGGTTACGCGCGAAAAGTGGCTGGAACAGGCGCGCCTGGACACGCCATCCATCCCCACCGACGCCGAAGATGTGGCGCGGCTGATGTTGGGGGCCATGGAATACCGCAACGGCTTTCAAGCCTTCCTCACCAGCGGTGATTACGAGAACAAGATCATGAATATGGGCAAAGCCAAACGTTTGTTGGGGTGGGAGCCGTTGGCGCGACCTCTGGAGTAAATCAGTGGCTCAAATGGCTTTTTGTATTGGACTCAAAGGTTAATCCCAGAAAGGATCAAGATGCTGCGCAATCGCTTGCGTCAACAGTTGCGTGACGGTCAGACCACCTATGGCCTCTGGGTGACGGTCGAAAGCCCGACGATTACAGAAATTGCCGTGGCCTGCGGTCTGGACTGGATCTGTGTCGATACCGA
>CAMDQF010000272.1 GCA_945905745.1 Litorilinea aerophila
ATGGTGATGCCTGGTGACAATGTGCAGATGAGTGTGGAGTTGATTTCGCCAGTGGCTTTGGAGAATGGTGGCCGTTTCGCCATTCGCGAGGGTGGCCGCACGGTGGCTGCCGGTGTCATCACCGAGATCACGAAATAGTTGAAATGACCTTCTCGGAACTTTCTGGACTTCCGAGAAGGTTTATATAGGCGAGTAGCTCAATTGGCAGAGTGGCGGTCTCCAAAACCGCAGGTTGCAGGTTCGATTCCTGTCTCGCCTGCCAAAAGAAAATGACCACCGGCGGGTGTCGGTGGTCATTTTCCGCCAGGAACTTGTGTCAAAAACAGTGCATGGCCGTCATACCGGCAACCGATGAAAAGAGAGAGTATAGATGACTCGATCGCCTTCCGTTCCAAACAGTGAAAACCCAATCGTTCGTTACGTGCGCGATACCCGTGCCGAGCTGTCCAAAGTAACCTGGCCGACCCGAGAAGAGGGCACACGACTCACCGTTGTGGTGCTAATCGTAACCGTCGTGGCTTCCCTGTTCTTGTTCTCATTCGACTCGCTTTTTAGCTATCTGGTCACGCTCTTTCTCCAGATATTCTAATGAATCGCCTGAGCAACAGAAGTAGTCGCTTTTGGCGGCGGGGTAGCTGGGTCTGAGAGAGTATGCGCAGGAGGTAATGATGGGCGAGCGAGCTGAGTTCGATGATCTGGACCTGGAGAGCGAATTGGATGGTGCTTCTTCGGAAGAAGATAGCGGTCCAAAATCTGAATGGTTTGTGATTCATAGTTATTCGGGGATGGAGAACAAAGTCAAGAAAAATCTGGAGCATCGGGCCGAGTCGATGGGTATGACCGACCGGATTCTACAGGTTGTTGTGCCCACAGAAACCGAAATCGAGATCAAAGATGGTGTGCGCCGGGAAGTCGAGCGGCGTGTCTTTCCGGGCTATATCCTGATCGAAATGATTATGGACGAAGATAGCTGGTATGTGGTGCGCAATACTCCGGGCGTGACCAGTTTTGTGGGCATGGGGAACAAGCCAAGCCCCCTCAGCGCCGCTGAAGTCGAACGGATTATGATCCGGATCGAATCGGACGAACCCCGGATAAAGGTCAGCTTTGAGGTGGGCGAACGTGTGCGGATTACCGAAGGGCCATTCGCCGAGTTCACCGGTGTAGTAGAGACCATTGATCCCGACAAAGGCAAAGCCCGGGTAATGGTGAGCTTTTTTAACCGGGAGACACCGGTCGAGGTGGATTTCCTTCAGTTGGAACGGGAAGTTTAAGGAGCATAGATCATGGCAAAGAAAATCAAGGCAATTGTTAAGTTGCAGCTTCCGGCTGGCAAAGCCAATCCTGCACCGCCTGTTGGTACCGCCCTTGGCCCCCATGGCGTCAACATCATGGGCTTTTGCAAAGAGTACAACGCACGAACCCAGGCCCAGATCGGCCAGGTTATTCCTGTCGACATCACCATTTTTCAGGACGGGTCGTTCAATTTTGTGACCAAGACCTCCCCTGCCGGTGATCTGATCAAGAAAGCTGCCGGGGTTACCAAAGGCAGCGCAGAGCCGAACAAGACCAAAGTTGGCAAGATTACCCGCCAACAGGTTCGGGAAATCGCCGAGATCAAAATGAAAGACCTGGGCGATCTTCCTTTGGACAGCGCGATGCTTATGATCGAAGGCACAGCCCGCAGCATGGGTGTGACAGTCGTCGATTAACGACTTCGTGACCTAAGTGGGTTCGATCTTTTAGAAAAGATCGAACCCTTTTCATTCTTTTAGTGTGGGAGGGGCCACCACCCCGTTTGAACCACAAGGAGATCTATTTTATGGGACGTCATGGCAAGCGGTATACGGCTCTTCGTGAAAGTGTGGATCGGGAGACGTTGCATTCCCCTTCCGAAGCCGTTGCATTGGTTAAAAAGAATGCCAATACCAAATTTGATGAGACGATTGAAGTCCATTTGAACACCACCGTCGATCCCCGGCACGCAGATCAGCAGGTGCGTGGTGTGGTGACATTGCCCAATGGTACTGGGCGACAGGTGCGTATCCTCGTCTTTGCTGGCCCTGACGGGCAGGCAAATGCGACCGAAGCCGGTGCCGATTATGTGGGTGGCGACGACCTGGCCAACAAAATCCAGGGTGGTTGGCTGGATTTTGATGTGGTATTGGCGACGCCGGATATGATGCGTGTTGTGGGTCGTTTGGGCCGCGTACTTGGCCCCCGTGGTTTGATGCCCAGCCCGAAGGCTGGAACGATTGTCCAGGCCGAGGATTTGGGCCGTGTGATTCAGGAGACCCGCCTGGGCCGTGTGGAGTTCCGGGTTGACAAGACCAGCAACATCCACGCCCCCTTGGGCAAGGCCAGCTTTAGCGAAGAAAAGATTATGGGCAACCTCACGGCTTTTATGGAAGCGGTGATTGCAGCCAGGCCTGCGGCTGTCAAGGCCACCTATCTGCGCAAGGTCACACTGACCAGCACAATGGGACCCGGCGTCAAGTTGGATGTGAATGCGGCATCCGCGCTGCGGGCTGAATAAAGAGTACGCTCCTTCCCGGTTCGGAATTTGCTCTGGGCCGGAAATGCGGGTATGATGTATTGTCGGTTCAATCGAATAGCTACACTGTACTGTCAGTGCTAGAGACAGCAGGTGCGCCCTTTTGGACGCTCAATTGCGAAGCCATTCGCTGCCTGCCGAAGCCAGATCGTCACGGTGCTCAATGAAAAACGCCCAGCGTTTTCCTTTGTTGCCCATCACGCCTCTGTGTCTTTTGCACAGGGGCGTTTTGTTTGCCCGACCGCCACAGGCTATACCTGTGGCCACAAAATTCTCTGGAAAGGAGGAAAGTCACTTGGCAATTTCTCGTCAGAAGAAAGAGGAACTGGTAGCGCTCTATTCTGAGTACGTTCAGAAATCTTCGGCTCTTGTTTTCACCGATTATCGGGGAGCAACAGTCGGCAAGATCAACAGTCTGCGTGATAAGTTACGCGCGACCGGCACATCCTACATCGTCACCAAAAAGACGCTGCTGGAATTGGCCTTGAAGCAGAATGGGCGAAACCTGGACCTGAGCAATGTCACCGATGGTTCGACTGCCGTCGCCTTCCTGGGCGAAGACATCGGCACCGGTGTCAAGGCGTTGAAGGATTGGATGAAAACGGAAGCCGATGTGGTGCGTATCACCGGCGCTGTGTTGGAAAACGACGTTCTCAATGTGGCGCAGGCCGAATCATTGGCCGATCTGCCCACCCGTGAGCAGATGCTCGCTACATTGCTGGCAACGATCATTGCGCCAGCCAGCCAGCTTGTGCGCACCATCAATGAGCCAGGCGCCAGTCTGGCTCGGGTTCTCAAGGCCCAGGCCGACAAGGAAGCTGCATAACACCCGTTATCAGCCTCTGGCTCATAGGGCTTTTTCGTGTGGACATACCACTGCTTTCGGTTGAGAGCAGTTTTGGATGAAAAATCAGATACGAATGATTCTGGAGGAATCAATCCCATGGCAGATTTGAACGCAATCAAGGAACAACTGGACGGCCTGACCCTGCTCGAGGCCGCAGCGCTTGTCAAGATGTTGGAAGCCGCGTGGGGCGTCAGCGCGGCTGCATCCGTGGCCGTGGCTGGTGTTGCCGCCGCCGCGGTGGTGGAAGAAGTCGAAGAGCAGACCGAATTCGACGTCATTCTGAAGAGCGTCGGCGAGAAGAAGATCAACGTCATTAAGGCCGTGCGCGCCGTGACCAGCCTGGGCCTGAAGGAGGCCAAGGAATTGGTCGAGAGCGCCCCGGCCACGGTGGTTACCGCCGTGACCAAAGAAGTGGCTGCCGACGTCAAGAAGCAACTGGAAGACGAAGGCGCGACCGCCGAGGTCAAGTAAGTCAAAAGTTCGACTTTTTCCGAAAAGTCGAACTACAAAAAGAGGGGCAGTGCGGATAACATCTGCACTGCCCCTCTTTTTGTTTACAGGCCACACAACCGACGGACACCGATGACGACGAAAATTGCGTAGGTCGGACTGGCAGTCCGACCTACAACGGCTATTTACACATCAGGGCTGAAAAGGCAGGGCATCCAGCGCATCCGGTGGGGATATTTCACCAGCCAGAAGCATCTTTTGGGCCTGCTGCAAGGCACGGGTCAACTCGCCGAGGAGCCGGGGATTGGGGGCGGGAACGCTATTGGTGAGCATCTCCTGCAAAAAGAGCGTATAAGGATCACTGGTATCCCAATAGGCCAGGGCGTCGGGCTGGGTGGGTAACTGGCGAGCCGACCAACTCCATTCGCCGTGAAATTGGGGTTCGAATAGCTGTTGCAACAGGGCCAAGGCCCGCTCTCTACGTTCTGGTATCTGGGTGACGACGACAAAGCTCCACGTAGTTACGACGGAACGAGGCTGACCATCCAGGCTGGGCAGTGGGGAGAAACCGATTTCATCCGCTTCTCCCTGTTGGTTGTAGAAGAGGCTGGCAGGAACGATCGCTATCTCCGCATCCCCATTCACAAAAAAGGTCCATACGGCCTGGGCACTGGAGAGGGTCAATATCGAATCTGGAATCAGCCCCTTCGCCCGAGCTGTATAAAGAAAGTCAAAAGCGGCTGCCATTGCCTGGGGGCTGGTCAAGCGAAGCTGATCGTCTACACCACCTCCGCCCAGCAGATAAAGAGTCCAAACAAAATTCAGAGAATACTCATCCACAGCTCCTCCGGCGAACAACAACCGGTACTCCTGCTCCAGAATATCGGACAAACGGGTCGGCGCCACAGGCAGCAGCGCGTTTTGATAGACCAGATGCTCAAAGTTGGCGACAAATGGCAGTCCATAAAGGAGACCGTCCACTTTGGCGCCTGCCAGAAGGGCAGGCGGTATACCAGCAAAGGGGCGACATTCCAACACCGAGAGAGGGGTCACAATGCCCTCACTGACCAGCCGCGGGAGATCGTAGCTGTTGATCAGCGCAATATCGGGCAGCAGCGTCGGCGCAGCCTGCTGAGCGGTCAACAGATAGTCGAGCAGCCCGGCCGTGCCACGTTCCGCTTTGGGGACGATCATCACGGACGATCCCGAATCGTTCGGCGCAAACTCGGCCAACGCAGCAGCAAACACAGCGTCGGCCCGATTTGTCGTATTGATTGAGACGAATGGCGGGACCCACAACGTAAGCGGTGCATCGGTTCCGCTTGCCTGTTGTGGGCCACTCTCAACGTTGGGAATGGGTTGGCGGTTGCCAAAGAGCTGGCTGTCGGGGGATTGTTCCGGTTGTGGGGCCGGTGCTGCTCTGTTTTGGCAACCGCTGAGCAAAAACAGGGCAAAAAACAGATAAAGAGCGTGTCTGAGACGGTCTCTTCTTTTGTGCCAGGTTTCAGCCATAGAAACAGCCCTACGCAGTAGTTTGACGGGTTGACGGGTGTTTATGGGGAAACCCACTACTGGGTATATTCGTACTCCTCGTTCAATCTGCCCACCGATCAACCTGCTTTCTGTTGCAGGCTCCGCAGTTCCTCGACCAGTTGGCGCTCTTTAGGCGAAAGCGAGGTGGGCAGCGTTACAGCAACTTCAGCGTATAGATCGCCCCGGACATCATCTTTTTTCATCCCTGGCATACCCAACCCGCGCAACCGGAAACGCTTGCCGCTCTGGGTGCCTCCAGGAATCGTCAAGACAACGGGCCGCTCCAAAGTCGGAATTTCCACTTCGCCGCCCAGCAGCGCGGTATAGAGGTCAACCGGCACAGTCACGTAGAGATCGGCCTTTTCCTGGCGGAAGCGTCCGTGGGGTTGAACCTGCACCCGCAGCACCACCTCCCCGGCCCGGATACGGGTTCCGCTCTGAATCCCTGCCGGAATCGAGACTTCGATGCGTTGACCGTCGGATAATTGCACCATCCGACTCGTGCCGTGGAAAGCCTCCTCCAGAGAGATTTCTGCTTCCACTTCGGCCTGGCGGGGACGGGGCTGGCGCTGATTGCCCCCCCCAAAGGGCGTGCCTTGTCCAGCACGCGCACCGCCTTGACCGCTGAATAGCGTCTCGAAAAAATCAGAGAAACCACCACCGCCGCCACCGCTGCCGGCCCGGCCAAAACCGCCGAACATCCGCTCAAATTCCTCCGGCGAAATGTTACGGGAGCCGCCGCTACCAAAGCCCCGGGCAAAATCATTGGGATTCACCCCCGCCCGCTCGTACTGTTCCCACTGCGCGCCAAACTGGTCATACTTGCGCCGCTTGTCCGGGTCCGAGAGAACATCATGGGCTTCATTGATTTCCTTAAACTTGCGCTCGGCCTCCGCGTTGTCCGGATTCATATCCGGGTGGAATTCCCGGGCCAGCTTGCGGAAAGCCTTTTTGATCTCTTTTTCGTCCGCGTTGCGTGCCACACCCAAAGTGCGGTAATAATCTTTTACTTCCATATTTTATACTCCCTCGGCAGCAGAACCGCTGCTCACCATTACCCGTGCCGGACGCAAAAGCTGCTCGCCCGCGCTGTAACCCGCGCGTACGACCAGCGCCACGTGGTCGGCGGGTATCTCTTCGCTTGCAATCTGTCCCAATGCCTCGTGCAGTTCGGGGTTGAACGCCTGGCCTACGGGCTGTTGGGGCAACACCCCGTGGCGGCGCAATGTGTCGAGAAAGGCGTCCCGGGTGGCGACCAGATTGCCTCGGAAAGTGGCGTCAGCATCGGCCCCGGCTTGCTGATCCCAGTAGTTGATCGCCAAATCCAGATGATCGGCCAGAGAGAGCATATCCCGCAGCACAGCCAGTCGCTTCTCATCAGCTTCACGGCCCATCCGCTGCTCCAGCCGGGCGCGATAGCTGGTGGTCTCGACGCGTAATTGCGCCAACTCCTCCTGGCGTGCGTCAACCAGGCCCAGTGCCTCGTCCCGCTCCTGGGTAATCTGCTCAATCTGCCGGTAGGCGACACCTAGCTGGTCCTGGAAATCCATTGCACTTTTGATCTGCTGGCGCAGGGCTTCCTGCGTAGCAGCTATTTGGGCCTGACTCTCTTCCAGCCGCTTTTGCAGAGATTGAAATGCCTCGGACAGCCGGTGAAAATCTTCCAGGGTGGGTTGGCCTCCGCCTCCATTGCGCCCGCTTGCGGCCTGGGCTGGCCGATAGCGCCGGCCAAACGGGTCTGTATACGTCATTCCTGTCGCCTCCTGGCGGAACCAGCATTTTGTAATCAATACCGGTCAGATAATTTTCCAGATACAGGAGTAAGTCTACCCCAAAAGCATATGCACTGCATATCTCTTTTATTAGAGATATGTTTCTGTCACAAAAACCATCCACTCTTGGCCTGGGCAGCCAGGAGCGGATGGTTCATCACAATAGGCAAATTGCCGGAAGTTGAAGAATTTTCTTGTAAGCACGGATGAATTCTATTTTCGGCCGTGTTTACAAATTCTTCTTCGATTCTGAAACCGCCAGCGACTGGGCGGCCAGCAGCACAAAGAGAATCCAAATTATATCGGCTACGAGCAGATGGACCAATTGCAGCCAGACCGGGGCTTTCAAGGCCACATTCAGCCCACCGAGCAGAAGTTGCACGACAAACGTTACCACTAAATACATCCCGGTGCGGTTGAGAAGAGGCGATGGGTTGCGGGATTTCGCCACCAGCCAGACCAGCCAGACCAGCCCCATCGTGGCAAAGGCAATGAGGGGGTGATAGATGCGCAATTCCACCAGTTGGGCCACCAGAGGAGAATCTTCCGGGCGCAGACCAGCGGCTAACACAAGTGTATCGCCCAGGGCTGTCACCGCGCCGCTGGCCCCCAGAATCAACAGCCCAACAGCAGCCGAGCCTAGCACCCAGCCCAGCCGTCCCTGTCCACGCCAGCGTACAGGCGCGCCACCGGATGCCCACCAGCCTGTAAAGGTGATCGCGCCCAGAAGCAGAAATGTATTGATCAGATGGATGGCGACCACAAAGGGGCGGGCCAGAGAGGTGTCGTAGGCAACCCATTCAAAGACAACCAACGCCGCGCCTACCAGCGCCTCCACAATAATCAGCACCATGGAGGCCACCGCACCCTTGCGCACCCGATGGCCCGCAGGCCAGGCTCGCCACGCCCAGATCAGCAACCCAATCACCGCCAAGAGAGCTACGCCACTGGTCAGCCGGTGGGTAAATTCCACGAACATCTCCGTCGACTCCGGGCGGGGCATCACTTGCCCGTCACAAGTGGGCCAGTGCGCGCCACAGCCTGCGCCAGACCCTGTAGCCCGCACAAATGCACCCCACAGAATGACCAGAATGTTCAGTCCCAACACACCCCAGGTGTAATTGGCAAAACGGTTGGATATCATAAAATCTCCGCTGGCAGATATTGGGTATTGGATATTCCTCAGATTTCCATTGGCGACTATCCAAATTGTAGACCCAATCCCGTGCCGCGCCAACTTCACGCCCGGTTCTTGGGCATAGGGATGTCGGCAACTGCCAGGGAAATGGTCGTTTCGCCGTGGGCGGTGTGACGCTGGATGGGGAGATGCAAGCTGCGCAGAAGGACGAAAAGCGCTTCGTTGTCGGCCTGAATAGAGGCAGTGAGGGTCTCTACCTTCATACGGCGGGCCAGCAGCGCAAGCAAGGATAGCAGAGCCGTACCCACACCCTGACCCTGGAAATCATCCCGCACGACTAATGCGGCTTCCGCCTCCGGGCTGGCTGCAGCGCCGGGGAATCGTCCCAAACGGGCGACGCCCATGAGTTCTTGGCCACCTGACTGCTGGGCAAAAGCCAGGATTGCGCCACCCACCGTCCGGTTGTCCACCGGTTAGTGTCACGAATTATTCGCCACATTGACTGAGAGCAGGTTGGGGGTAATAATCAGGGAAAATCCATGCAAAGGAGAAACCCTGATGACAATCGCCCAACGGAAAGAACAAATTCTACGGATCAAAGCAGCCAGCAGTTTCAGC
>CAMDQF010000273.1 GCA_945905745.1 Litorilinea aerophila
GGTCGGCTCGGCAAAGGTGGGGCGGGGCGAAGGTGCGTAGGCCATTACAACTGGGTCCTGTCGTGGATGAGATGGGCGGCTTCCTGTTCCTGGGCTTCGCTGAAAAAGCGGGGCGGTGTGAAAGTGCTTTCGATCTCCCGTGTCCGCCCATCCTTGCCGGCGGCCTCGGCGGCCAGCATGATTTCCAGGGCGTGATAGGCGTGTTCGGGCTGGATGACCGGTTTTGTGCCGTTCTGGATGCAGTCGACCAGATGGCGCAGACCGTCGGTCCACGGCCAGTTGGGGTCGCTCTCCTCGTGGATCTGCCACGCGCCGATGTCGTTGCGCCAGAGTTCGTAGCCATCCGGGTCCCAGTCGTCGCCCAGCATCTGAATCGTGCCCTTGTCGCCGTAGAGTTCGATGGCCGGGCAGCGATATTTCTGGATGGTAAAGCCGGTGGTCACGACGGCATAGACCCCTTCGCCAAAGTCAATCAGGACGTGCGCGTTGTCCACCGCCTCCACCTTCATCATTTCGTCATCCACCACCCGCTCCTTAATCGTCGTGCCTGCCAGCGCCGTCACCCGCTTGGCAGGCCCCAACAGACCAGTCAGGCTGACGACGTTGTAGACGCCCAGGTCAAAGAGTGCGCCGCCGCCCTGTTGGTAGAACCATTGCCCCCAACTCGGCCCTGCCCAACCGTAGAAGGCGCGCGCCAGCCGGATTTTGCCCAGCTCGCCGCGGTGGACGCGCTGCCAGATGGCCTGGTAGGTGGGGCTGAGGACGACGTGGGGCGCGCAGACGAGCAGCCCTTTGCTCGTTTTCGAGAGTTCCACCAGTTCGGCGGCCATCTCCAAATCCACCGCCATCGGCTTCTCCACCAGGACGTGCTTGCCCGCTTGCAGCGCAGCCTCGGCCACGGGGCCGTGTTCGCGCATGGAGGTCGTCACCAGCACCAGATCGACCGCGTCGTTTTCGAGTACATCGGTATAGTTGGAGGTAAAGTTGCTCACCCCCAACCGCTCCAACGCCACCTGCCGCCGCTCTGGCCGCACATCGCAAACGTGGACAACTTCCACCGCTTGCCCGGCCTGCTGCATCCGTTTGATCTGCCGTGTGTACGGGCCAGAGGCCACGCTGCCATAGCCAATAATGCCAATCCGAATCGGTTGTGACACAGCTTTTCTCGCTTTCTTGGGGGTAGGGTATTTTTGTATCCGCACTGATCCGCTCAATCCGGTTCATCCGCGTTCTATTCTTCAGGCAGTTTGGGGCTTCATCACCACACCGACGACGGGCGTGCTGTTGACGGCGCCATTCTCGTCGTCCCGCTGGCTTTCCAATGTGAACTTGAAGCGATCCCCCCGGTAGAGTGCCTTAAAGTACTCGGCGGGTCTGCCGTGACCGGTAAAGGTTACGCCCTCCAGCAGAATCATCGGCGTTCCAGGGCCGACACCAAAGAGTTGGCGCTCGTACTCATTGGCAACCGTGGCCTGGAAGGTCTGGCGTGCGTGGTGCAGATGCAGCCCGTAACGCTCGGCCAGGACGGTGTAGAGCGAGTGGGAGGCCAATTCCTCCTTCTCCAGCCCGGCACACAAGGAAAGGGGCAGAATGCTCGTCTCCAAGAGCAGCGGGACCCGATCCGCAAAACGCAAACGAACGATACGCACTGCCTGCGCGCCGGATGCCATCTCCAGAACCGTGGCAACTGCTGCCGGCGGCGTCACCACTGCCTGCTCCAGCACTGTGGATGAGACAGTCCCCCCCTGGCGCATCATTTGCTCGGTAAAACCCAGCAGATGCAGCGCGTCGTGGGTGAGCTTTGGCTCGGCCACAAATGTGCCTATCCCCGCACGCACAGACAGCACACCTTCCCGCGCCAGATAAGCGACGGCCTGGCGTGCGGTCATCCGGCTGACCCCTGCCTCCTCGCACAGCTCCCGTTCGGAGGGCAGTTGTTCACCAGGCACCATCCGCCCCGTCTGTATCTGCTCTCGGATTAACTCAACAAGTTGATAGTAGAGCGGTATCGGTATGTGTTTGTTGAGAAGAGAAGTGTTGATCACAGGGCAGAAAAAATCAGGTATCAGAAGTGTGTGACCTAGACGTATAGCGGTCTATACCGCAAGAGTATACAATTGGTTAGATTTTCTGTCAAGTCGGTTTCAGCACTTAACCACTGGTGTACTGGTCAGGAAGATGCTAGAATTTTAACGCAGAGGCGCAGAGCCAGAGAGACGCAGAGAACGGCTGCACATCCAGCCCCAGTAGACTGACCGAACGCCCCTCGCGCTGGACGATGCCCTGGACGAGCAGCAGCGGGGATGTGTGCAGCACAGCCCGGCTGCTACCAACCGGCAGAGATTGGCATAGCCGGTCTGGTTCTCGGCCAGGAGAGTCAGATGGGAACCGTCGTCCAGTGTGGCTTCCACGCCGATGACCTGTTAAGAAGATACCAAGACGAAACCAAAAGTGAAATAACGAGTACAGTCCGGCGCAAGTAAGCCAATCGATGCTGGCGTGGTGCGTGGTGCGTGTACCAGTTCACGCACCACGCACCAGAACAACCATTGGTCAATTTACGCCGCAGTGTAACGAAGAATTTGAGGGGTGGTGTAGAAAGGCAAATTGGCGTATGATGAGGCTGTGATATCGGGAATGGCAGTTAGGGTAGCGGAAGGATTCGGCTATGCGCGTGGCAGTGACAGGGGGCAGCGGTGCGATTGGCCGCTATGTGTGTGACGAGTATCAACGGGCCGGGCATGAAGTGACATCAGTAGACCGGATGCCGCCGGTGCAAAAGGTAGGATTTGTGGCCGCCGACCTGACCAATCTGGACGAAGCCTGTGCTGCGTTGACGGGTTTCGAGCTGGTGGTCCATCTGGCTGCCATCCCTGACCCCTACCACAACCCGGAGATGGAGGTCATCACCACCAACACAGCCATCAACTACGCGGTCTTCGAGGCTGTGCGGCGCAACGGGATTCGACGGATTGTCTACGGGTGCAGCGATTCCAGCACCGGCTTCGGCATCCACAACGCAACGCTCAAGCCGCTCTACGTGCCCATCGACGAGGCGCACCCCCTCTGGCCCCACGAGAGCTACAGCCTCTCCAAACATTTCGGCGAACGGATGGCCGAGAGTTACGCTGCCGCTTACAGGATTGAGGCCATCTCCCTGCGTTACAATTGGGTCTGGGTGGAACGCTGGCGGGAGAAGGCGGCTGGGTTGGTGGCCGACAATCGGGCAGGCAGTTTCGACCCAGCCACGGCCTGGCTGGGTGGCTACCTTTCCGTGCGGGATGTGGCCCGAGCCTGTCTGGCCGCAGCCAACTATCGCTTCCCCCCAGAGCAGGCAATCGCCTACGAAGCCTTCTTCCTGACCGCGGCCAACACATCCTATGCCATCCCCACACTGGAATTGCTGGCCGCTATCTACAGCGAAGTGCCGCCCCAGAAGGAGGCAGCCTATTTTGCCGCCGACCCCTGCGCTACTGTATTCGACATCCGCAAGGCCGAACGTCTGCTGGGCTGGACGCCACAGGATCGCTGGCAGGATTTTGAGGCGTGGGAATTTTAGTACACTGCGGCGTAAATGGACCCACGATTCGTGCGATGCGTGGTGCGTGAACTGGTACACGAACTACGCACCACGCCAGCACCGCTTAGCTTACTTGCGCCGGGCTGTACTCTGCTTCTGGCACGGGCATGCGGTGGGGCAGCAGTCGTTTTTCGATACGGACCCAATCTCTCCCGCCCCACCGCGTGGCCCTACCCAACACTGACAAGGCAGACAAGCAGATGCCCAAACCCAAAGTGCTTCTCGACCCCCATCCTCGCCAGCGCGACTGGCTCTTTGCCCCAGGGGAGTGGCAGCGCCTGACCGATCTGGCCGAGATTGTCTGGGGCCAGGACGAACCCATCTCCGCAGAGAGCTTCGCTGCGGTCGCCCCGCAGTTGAGCGCTGTCGTCACCTGCGGCTGGCGCTTTGGATCATTGGATGCGCTGCCCAATCTGCGCGCCATTCTGGAAGTGGGCGGTTCCCACCCCAGCCCCCAACTCCTGGACTACACCGTCTCTTTCCAGCGCAACATCCGGGTGCTCAGTTGTGCGCCCGCCTTTGGCCCGGTGGTGGCGGAGATGGCCCTGGGGCTGGCGATTGCCGCGGGGCGGGGCATTGTAGAGGGCGACGGGCTTATGCGCCAGGGCGAGGAGCGCTATTCACGGGCGGGCAACCAGAAGGCCTTCACTCTCTACGGCAAGCGGGTGGGCTTCGTCGGCTTCGGCGGTCTGGCCCGTTCTCTCCAACCCCTGCTCGCCCCCTTTGGCTGTGAGATTCTGGCCTACGACCCCTGGCTGCCCGCCGCCTTTTTGCAGCGGCAAGGGGTGACGCCCACAGACTTGGACAACCTCCTGGCTACCTGCCGGGTCATCTTTGTGCTGGCTGTGCCTTCGGCGGAGAACCGGGGTCTCATCGACCGGCGGCGGCTGGAACTGATTCAGCCCGACGCGGCCTTTTTGCTCATCAGCCGTGCCCATCTGGTCGACTTCGACGCGCTGGTCGAACTGGTCAACCAGGGCCGCTTCCGGGCCGCCATTGATGTCTACCCCGACGAGCCGGTCCCCGCCGACCATCCCGTGCGCCGCAGCCGCAATACCATTCTTTCCAGCCACCGGGCCGGCCATGTGCCCGAAGATTTTCAGGCCATCGGACGGATGGTGGTGGACGATCTGGAGGCCATCCTCCACGGCTTGCCGCCCACCCAGATGCAGTCGGCCCAACCGGAGATTGTGGGCAGGCTGCGCTGATGACGTTGAAAAAAATGATTGACGTTGATACAATCTGCGCAAATCTGTATTGGTCAAGGTGATGGCGGAACGGATATATCAACGCAAAGCAGTTCTTTGCGTCTCTCCGCCTCCGTGCCTCTGCGTTAAGATTCCAGCATCCTCCTGACCAGTACAAAATCTGCAATTTCTGCGCAAATCTGCGTCCGCTTTTCATCCTTCATGGCACACGCAAGTACACAAACAATTGATTACGAAAAGGAATTTTTCGACATGAATGAACAAACTGCTACAGTCATCCGCGAGGAATTTGACCGCAATGGCTTTGTCGTCGTCGCCAATCTACTGGACGATACGCTCGATCTGCAACCGGTTTTCGACGATTACGCCGCCCTGCTCGACCGCTTGACTACCCGTTGGCATGCCGAGGGCACGCTGCCTTCGACCTATGGGGACCTGTCCTTTAGACGCCGGGCCGCCGCGGTGATCGGTCAGATCAGCAACGAGCAGGTCGCGCACCTGGATATTTCCCTGCCCAAAGTGGCCGTCTATAGCGAGGAGACGCCGGTCCACACCAGCGAAGCCACCTTCAAGCTGCTCACCCACCCGCGCCTGCTGGATGTGGTCGAACTGCTGATCGGTCCGGAGATCTATTCCAATCCGATCCAACATGCGCGCATCAAACCGCCGGAAACGGCGCGCCCAGCAGAGGCTCCGGGCAACGGTTATTTGGAGGCAACCCCCTGGCACCAGGATCAGGGGGTAATCACAACCGATGCCGATGAGACTGACATTTTGAGCGTCTGGATCGCGGTGACCGATGCGACCGAGGAAAACGGCTGTCTCTGTATGATTCCGGGCAGCCACCGGGAGGGATTGGCCCCCCACTGTTTTGAGATTCCCGCCAAGTTTCGTGAAAAGTTCGTGACGCCTGTCCCCATGAAGGCGGGCAGTGCCCTCTTCTTTCACCGCCTGACCAAACATTCGTCGCTGCCCAACCAGAGCGACGACATCCGCTTCAGCTTTGACCTGCGCTATTCGCCGGTTGGGATGCCGACGGGTCGCGACGAATTCCCCGGCTTTGTGGCACGCAGCCGCCAACACCCGGAAAAAGTGCTCACGGACCACCGCCAGTGGACCGCGCTGTGGCACGATGCTCGCTCACACCTGGTAAGCCGAGGGCAGATGGATTTTCGTAGCCGTTGGCGTGGGGTAAATCAACCGGATTGTGCGTAATAGTGTAATGGTCAGGAAGATGTTGAAATTTAACGCAAAGGCGCAGAGACGCAAAAGGCGCAGAGAACAGCTTTGCATCTTTGCATCTTTGCACCTTTGCGTTGAAAATCAGCACTTCAAGCTGTCGTTGGCAAAGCAGTTCTCTGCGTCTCTCTGCCTCTGCGCTTCTGCGTTAAGGTCCAGCATCTTCCTGACCAGTACAAAAAATGTCATTTTCAGTAGACCGCAGACTACAGACAGCGGACCGCAGACGGCGGACCGCAATAGATGAAGCGGTCGCGAGCGGTCGGTGGTCCACCGTCTGCGGTCTACTGATTTTATGCTCGTGACAAGTATCGAACCAACCACACCACACATAGGAGATGTCTATGTCCCAAACCGTAACCATCCATCTCAAAGAGAGCTTCTTCGGCGAAAAAGAGACGATTCTCGCCGAATATGCTGATCTGGTCGCCACCGCCTTCCGCTTTGAGAGCGGCGTCTGTGGCCTGCGCCTTACCAATAGCCGGGGCGAGCTGGTACTCCTGCCCTTCCAGGGGCAGCAGATCTGGAGTTGCACCTTCGATGGCCGTGGGCTACAGATGGTATCGATCTTTGACGAGCCCAGACCCTCCCCGAACTATCTGGACACCTACGGCGGCTTCTTCCTCCACTGCGGCGCCACGGCTATGGGCGTGCCTGGCCCCCAAGACAACCACCCGCTCCACGGTGAACTGCCCAACGCCCCCTTCCAGAGCGCTCACCTGGAGATCGGCAGGGATCAGCGGGGCCCATTCATCGCGCTGGGCGGTGCCTATCTGCACAAAGTCGCTTTCAGCCACCACTACCGCTTCGAGCCTACGGTCAAGCTCTACGCCGACCAGACTGTCTTCCCTATCTCGGCCAAGTTGACCAACCTCAAGCGCACGCCCATGGATTGGATGTATATGGGCCATCTCAACTTCCGCCCACTGGACGGGGGCCGCCTTGTCTATAGTGCGCCCTGCACCCCAGCCGCGACGCGCATCTTCGCCAATGTGCCCGAACATGCCCGGAGCGGAGGCGATCTGGACGAAGCCATCGCCTTTCTTGAGGCCCTTGTCGAGAATCCCAGCCTCCACACCCAGTTCAGCGCAGGCCAGTTTATCCCGGAGGCGGTCTTCGCCATCGACTACCTGACCGACAACCAGGGCTGGGCCCACAGCCTGCAGCGACATCCCGATGGCTATGCCCACTACGTCGCCCACAGGCCCGCCCAGTTGCCCCACGGTGTGCGCTGGATTCGCCGCACCCCGGATGAAGACGCCCTGGGACTCTGGCTGCCCGCTACCGCTGAACACGGGGGGTACACGGCGGAGAAGAAGAAGGGTTTTGTGGGCCAGCTCGCCGCGGGGGAATCGGTTGCCTGGCAGATCGAGGCCGGTCTGTTGGCGCCGAATGAAGCCGAGACCAAGACCGCAGCGATAGAGGCGATTTTACAGGAAGCGGGACACTGATTCACGCAGATAGACAGTGATCCAGAGGTAAATATCTGCGTTCCTCTACGTCTATCTGCGTCTATCTTTTCTTTACCATCAGCCTAATCACTACACAGAGGAACAATTGCAATGGATTCCGACACGCAACAACGGCAGCGCCTGCTCTATTTACACGCCCGCACCCCCAGCATCTTTTCGATGATCCTGGGCTATACGCTGATCGAACCGCTGCGCGGCTATCAGATCGAAATTAGCGCTGGTGAATTTGACTGGCCCTACAAGACGGTTCACGATGCGATTGTGGATGGCTGGCAAGTCGTACAGTTCCCCCATCTGCAAGCGCCCTTTGACGACAAGGACTTGGATGTCGTCGGTTACGAATTTATTCTGCAGAAAATTCAGTCTTATCCATCTGCGACCTAACCGAACACAAGCCACCTACCAGAATCGAGGATTCACTGTGGTCAACACAATCACCCAAACCCCAATCGCCGAAAATTCAACCGCCCACAACGGCGTGGTCACGCAGAGGATGGAGAAGTCCTATCTCCTGAGCGATGTGGAAGTTGCCAAGTTCATCACCTATGGCTATCACCTGGTCGAACTCGACCTCCCAGCCAGCTTTCACGAACAGATTGCCCAACAGCTCGATGGGCTGCGATCCAATCCCGGCGATGCCATTACCGAGACCATCCCCGAACTGTGGCAAGTCTTGGAACATCCGGCGGTGGTGGGTGCGCTGACGAGCCTGCTCGGACACAACTACCGTATCAACAGCCACCGCCACTGGCATTGCAAGGAGTCTAACTCCCCCTATATGCACTGGCACCAGGACAGCGTCAACAATCGCAACACCCAGATCGACCGCTTTCTGGGACTCTACTATCCGCGCACGCTTACACCGGACATGGGGCCGACGATCATCGTACCCGGCACCCAATTCCGCAACGCGCCGACCGACCGCATGGCGACCTATACCAACATTCGGGGTCAACTGCCGCTGAATGTGAAAGCGGGCACGGTTGCCTTTACCCACTACGATCTCTGGCACGGGACCGGGGCCAACCGTTCAAGCGTGAGACGCCATATGATCAAATTCCTCTTCAACCGCACCCAGCCGAACAGCGCGCCGACCTGGAACCACGACCCGGATGCGCTCAACAAGGCACGGGACTGGAATCTGCGCGACAAGGCGGAAGATGTCAACAACATTCTCACCTTTGTCAACCCGATCGGCGTTTCCCAAAGCGACCACTACAAGGAGACTGTGATCCGTCGGCGCTGTTGGGCAGAATTGATGGGAGAGTCGTGAGCGCGTGGGGGTGACTGCGCGCCCCCAGTAGTCGCGGATAGTGGGCAGGGCCACATCCGTATACTGGCGGCTCTTCCTGGCAGGCAGCGACCAAC
>CAMDQF010000274.1 GCA_945905745.1 Litorilinea aerophila
ACCTGATCCAAACATTGACTCAATACCTGAAGTAGCGCAATAATGTCCATGAGGAGCCTTTGAGTAGAGATAGAGTAACCAACTTGTCCGTTGCTAATCTATCTTACTTCTTGGCTCCGTTTTTTCATCAACTTGGCGAAGGTATTGACTATAGCCACCGATTTGACAGTGAAGTGTGCTTGTTTCGATTCTGGTCAAAATCACGCTGTCGTGCATGGGAGGGAAGTATGAAGCGTCTAGTCCTAGCAATTTTCCTGATCACCGCCCTATCCCTTTTGGCAGCCTGTACGGGAGTGGCTGGCCCAGTTGGTCCGGCTGGGCCTGTGGGCGCGCCGGGTCCCCAAGGGCCGGAAGGCGTTGCGGGACCACCTGGCCCGGCTGGCACGTCCGGACCCGAAGGCCCAGCCGGCCCGCCCGGTGTGGCTTTTGCTCCGCCGGTCTACGTCGGCTCGGACGCCTGCCAGGAGTGCCACGAGGAACTCTACGCTTCCTATCGGGAGACGGGACACCCCTACAAATTGAATAAAGTGGTGGATGGGCAAGCCCCCACCTACCCCTTCTCCGAAGTACCCAACCCACCGGAAGGATATGCGTGGGATGATATTCTCTATGTGATTGGTGGCTATGGCTGGAAGGCCCGCTTTATTGACAAGCAGGGCTATATCATCACCGGCAACATCAGCGAGACCACCCAATACAATCTTTACAACAAAAATCTGAAGATGGGCGAGAATTGGGTTGCCTATCATGCGGGGGAGCAGAAGCCCTACGATTGCGGCTCCTGCCACACCACCGGCTATCGACCCGAAGGCAACCAGGACGGCCTGCCTGGGCTGATCGGTACGTGGGTGGAGGATGGCATTGGCTGTGAGGAGTGTCATGGCGCGGGCGAACATCACGTGAACGATCCCTATCTGGTGGATATGCCCATCAACCGGGAGTCGGAAAGCTGTGGCGCGTGCCACCGGCGGGGAGATGTGACGCAAATCGACGCCAGTGGCGGTTTCATCCAGCATCACGAGCAGTACGAGGAACTCTTCGAGTCGAAGAAGCGGGTGATGGATTGTGTGGATTGCCACAACCCCCACAAGACGGTCAAGTATGCGTCCAAAGGCGAAGGCATCAAAACCGACTGCGAGAATTGCCACTTTGAGAATGACCAGTATCAGAAGATCAGCGACCGCCGCCACGCCAGTTGCATTGATTGTCATATGCCGATGGTGACAAAGAGCGCGCTGGGCGATCCAGCCCGCTTTACCGGCGATGTGCGCACCCATCTGATGGCGATCAACCCGCTGGCGGAGTCCCAGTTCGACAAAGAGGGCGCATTCTCCCAGCCCTATCTGGCCCTGGAATTTGCCTGTCGGGGTTGTCACTACGACGGTGGAAAGGGCGCAGAGTTAACGGATGACGAATTGCAGGAAGCAGCCCTCAATTTCCACAGCCGGGAGTTGGCCGGTAGCCTGAATAAGCCATAAGGGATGGGTCGGGTGAACAATGGCAAGAAATCACTTGCATAGATTCAGAATTTTCGTCTGGGGTGGGCTGTTACTGATCGGGCTGGTCTGGCTGGGCGCGGCGAACGTTGCGACAGTCTATGCGGACCCACCCCCATCCGACGGGGCGTGTGTGGGCTGTCATCAGGACAACCAGCGCACGCTGACCCTGCCCTCCGGCGAGGAGTTGGCCCTGCTGGCCTTGCCCGCAGATCTGGCAGCGTCGCCCCACAATCGTAACGGGGAAGCGGCAGTGGGCTGCACCAATTGTCATCTGGGGCCGACCAATTACCGCTACCCCCACCCGGCCACGCCTGCCCAGAGCCGGGAAGAATATACCGCGCTTACGGCACAGAACTGCCAGGAGTGTCACGTCTATCACAATCCCCTGCACCGCAACGCAGAGGACGAGCAGCCGGTGCTGAATATCGCCACCGGCGAGCTGCCCAACTGTGTAGATTGTCACGGCAGCCACGCTGTTGCACCAGTTGCCCAAATCGTAGAAACAATGGCCCCCAACTGTGTGTCCTGTCATACAGATCAGCAGGCCGATTGGGCCGAAGCGCTGATCGCCCCCCGTGCCGGTCTGGGTGCAGGCGCGGATGGCTATGTGGGCAGCCGCACCTGCCTGGGTTGCCACACAGACAATTACCTGGGCTGGCGGGATACCCTCCATGCCCAGACGATTCACAACGCACTACTGACACCTGATGCAATTCTGGCTGACTTTGAACAGCCGGAATCGGAATTGCCTTTTGGCCGGGCCGATGTGAAGTATGTGATCGGCCAGAAGTGGCAGCAACGCTTTATCACCGAAACGGTTGATGGCGAACTGCTGGTCCTGCCCGGCCAGTGGAACATTGCCACCAGCGAATGGGTTTTGGATCACCGGGCCGAGGGCGAGACGGTCAACTGGCGGACCGAGTGCAGCTTCTGCCACGTGACCGGGCTGGATGCCGCGGCCTGGGAGTTTCAGGAATTTGGCATCGGCTGCGAGGATTGTCACGGGCCGGGCGAGGAACACGCGGACGCGCCGGAAGATGTGGCGGTATTCAGTGAGCCAGACGATCAGGTCTGTGGGGCCTGTCACAGCCGGGGCGAATCGCCGGAGGGCCATCCCTTCCCCGCCAGTTACCAGCCGGGCGATACATTGGCCGATCACTTCACTTTCACAGCGGATGAGACAACCCGCTGGCCGGATGGCAGCGCCAAAATCCACAACCAGCAGTACACGGACTGGATTCAGAGCGACAAAATGGTTGCGGATAAGAGATTGAACTGCGCCACCTGTCACGCCGTCCACGGCCAGGGAGAAGGGCCGTCCCAGACGGTTCTGCCTACGAATGAATTGTGCAGTGGCTGCCACGCAGAAAAGACGACACTGGCCCGCCACATTCCCTATCACCAGCAGGCCATCACCAAACGGGCGTTCACCTGCAACGATTGCCATATGCCGTTGATGGCGACATCGGCGGTCGAATACGACATCCACAACCACACCTTCTCCCAGCCTGATCCCCAGGGCAGTCTGGACCACGGCGGGCTGGAGTTTCAGCCCAATGCCTGTAATCAGTGCCACATGGACCGGGCGGAAACGGCAGAGTGGGCAGTACAGACAATCGATTGGGCGCTGGCGAACTACTCGATTGTGCGCACAGAATATATCTTTGCGCCGGGACCGACGCCAGTTGCGCCGGCGGTTCCCACGCCCTTGCCCTCGGTGGGCGAACGCCACGAAGTCAGTGCGTATGTGGACTTCGCCTGGGTACGGCCTTTCTTCCTTGCCGGATTAGGGCTGGTGGGGTTAATTCTATTGTTGTTGGCCGGTCGCTGGTTCTGGTCCAGGAGGGCATCTGATGCTTGATAGACTCAATCGTTTTATTACCCCAGAGCGTTCATCACCACTCTGGCTGCGGCTGATGCCCTATGCAACAGTTGTCTTTGCTGGACTGGTGGTCTTTGCCCTGGCCGGGGCGGGCTGGGAGTATACCAACCGTTCTGCCTTTTGTGGCACAAGCTGCCACACAATGCCGCCGCAGTACGAGGCGTGGCAGGGATCGGTACATTCCCGGGTCAACTGTGTGGATTGCCATATCGGGCGGGATTACATCGCTACCCAATTCTCCCGTAAAGCCCAGGACATCAGCCATGTGGTGGAGTTTGTGGGGGCCAGCTACGAAGTGCCCATCTATTCCAAGAAGCTGCGTCCCGCCTCGCAGGCGTGCGAACGCTGCCACAGTCCGGAGAAGTTCTCCGACGACAGCCTGCGGGAGTTCAAGCGCTACGACGCGGAAAAGAACAACGAGCTGTCGGTGATGTATATGGCCTTCAAGACCGGGGGGGGGACCCAACGGGAAGGCCAGGGCAAAGGCATCCACTGGCATATCGAAAATCAGGTGGACTACATTTTCACCGATGATCGCCATCTGGAGCAGGAGATTCCCTGGGTACAGGTGACATACGCAGCCGATGGGCGCACAGAGATTTTCACTGACACAGAAGTCGATCTCCCCGCTGATTTTGCTGAACAGAATCAGGCCAATCTGCGCACAATGGACTGTATGACCTGCCACAACCGGGATTCCCATCCCTTTGCCACGCCGGATGATGCGCTAGACGACGCCCTGGCCCGGGGGATAGTCTCCCCGGACATTCCGTACATCAAAAAATATGCCATAGCGGTGATGGATCGGAGCTATCCCAATATCGAAGAGGCCCGCATCGCCATTCTGGGGTTGAAACAGTTCTACGCGGTCAACTGGCCTGACTATTATACCCGCTACGAAGCGACAGTCTCGGACGCGGTGGACGAGCTGATGGCAATCTACGAGCGGATGTTCTACCCGAATATGGATGTGACGTGGGAGACCCATCCCAATAATATCGGCCACGACGATTCCGCGGGCTGCTTCCGCTGTCACGACGGCAAGCACCTGAACGAAGCGCAAGAGAGCATCCGCATCGAGTGCAATCTTTGCCATACGATTCCGGTGGAAAGCCGACCGGATGGGACGTTGCCAACCCTGGCGATTGCCAATACCTATGAACCGGAATCCCACATCGACAGCAATTGGACCAGCCGCCATCGCTTTGAGTTCGATGGGACATGCGAAGGCTGTCACGACGTTTCCAATGCGGGGGGCAGCGATAACTCCAGCTTCTGCGCCAACAGCGCTTGTCATGCCACAGAGTGGATATACGCAGGTCTGGACGCCACCCGTGTCATCGAATTGACGAATCTTCTGGCTGACTCTCTGCCCACCTACCCGGAGAGCGATCTCACGTGGGATGCGCTGGTGGGTCCGATTTTGCAGTCCCGCTGCGCGGCCTGTCACGGCGGCACAGCCGGACTGTATCTGGAAAGTTATGAGGCATTAATGGCGGGCGGCAATTTGGGACCGGCCTTTGTGCCGGGCGCGGCTGCCGAGAGTCTGCTGGTTGAATATCAACGCAAGGGTCATCCCAACAGCCTTGCCCCCAAGGAATTGGAGTGGATTATCCAATGGATCGACAGTGGCGCGCCCAAATCATAACTTCGATTTCTAGCCTGAAAATAGCGAATTGCGAATTGCGAATTGCGGTCCGCCGTCAACGGTTTGCCGTCTTCTTTTCTGTGTTCATTGTGTCTGTGCTGTCTCTGCTTGCCCTCTGGCTGGCGCTGCCCACGCAGGTTCTTGCCCAGTCGCCCTCGCCGGATTCGCCCTGTGTGGGCTGTCACGGGGAGAACGAGCACAGCCTGCCCCTGCCTTCCGGCGAACTTCTGCCGCTGGATGCCAATCTGGCCGCGCTGGTGGCTTCTGCCCACGGCAGCAGCGCGGCCGAAGACGGCAGCGGCGCGGCCGAGCCGGTCAACTGCACGGATTGTCATCGCAACGAGACGAACTACCGCTATCCCCATCTGCCCGTTCCGGCGCTGACCAGAGAGGAGTACGCGGAGCAGGTCAGCCAGAGTTGTCAGGGCTGCCACAAGTCGTTGCAGGAGCACAACCCCGGCCATCTGAACGCCCTGGACAACCCCAATCTGCCCGGCTGTTTGGATTGTCACGGCCAGGGCCACAGTGTGACGCCAGCGGATGCACTGGCCGCGGACCCGGTGGCTACTTGTCAGGGCTGCCACCAGACCTTCCAAGACCCCAAAGTGGCCCAGGTACACGACGAATTAGCCGCCAACTTTGGCCCAGAACAGAGCTGTCAGACTTGCCACAATGACAAACCCGTCTACCCGGCGGATGTGCGCTGCCGTAACTGTCACGGCCTGTTGGAAGGCAGCGTGGAGTTGGCTTCCGGCGAGAAAGTCTCCCTGCACGTGGACCCGGCCACGATTGCCGGATCGGTCCACGGCTCGTCGATGGTGGATCACCGCTACACCCCCCTGCGCTGCACCAACTGTCACCGGGACGAGCAGCGCTACGCCTTTCCGCATACGCCGCTTACCGTTGATGATGCGCGGGGGTTGACGCTGGAGATGGACGATCTCTGCCAGGAGTGTCACACGGAGATCGCCGCGCTGGATCACGACGGGGTACACGAGGCGGCCCGCGAGCGGGGTGAGTTGGCCGCGGCCTCCTGCGCCGACTGCCACGGCAGCCATGACATTCATTCGCCCAACGAGCCACGGGAACGGATATCGGAGACCTGTGGGAAGTGCCACTCGACCATCAACGAGCAGTACGCAGGCAGTGTCCACGGCGCGGCTCTGCTGGGTGAACAAAATCCGGACGTACCTGTCTGTATCGATTGTCACGGGGTTCACAATATAGCGCAGCCCAGGACAGCCCAGTTCCGGGTGAACTCGCCGGATATGTGCGCTGGTTGCCATGCCGACGAGACGGTGATGGCGAAGTATGACATTTCGACAAATGTGTTTGATACCTATGTGGCAGATTTTCATGGCACGACGGTGGAACTCTTTGAGAAGCAGTCGCCCGAGCAAGAGACGAACAAAGCGGTCTGTTACGATTGCCACGGAATTCACGACATCCTGCCGGCCAATGATGAACACTCTCATGCGATCAAAGAGAATCTGCTCGTCACCTGCCAGCAATGTCACCCGGACGCTAACACCAACTTCCCGGCATCCTGGACCAGCCACTTCGAGCCGTCGCCAGAACACAATCCGCTGGTCTACTATGTAAATCTCTTCTACACTGTGCTGATTCCTGGGGTAGTGGGTGGTTTTGCCCTGCTTATCGGATCAGATGTTTATCGGCGTGCAGGGACGAAATTGCGCAACCGCAAGACCACTCACGCAGGAAAGGAGACGGAGGAATGAGCACTACTACCAAACGCTACCCCCGTTTCGATAAAGCGCAGCGGATCGAACATGCCTTTATGCTGCTCAGCTTTACTATGCTGTCAATTACTGGGCTGCCCCAAAAATACCCCGACACGGACTGGGGACAGTGGATCATCTGGTTGATGGGCGGGATCGAGAGCAACCGGCTGATCCATCGCGCCGCGGCGGTGATTCTGATCGTCGGCTCCATCTACCATCTGTTCAGTGTGGGCTACCGGCTGCTGGTGCGGCGGGTACAGATGTCTATGCTGCCCGGGTTGAAGGATGTGGTGGACGCCATACAAACCCTGGGCTACAATTTTGGCCTGATCAAAAATCCGCCGAAAATGGGCCGCTACACCTTTGGCGAGAAGGTAGAGTATTGGGCGGTGATCTGGGGGACGGTGATTATGATTCTGACGGGTTTCATGCTCTGGAATCCGATTGCCACCACCTGGCTTTTCCCCGGCGAGTTTATCCCTGCGGCCAAGGCCGCCCACGGCGGCGAAGCCTTGCTGGCCGTACTCTCCATTGTCACCTGGCATTTTTACAATGTGCATGTGAAGAGTTTCAACAAAAGTATGTTCAGCGGGTCACTCAGCCACCACGAAATGGAAGAGGAGCACCCGCTTGAGCTAGCCGCGCGTGAGACAACGCAGGTGAAGCCGATCGAACCGGCTGTCCTGCGCCAGCGACAACGTGTCTACCTCCCCGCGGCTGTTATTTTTTCTCTGGTACTGCTGGTCAGCGTCTATTTCTTCGTCACCTTCGAGGCCACGGCCATTACGACCGTACCCCGGCAGACGGTGGAGATATTCGTGCCAGCCCGATAAATGCGGAATTCCGCATTCCGCACTCGAAAGGGGGTGATTCCCAGCGATACGTAAAGCGCAGTAGACACTGTGTTTGTCGTTTTGTATGTTTCAAGAGTTATGCGAGAAAACCAGAGAGATTCCCGAAAGGAGTCCAATTTATGCGAAAGATATTCCTTCTCGCAAGTGTTGTTGTTCTGCTCGTCTTTGCCATGAGCGCTGATCGTGCGATTGGCAAGCAGAATCTGGGGATGCAGCCGGTGGCCCCACAGCAGGACCCGGAACCGCGAGACCCGCTGACGGATTTCGTGGTCCCCAATGTGGCAGAATGGGCGGCTTCTCCTCATGCGGATGTGACTGCCGAAGCCTTTAACCGTTGGAATGAGGAAGATCCGAAAGAGATTCCCACCTCCTGCGCCAAATGTCATTCATCTACCGGGTATCAGGACTACTTGGGAGCAGATGGCAGCGAAGCCGGTGTGGTTGACCTGGCAGTGCCGGTCGGTGAAGTGGTCGAGTGTGTTGCCTGCCACAACGAAGTGACGATGGACAAAACCAGCGTCGTCATGCCGTCGGGCATCGAACTCACTGGCCTGGGCGCAGAATCGCGCTGTATGGAATGTCATCAGGGCCGCGAATCCAAAGTCAGCGTAGACAAGTTTATTGCTGATGCGGCCGCGGCGACCGATGACACCCCCAGTGAGAAACTGCGCTTCCGCAACATCCACTACTTCCCGGCGGCCGCCACGAAATATGGCACGCTGGCTAAGGGTGGCTATGAGTACGAGGGCAATACCTACGACGGCAACTTTGCCCACGTAGATGGCTACAGCACCTGCACCGAGTGTCACAATCCCCACACGCTGGAAGTCAATGTGGAAGAATGTGCCGCCTGTCACGAGGGTGTAGTCGAAGTTGAGGATCTGAAAGATGTACGGATGGCCGGCTCGATGAAAGACTATGACGGCGAC
This sequence comes from Litorilinea aerophila, assembly GCA_945905745.1. Taxonomy (GTDB): domain Bacteria; phylum Chloroflexota; class Anaerolineae; order Caldilineales; family Caldilineaceae; genus JACQGT01. Next base: position 8,555 of record CAMDQF010000274.1, read on the forward strand.
GGCGATGTGGAGGAAGGCATCTATTACGAACTTCAGGGCGTTTCTGAACTTCTGTACAGCGCCATCCAGAGCTATTCTACAACCGTTCTGACCACCGCCCTCGTCTACGATGCGGCCAGCTATCCCTACTTCTTCGCCGATGTCAACGCCAACGACGCTGTGGATGACGGCGAAAAAGCCTACTTCGCCTGGACGCCGCGTCTGGTAAAGGCAACCTACAACTACCAGACCTACCAGAAGGACCCGGGGGCCTTTGCCCACGG
>CAMDQF010000275.1 GCA_945905745.1 Litorilinea aerophila
ATGGCGGCGCTCCCGGCTTCAATCGTTACTGGAAGAATATCCAAAGGAGAAAACCCATGCAACCGCAAATCGTCAGCAAACCCGCTTTTACTGTCGTCGGGATGCAGATTCGTACCACACCCGGGGCTGCGGAGATTCCCCAGCTTTGGGAGACGTTTGGTCCACGGATGAACGAGATTCAGCATTTGGTGGAGCGCGGCCCTACTGACACCCATCATGTAGCTTACGGACTGATGGACCATTTCGATACAAAAAACGGCGGGTTTGACTATCTGGCTGGCGAAGCGGTTGTCGCTGTGGATGAGCTACCGCCTGGTATGGCCCGGTGGGATATACCGACGAAGACCTACGCCGTCTTTGAGGCTTCCCTCCCGACGCTTGGCGAAGTATTCGACCACATCTACAAGGACTGGCTGCCCACATCCGGCTATCAACAAGCCCAATCGCCTGTTTTCGAGCGCTATGGCGAGAGATCCAACGCAGACGGCCCAGGCTTCCCGGTGTCGATCTACCTTCCTGTGCAGAAGAAGGCATAGGGCTGTATTAGCCCCGCAAAGGAGTCAGCGTGTACAATCTCCATCTCACCGAAATACCGATTGCCAAGACCGCAATGCTGACGAAGAAGAATAAACCCAATCCATTTCACGAATTCCCCACTTCTACATCTACACTGAGCTATCCATACAAACAGGAGAATCCAAATGGCAATCATCAATCCTTACATCAATTTTAACGGCAACACGGAAGAAGCCTTTGGCTTCTACAAGTCGGTCTTTGGCGGGGAATTCAGCCGCATTATGCGCTACCAGGACATGCACGGCGAGGGCGAGTTGCCCGCGGGTGAAGGCGCAAAGATTATGCACATGGAACTACCCATTGGCCAGGGCAGCTCCCTAATGGGCAGCGATACTCTGGAAATGATGGGCGGCCCAGCCACCGCGGGCAGCAACTTCAGCATAGCCCTCAACCCGACCAGCGAAGAGGAGACACACCACCTCTTCAACGCCCTGGCTGAGGGTGGACAGGTCGGAATGGCACTGGCCCAAGTGCCCTGGGGCGCGATCTTTGGCGAGGTCACGGACAAGTACGGGCTTCGCTGGCTGGTGAATTACGAGTTTAGCCAGCAGTAGCGAGCAGGTGTATGCTAGTAGCGGGTGGCAGTCAGCCGCCCGCTACAGGCCCCCGTTCAATGGGAAGCCGGAGGAGTATCAGATGCAGAAAGTTACGACTTTTCTAATGTTCGAAGGCAAAGCCGAAGAGGCTATGAACTTTTACACATCTCTCTTTCCCAGCTCCGCCATCCAGAGCATCAGCCGCTATGGACCGGAAGGTCCTGGCCCAGAAGGCAGCGTCGTTCACGCCACCTTTACCCTGGCTGGGCAGGAGCTGATGGCGATCGACAGCTTTGTCAAGCACGCCTTCACCTTTACCCCAGCCATCTCCCTTTACATCACCTGTCAGAGTGAGGCCGAGATCGACGAATTGTTCGCCCGGCTTTCCGAAGACGGCAGTGTGATGATGCCCCTGGACGCCTATCCCTTCAGCCCGAAGTTCGGCTGGGTGGCGGATCGCTTCGGCGTCTCCTGGCAGTTGACTCTGACCCCGCCCGCGCAAGCGGGCGATCTGCCAGCGGGTATCGGCAAACCGGCCGAGCGGGCACTGGCTGGGGCTGGCATCCAGCGGCTGGAACAGTTGACCGGCTATAGCGAGGCCCGGCTCAAACAGTTACACGGCATCGGGCCAAAAGCGCTGGAAAAACTCCGCCAGGCGCTTGGCGCGCAGGGATTGGCCTTTGCTTCTGAATAATTTTCATCAGACTATTTTTCTCGCATAATCAGGAGACCGTATGAAGACGCTCATCACAGAATTCATCAGCCTGGACGGTGTGGTGCAGGCGCCGGGGGGTGCCAGCGAAGACACCGACGGCGGCTTCCGCCACGGCGGATGGTCAATGCCGTACTTCGATCCAGTCGTGATGGGAGGAATGTACGACGAACTCGCCGGGCAGAGCGACGCGCTCTTGCAAGGACGGCGCACCTATCAGGTCTCGGCCGCGGCCTGGCCCACCCGTTCGGGCGATCCGTTTACGGACTGGATCAACCGGGTGCAGAAATATGTGGTCTCCGATACGCTTACCGAAAACGACCTGACGTGGAATCCCACGACGATCATCCGCGGCGGCGATTTGGCACGTGCGGTGTCCGATCTGCGCGCCCAACCCGGCGGCTACATCTACGTCTACGGCAGCGCCACGCTGGTTCGCTCGTTGCTGGCCGCGGATCTGGTGGATGAATTGCTGCTCACGATTGAGCCGATTATTCTCGGCGGAGGGAAGACGATCTTCGCCAGCAACGGCCAGGCCCTTCCCTTCACCCTGGCGTCTACGGCAAAAGCCAGCACTGGTGCGCAGGTCTGTCGTTATGTGCGTGCCCGATAATTAGGTCAATTGGCGACTCTGACAACTACACAGAATGGGAAAGACGATGAAACAGTATCGCGCCAACGGGACTTTTGATGTGGTGATGAAACCTCAAGGCGAGCCTGACACCACGCCGGGCGCAAAGCTGGGGCGGATGTCCCTGGACAAGCAGTTCCACGGCGACCTGAGCGGCGTAGGCAAAGGTGAAATGTTGACCGCACTCACCGACACTGAGGGGTCGGCGGGCTATGTGGCTATCGAACGGGTGGTAGGTACACTGCACGGACGCGCCGGGAGTTTTGTCTTTCAACACACGGGTATAATGAACCGGGGCGCACAGCAACTCTCGATTTCTGTGGTCCCCGACTCTGGCAGCGGGGAACTCAGCGGTCTTTCCGGCGTTTTTCAGATCGACAACGCGGATGGCAATCACCGGTACACCTTCGAGTATTCGTTGCCAGCGTAAGATATTTGGCTTTTTGAAGTTCCATCGCCCCAAGAAAGAGCAAACCCATGACCGCCACACAGAAGATCACGCCCTTCCTCTGGTTCGATAACAACGCGGAGGAGGCGGTTGATTTCTACATCTCTGTCTTCGCCGATGCGCAGATTCTCAACCTGAGCCGCTATCCAGAGGAGGTGCCTGACCTGGGCGGGAAAGCCCTGTCCATCGTCTTCCAGTTGGAAGGGCAGAAGTTTATGGCCCTCAACGGCGGCCCGCTGTTTCACTTCACCGAAGCCATCTCTCTCCTGGTGGACTGTTCATCCCAGGCAGAAGTCGATCACCTGTGGACAAAACTATGCGAAGGTGGAGAACCGGGTCGCTGTGCCTGGCTGAAGGACAAATTCGGTCTCTCCTGGCAGATTGTCCCCAAACAATTGGGTGAATTGCTGGGAGACCCAGACCCGCAGAAGGCCCAGCGGGTGATGCAGGCGATGCTGCAAATGAGCAAAATCGACATCGCCGCTTTGCAGGCGGCCCATGACGGGGCATAATCAGACGGAATTCAGTGTCAGTCGTGACACTTTTTCACAAAGGAGCGAACAATGAGCGGAGTACGCGTGTTGGTCGGCACCCGCAAAGGGGCCTTTATTCTCACATCGGACGAAAAGCGGCAGCAGTGGGAGGTGAGCGAACCCCACTTTGCGGGCTGGGAGATGTATCACCTGAAGGGTTCGCGGGTAAACCCCAACCGGATCTACGCCTCCCAGTCTACCGGCTGGTTCGGTCAATTGATCCAGCGCTCGGATGACGGCGGCAAGAGCTGGGAGCCGGTGAGCAACGAATTCACCTATGACGGCGAGACCGGAACCCACCAGTGGTACGACGGTACCCAGCACCCCTGGGAGTTCAAGCGGGTCTGGCTGCTGGAACCTTCCCTGCACGACGCGGATACAGTATATGCCGGTGTGGAGGATGCGGCCATCTTCCGCAGCCAGGACGGGGGCCAAAGCTGGCACGAGCTGCCCGGTCTGCGCCACACAAAGGGCGACCTCTGGCAGCCGGGCGCGGGTGGCATGTGTCTGCATACGATTGTCCAGGACCCGGCCAACGCCAAACGCATCTTTGTGGCAATTTCCGCGGCGGGGGCCTTCCGCACGGACGACGGCGGCGAAAGCTGGCTGCCCATCAACAAAGGGCTGATATCGCCCTTTGAACTGCCCGACAAAGACGCCGAGGTCGGCCACTGCGTACACAGCATCGCGCTGCACCCCTCCCGTCCCGATGTACTCTTTATGCAGAAACATTGGGATGTGATGCGCAGCGACGACGCCGGCGGGATGTGGCACGAGATCAGCGGCAACCTGCCCAGCGATTTCGGCTTCCCCATTGCTGTCCACGCCCACGAACCGGAGACGGTCTACGTCGTGCCCATCAAAAGCGATTCGGAGCATTTCCCGCCGGATGGCAAACTGCGGGTCTATCGCAGCCGCACGGGTGGCAACGAGTGGGAAGCCCTGACCGAAGGCCTGCCGCAGAGCGATTGCTACGTCAATGTCCTGCGCAGCGCCCTGGCCGTGGATTCCCTCGACTCCTGCGGCGTCTACTTCGGCACCACCGGCGGCCAGGTCTACGCCTCGGCGGATTCCGGCGACAGTTGGATGCCGATTGTGCGGGATTTACCGGCGGTGCTGTCGGTAGAGGTGCAGACTTTGCGATGATACGCGTCGTCATACCCCATCACTTGCGTAGACTAACCAACGCAGGCAAGGAAGTTCAGTTAGAAGTGGCAGGGTTGGTGACTGTACAGTCGGTGTTGGACGCGCTGGAAGAAAAGTATCCGATGCTGCGGGGAACCATCCGGGAGTACGGCACGCTGAAGCGTCGGGCCTTCATCCGCTTCTTCGCCTGCGAGCAGGATTTGTCCCACCAGTCGCTAGATGAACCCCTGCCCGATGCAGTAGCTGCAGGCAAGGAACCGTTTTTGATTGTAGGCGCAATGGCAGGAGGAAGCCAATGAAAACCACACGACCAGCGCTCGGCCCCCTTCAATACGGGGTGATTGTGTTGACCGTTCTTACGGCCCTGCTCCACATCGGGCTGGGTTCCAGCTTTTTTCAGGATGTGATGGGCAAGATATTCATCCTGAACGGGCTGGGCTATCTTACGTTGCTGGCTGCGCTCTACTTTCTGCCCCAGTTCGCGGGGGTGCGCTCCTTCGTGCGTTGGGCACTGATAGCCTTCACCGCAGTGACAATCGTCGGCTATTTTGTGATGAACCCAATGGCCCTGACCAGCCCGCCCGGTCTGGTGGTCAAAGCGATAGAGGTAGCGCTGATCGTGTTGCTCTTTCTGGAGTCACGAAAATAGATAGCCTTTCCGAAACGAGAAACGAGAAACGTGAGATCGCCGTTCGATCTCACGTTTCTCGTTTCTCGTTTCGGACTGCTTTCTCCCCATTCTGCGACAGCCGACTCCACCCCTGCCCGCTCTCGGCCAAATCCCTGGCGATCAGACTGGGCAGAATCGTCTGGCCCTGCCGTCGCACCAGTCGCCCGTGCCACAGCCCCACATAGCCGCTGCGGGTGTCTGCCTGACTCCAGCGCAAACCGTAGCGCACAAAACCGGCAAACTCCCACAGCCAGAGCACCAGCAGCGCCATCCACCCCGGCAGCCAGAAGCCCACAAAGACGAAGGCAGCGTAGTGGCGGGCCGGGTTGCCGTCATCCACCAGCCCCCATTTGAAGCCCTCTGTGCCCCAACGGGTCGGCGGATTGCCCTCCATCTGGCGCAGAAAACGCCAGGGATTGCGGGCGTCCTGCACACGAATATAGGCCATCTGTTCACCAAAGGCCAGTATAAAACGCCGGGTTCCGTTGGGTGTCAACGGATGCTGAGCCGCCAAAGCGCTGGTCGCTCGAATAAAGCCGTCAAGTCCGGTGGATGTGGGCATCGGCATCTTTTTAGGTGGGCGTGAGTAGAATCTTCACAGATTTGCGCGCCTCAAAGAGGGAAAAGGCTTCCTGCCAATCGGTGATGGGCAGGGTGTGGGAGACCAACGGTTCGGTCTGCACCTGGCCGTTTTCCAGCAGACGCAGAGCCTTGCGCCAGGCACTGGGTACGCTGGCAAAACTGCCATTGACCTGAACCTCCTTGAAGCAGACCTGCTCCAAATCCCACTGGATGGGCCGCCCGATCAACCCCATCTGGGAGTAATGCCCCCGGCGGCGCACGAGAGAGAGGGCCAACTGCGCGCCCCGCTCGGCCCCAGAGCATTCAAAGACCACATCCGCGCCCAGCCCGTCGGTCAATTCCTTAACGACGGAGAGAGCATCTTCCGCCTGGACATTGACTGTGCGGTCGATGCCCAGAGAGCGGCCCAGGGCCAGCCGATCCTCGTCGGCGGCTGTGCCCAGAAGTACAACCCGCGCCCCGGCAGCCTTCACCACTTGGGCGGCCAATAGCCCAATCGCACCCGGCCCCACAACAGCTACCGTATCGCTTGGCTCCACACGGGTCAGTTCCAGGGCGTGGACACAGCAGGCCAGGGGTTCGGTGAGCGCGCCGGTGGCTGTACTCACACTGGCGGGCAGGTGGTGCAGGCTGCTGGAAGGGACCAGCACGTAGCGGGTAAAGGCACCGTGGACGCCGCTGCCGATGGAGCGGCGGTGGGGGCACTGGTTGGGGAAACCATCCCGGCAGAAGGCGCAGCGGCCACAGAGTGTGAAGTAGGGCTCCGCTGTGACCCGCTCCCCCTCGGCCCAGCCGGTCACACCGTCACCCACCGCGGCGATAATACCCGCGACTTCGTGGCCCAGAATCACTGGCGGATAGGAGGGGTATTCGTCGTGGTAGATGTGCATATCGGTTCCGCACACACCCGCGGCCTGAACCTCAATCACGACATGACCGGGCCGGGCCACTGGCTCTGGCACATCCAACAGGGCCACATTGCCTTTGCCCCGCTCAATTTTGGCAACACCTTTCATAGCAAAATCTCCTTAAGAATAGAATGCGGATGACGCGGATTGGGCGGATGAACGCGGATAAAACAGGATGTGTAGGTTGGGTGAATGGCGCCACGCAAAGGTCGAAAGCCCGTATAAAAACACAGCCATTCACCCAACACACGGCCTCGACTCCCTGGTAACGCGGATTAGGCGAATGAACGCGGATAAAACAGGATGTGTAGGTTGGGTGAATGGCGCCACGCAAAGGTCGAAAGCCCGTACAAGAGTACAGCCGTTCACCCAACACACGGCCTCGACTCACTGGTAACGCGGACGACGCGGGTAAAATCAGCGGAAATCCGTCGTTTCCGCGTCATCCGCGTTCCATCTTCAAGCTACTATCGGCGGGCGGCGGTCGCCGGTGCGGGTGGCCTGCTCGAAAGCGTGGGCCAGTTGCAGCACGCCGAAATCGTCCTGATGGCGGCCCACAATCTGCACACCCACGGGCAGCCCCTCCGGGGTGAAGCCGCAGGGCACAGAGATGGTCGGGTGGCCGGTGACGGTAATGTAATAGCAAGACTTCATCCAGTCGATGTAGGTCTCCATCGCCACGACACCCGCGCCCGTGTCAATTTCGGTGATATACTCCTGCTCCACAGAAAAGGCAGGAACCTGATTGACAGGCAGGATCAGAAATTCGTACTTCTGCATAAAGTCGTGCATCCGCAGGAAGAGTTCCGTGCGCTTCTGCTCAGCCCGGCCAATCTGCGCCCCGGTCAGCCGTTCGCCCTCTTCGATATTCCAGATGACCGTATCTTTCATCTCCGAACGGCGACTCTTCATCAATTCCGCATAGCCCAGATGAAAACGCCAGGCCCGCCAGACTTTGAAGGCTTCGTCCGCGCCGCTGTAATCGGGCGTAGCTTCGTCCACCACGCAGCCTAGATCGCCAAAAACTGACAGTTTCCCGGCGATGGCCCCGGTCACTCGCGGGTCAACCGGCAGATCGCCCAGATTGGGGCTGTAGGCGATGCGCGTGCCGGAGAAGTCCCGGTCCAGGGGGCGGGAGAAGAGGCTGCCTGGCTCGGCAATGGAAATGGGACAGCGGGCGTCCGGTCCTGCCATCACCGACAGTTGGAAAGCCACATCCTGCACATTGCGCGCCATCGGCCCCTGCAACGAAATTCCAAACCATCCAGCCTGGGTTGGCACAGTGGGAACCCGCCCCGGCGAAGGACGGAAGCCGACGACATTGCAGAAGTTAGCCGGGTTGCGCAACGAGCCGCCCATATCGCTGCCGTCCGCCAGGGGTGTCATCCCACAGGCCAGGGCCACGGCCTGCCCGCCGCTGCTGCCGCCGCAGGTTTTGGTCAGATCGTAGGGGTTGCGGGTGACACCGAAAACTTTGTTGAAACTCTGGGAGCCCGCGCCAAACTCCGGCACATTTGTCTTGCCCAGGGGAATCGCGCCGGCCTGATGTGCTCGTTCAATGAGCAGGCTGCTGCGGGCGGGCACATTGTCCCGAAAGATGGGCGAGCCGTAGGTGGTGCGGATGCCCGCGGTTTCATTCGTGTCTTTGTGGAGCATCGGCAGGCCGTGGAAGGGGCCAACAGCTTCGCCCCGGTCCAATGCTGCGTCGGCGGCTCTGGCCTTTTCCAGCGCCTGCTCCGGCAGAAAGGTGACGACCGCATTCAGGGCCGGGTTCACCCGCTCGATCTGGGCGATGTGGGCTTCCATCACCTCCACTGCGGAGAATTCCCGCGCCCGGATGCGTCGGGCCAGTTCGGTAGCGGGAAGAAAACAGATGTCGGACATTAAAACCTCCTGTGCGAAACAATACCTTCGCCAAGTTGATGAAAAAACGGAGCCAAGAAGTAAGATAGATTAGCAACGGACAAGTTGGTTACTCTATCTCTACTCAAAGGCTCCTCATGGACATTATTGCGCTACTTCAGGTATTGAGTCAATGTTTGGATCAGGT
>CAMDQF010000276.1 GCA_945905745.1 Litorilinea aerophila
CATAGCCGCGCCACAGCACATCCCCACAAAACCGCGTTCGCTGATGGGTGTGTCGCGCAGCCGCTCCGGGCCGAAGCGCTCGTAGAGTCCCAGCGTCGTGGCGAAGTTGCCGCCGCGCACGCCGATACCCTCGCCCACCACAAAGATCGTTGGGTCTGCTTCCATCGCGGCGGCCAGCACCTCGCGGGTGGCTTCCATAAAAGTAATCTCACGCATGTCGCACCTCGCTGAAAACGTGATCGGTGGCCGTCGCGCCGTCGGGATAGGGGCTATTCTTGGCAAATTCGGCGGCCGCTTCGACGAGGGACTGCACTTCGTTCTCGATCTCGATGACCTGACTCTCGCCAGCGACCTCCTCGTCCAGCATCCACTGGCGGTGCATCAGCACCGGGTCCCGGACCTTCCAGGAATCGATCTCGGCTTGTGTGCGATAGCCCCCCTCACGCATCCCCTCGGCGTGGGCACGGGTACGGTAGGTCTTGCCTTCGATGAGCGTCGGTCCGCCACCGGCGCGGGCACGGGCCACGGCTTCCCCCGCGGCTGCATAGACCGCGCGCACGTCGTTGCCGTCCACAATCACGCTGGGCAGGCCGTAAGCGGGGCCGCGATTGCCCACATCCTGGTTGCCAGAGGAGTAGGCAAAGGGTACTTCGGTGGCGTACATATTGTTTTCACATACGAAGATCACCGGCAGGTCCCAGATCGTCGCCAGGTTGATGCCTTCGTGGAAAGCGCCGTTGTTGACCGCTCCATCGCCGAAGAAGGCCACACCCACCCGGTCCGTCTTGAGCAGCTTGAAGGAGTAGCCCGCGCCGGTGGCCTGCAAAATACAGGGGCCGACGATGCCACTGGTACCCATCATCCCCACTTCGGGTGAGAAGAGGTGCATACTGCCGCCACGCCCGCGCGAGCAGCCCGTCTCCCGCCCGTAGAGTTCGGCGATCAGTTCGTGGGGTGGCACGCCCTTGGCCAGTGCGTGGCCGTGGCCCCGGTGGGTGCTGAATACAGCGTCGTCGGGCCGCAAATGGGCGCAGACACCTACGGCGATGGCCTCTTCGCCCACATACGTATGGCAGGCGCCATGCACCAGTCCCCCGGCGTAGGAGCGGGCCAGTTGTTCCTCGGTTTTGCGGATGATGAGCAATTCCCGGTAAAGTGCAAGCGCTGCCTCGTCACTCAGGGAGGTGTTTTGTTTCTCTGTCATTGTCTGTTCCTTTCATGCAAAGGGCGTAAGTGGAAGGTTGCAGGTGGAAGGTTGCAAGTTGCAGGGGGCAGGTGGCAAGTGACATCTGATCTGTCTACTTGCGCACCTGCAACTTGCGTACCTGCAACCTGCATACCTGCATACCTGCAACTCTTAACCTGCCACAACCGGATTTTCGAGTGTGCCCAGCCCTTCAATCGTCACCGCCACCACATCCCCGGCGCGCAGCCAACGCTGGGGCTTGCGGGCTGATCCCACGCCGCTGGGCGTGCCGGTCGAGATGATATCGCCCGGCTCCAGGGTCATAAAGGAGGTCAGGTCGGCGATCAGTTCATTGACCGAAAAGATGAGATTGCTGGTGTTAGAGGATTGCAGAACTTCCCCGTTGATGGTGAGGGAGATGTCCAGATCGTGGGGGTTGGCGATTTCGTCGGAGGTGACCAGCGCCGGTCCCAGCGGCCCGAAGGTGTCGAAGGTCTTGCCGACAGTCCACTGGCTGGTGCGCATCTGGTAGTCGCGGGCGCTGACGTCGTTGAAGGGCAGATAGCCGGCCACATAGTCCAGCGCATCCTCCGCTTTCACATTGCGCGCCGTGCGCCCGATGACAAAAGCGAACTCGGCCTCGTAGTCCACCTTCTCAGTCACGGTGGGCAGAACAATCGCCGCACCAGGGCCGACAATCGTATTGTTGTACTTGGCGAAGACTGTCGGGAACTGGGGGATGGGCTGGTTGGATTCGGCCGCGTGATCCCGGTAGTTGAGACCGATGCAGAGAATTTTGCCAGGGCGGGGGATGGGCGCTTGCAACGTCACAGAGGCCAGCGCCAGAACAGCGTCGGCAGGAGCCGATGCAACGGCTTGCTGGGCAAGTGCCAGTGTATCGGCCCCACCAGCCAAAAGTGCCAGCATATCGCCAGGCAGTTGGGGATTGGCCCGCTGCAAATCGACGACGGAACCGTCTCCAGTCAAGGCGCCGATACGGGAGTGGCCGTTGTAAACAAAGGTTACCAGTTTCATTGAGTGTCTCCAGGGAAAGATAGAGGGAAATTGAGAGGAAGTTTTATACCCACCCCAACAGGGCGATGGATTTCATTGTTTCAAACACGGCTCGGCTCGCGGGCAAAGACGGCGTCGTAGGAGGCCAGCGCCACTCCGCCGAGCCGTTCTGCCATCTTGCGGTAGTCGGCCCGGCGATTGTCCCAACCGCCTGCCCGTTCGACCTGTTCAAGCCAATCGCACAGATGCAAGCAGGCCAGATCGTCATATTCGGCTTTCGTCAACACGATTTCCTGGCGGCTCTCGCGATGGACGATTGTATAGGGGGCTTCTGGCTCTTCAAGCTGCACAGCGAGCGAAGCGCGATCCATAAAGCAGTTGAGAAAGGCGATCTTCTCGGCATGTTCCCCAATCAACCCACGCAATTCAGACTGACGCTCCAAGGGCAACTTAAAGCCCTGGAAACCCTGGGTGCCATAGATCGAATGAAACAGACCGGCCCGGCAAAGTTCCTCAGAGCAGCCCCACTTCTTCAGATCGTTGTAGACCCCAATGTTGTGGGCCAGATAGGTTTTGTCCGTATGTCCAATATCCGCTGCACCGAGCGAAACGATATAATCTGTCATTTCCCTAAACCCAACACTCATTGCAAACTCCTCACGCGATTGATGAATCACTGAACCATACAGACATGGGGGTCACTCTACGCCAGGATGCGCTCCACATCTACTTTGCCGCTGCGCACCGCACTGCGGAAGAGATCGATAGTTTCCGCCACACCAGCGTTCAGGTCGACCCACTCCGTATGGCCGAGGGCAGCTTCCAGCGCGCTGTCGTCCACGGCAGTGGGCGTGTCCAGACCGCGCGGCTCGAAGGTGATACGTCCGGCCATTTCCGGGGCGGCGGTCTCAATCGCGGCCACCATTTCGGCCATCGTCGCATTCGTGCCGCCCAGATTGTAGACCGGCGCACCGTCCAGTCGGGTGCGCGCGGCGCGGATGAAGACGCCGGCCGCGTCGCGGGCGTGGTGGTAGACGGCAGAGCCGCCAAAACTGATGTGATAGTCACGGCCCACCGCGGCGGCCAGCATGGCTTTGGTCGGCGTGGAGCTCATGCCCTGATCCCGCCCCGGCCCATAAATAATGTAGGGGCGCAGACCGACGCTGCGCAGACCGTACTCCTGCCAGTAGATGCGCGCCATGCCTTCGTTGGCCTGTTTGGTAACGCCGTAGAGATTTTGGGGTTCCAGTGGCGCGTCGTGGGCCAGAGGGGCGTCCGGGTAGTGGCTGATGGGGCCGTAGACCCCCGCGGAACTGGCGTAGGCCAGCCCTTTGATCTGATCTGCGTGGCGTTTGACCGTCTCCAGCACAATCGTCGAGCCGACCACATTAACCTGCGCGCCCAGCACAGGATTGGCGCGCACAAAAGGCACTTGCAGCGCGGCCAGATGGATGATATGGGTGATGCCGTTCTCCGCCACCGCCTGCTCGAAGTGGGCAAAGTCGGTGATGTCACCGGCGATCTGCGTCACCTGGCCCAGCGCCTCCTCATCAAGAATCAGGCGCAGGCGGTGGCCGCTCCCTGGCAGGTCGTAGGTCCAGACCGGCACGCCCGCCTTGACCAGATGTTTGACGGTCCACGCGCCGATGCAGCCCAGCGCGCCCGTCACCAAAAATCGTTCAGACATTGCGTTCTCCAATGGAATTCGTGATCAAAGATAGAACGCGGATTTGCGCGGAAACCACTGATTTTCGCTGATTTTCAATCCGCGTTGATCCGCCCGATCCGCGTCATCCGCGTTCCATTTTCAGGTTACCCCCGGGCCGGCTCGGCCATCTCGGCTCTGGCTTTGGCGGAAAGTGCGGGCAGATGGCCTTCGTGTTCCATGACCTGGCGCAGATGGCGCATACGCTGGGGCGAAGCGGTGCGGCGCATCACCTCCGAATGGGTGTGATCGATCCAGAAGCGGGCAGCGCCGGAGATGAAGTTCTCCATCTCTTTTACCTCAGCCTCGCTCTCACAGGTGGCGCAGCAGTTGAGGGTGAACATCCGTCGTCGCGTGCTGCCGCCAAAGGCCGCGTGCATCAGGCCGTGGTTGAAGGCCACCACATCGCCGGGCTGGGATTCCAGAGGAATGGCGGGCACCTGACTTTGCGCGATGCCCCAGAGATTTTCCGACTCGCGGGCCTTGCGCGCCTCCCATTTGTCGTAGAGATCAATCCGTTGGGAGCCGGGGATGACGCGCAGACAGCCTGAATCCTTCGACACTGGGTCCAGATAGAAGGCGACCTTCAGGTAGTGGCCGATGGTATGGAAGCCGTCGCTGTGCCAGCGGGTGTCGCCGGTGTAAAAGTTGCCGTCGCCGCCCAAATAGTTGAATTCCTCGCCCAGCAGGCCCCGAATCAGTCCGTCCACGCCGGGGTGGTCGAGGAGGGTGCAGAGCTTCTCTCGCTGGTCGATGAAGGGGACGATCACCGACCGGCGGCTGCCGTCGTGCTGGACGCCCCGATCTGTGAAGACGGCCTCGAATTCGCTGCTGATCCAGTCAACTGAATCCCGCACCAGACCGGGCATGACCAGATAGCCGAAGGTGTTGTAGAAATTTTTCTGTTCTTGAGTGAGTTCCATGCTATGCTCCTTTGGTAAGGTGGGTTAATAGCCCGCTCTACGATATCGCCTAGCGATGGTTAGGCCGCTATCGGCGCAGCGGATGCGGTAATAGAGAAATGCCCGGTCACAGGGGCGGTCGCCCACGGGAGCGCAATAGAGCTCCGTGCCCGCCGACAAGTCGGTTTGTGCGGGGGTGTAGCCTTATGAATCATAGACAATCATCACCGCCGCCGAGCAAATTGGGGAAACAATTCGTCGTGGATGGCAATGGGCTGCTCCAAATGGATCATGCGTTTTTTATTGGCAGTGTCGATCATCGTCGGGTAAAACATGCCAGCACCAGTATCAACATTGTTCGCTCCGGCTGTATGAATGCTCAAATACTTGTGCGCAGTAGCCAGGTCTTCGGGATTCTTGGCGCGGCGGGTGCAGTTCATGGTGAACATACGCCGACGCTCGTGGCCGCCATAGGCCGCGTGATAGAGATCGTGGTTGAAAATCAAAATATCGCCCGGCTGCGTTTCCAGCGCCACATTGCCTGGAAAGTCTCTGGGCAGCACGCCAAAGAGTTCTTCGGATTGGTTGACGTTGATCTTCTCCTGGCGGACAAAATGATCGGGGCGATGGCTGCCGGGGATCACGCGCAGACAGCCCGTGTCGCGCGTCAGGGGGTCAAGGTAGAAGGCGACCTTGACGGCAAAGAGTTGACCCCAGTTGCCGTCGGGATGCCAGCGTGTACTGCCGGTGTAATAGTTGCCGTCGCCGCTGCAATAGTTAAAATCTTCGCCGATCACGCCGCCAATTAGTCCCAAAATGCCCGGATGGTCGAGAATGGCGCACATTTCTGGCGTGTGTTCAATCGGGCCGCCAAACATGGTGCGCTTGGACCCGTCGTGGTTCTTACCGCCGCCGCGATTCTGAATCGACCACTCGAAGCCCTCGGTAATGCGGGCGGTTTCATCCGCGGAAAAGAGCTGGGGGATGGCGAGATAACCAAAGGTGTTGAAAAAATTAATTTGTGCTTGTGTTAGTTGCATAATTGTCTGCTCGATTCAAGAGAGAAGAATATATATTGATCAGAATGATGATGAAATGAAAAAATGGTGATTTTTCATCGCCTACCAGAGTAAATTTATCGAATTGTCCACCATTCGTCTCCTCCTTGGTTCTTGTCTCTCTGGCACGTTGCGCTTTGCATCACGCTTTGATCCCCGTCATTGCAATGCCCTTCACGAATTGTTTCGAGGCGAAGGCGTAGAGGAGCATCACGGGCAAGACCGTCAACATCGAGCCGGCGGCATACATTTCGTAGCGCGACCAGTACAAGCTGCGCAACCCTGCCAGGACGAGGGGCAGAGTCCTGTTCTCCGGGCTGGTCAGTACCACCAGCGGCCACAGAAAACTGTCCCAATTGCCCAGGAAAGTGAAAACCGCCAGAGCTGAAAGCGGGGACTTGGCCAGGGGCAGCACGACCCGCGTGAAGATCCACCACTCCCCGGCCCCGTCGATGCGCCCAGCGTCGATCAGGTCATTCGGGATCGATTCCATGAACTGGCGCATCAAGAAGATGCCAAAGGTGGAACAGAGGCTGGTGATGATGATACCAGCCAGTTTATCGGCCAGGGCCAGGTTGGCTACGGTTACGTAGAGGGGCACAAGCACGACGGCAAAGGGCACCATCATCGTGGAGAGCAGCAAAGTAAAGAGTCGTTCCCGCCCCCAGAAGCGATACTTCGCAAAAACATAGCCAGCCAGGGCTGAGGTGACCAAAGTGGCTGAAGTTACTATTACAGCGACCAGGGTTGTGTTGAAAAAACCACGCAGAAAACCGAGACGCTGGGTGATTTGAAGGTAATTATCGAAAGTCCAATTGACCGGTAAGAGCGTCCTGGATGAAGTAAGCTCCACATAGGTCTTGAACGAGCCAAAGAACATCCACACGAAGGGCATCAACGATGTGAACATCAGAACGATCAGCACGACGTGTGGCAAAATGCGGCCAACCCAGCCGGGTGATAGGGTACGGACAGATGCTGCAGGTCGAAGAATAGTTTTTTGCATGTCAGTTTTTTCTCTTATCTCGTCGGCGCTCAATATTGCCAATCCGGCTTCAGTGCCCGGATCTGAATAATCGTCAACCCAAGGATAAAGATGAAGAGTACAAAGGCCGAGGCGGTGGCGAAACCGAAGCGCATATTGGTGAAGGCTTCGGTGTATACCAAGAGGCTGATCCAGAAACAGGAATTACCTGCACAGCCCATTACCTGGCCGTTGGTAAATGCCTGCAGCGCGCCAGCCACCATAATTACAGATTCCAAAAGCAACGTGTTGCCGAGAAGCGGGAACGTCACATAACGAAAACGATGCCATGAACCCGCGCCGTCCACTTTGGCTGCATCGTACATCTCCTCAGGGATGCCCAAAAGCCCGGCAGTGATGATCACGACATGGAAGCCCAATCCTTTCCAGACGTCAATCATTGCAATGGCTGGCAGCGCCGAGTTTGGCCCGGTGATCCAGAGGCTGGTCGGCAAGCCGAGCGCCGTCAAGATCTGGTTGAGCTGGCCGGTCTGCGGATCCATCAGCATACGGAAGAGCAGCGCGATGGCCACGTAGGAGACGACCACCGGCAAGAAGATCACGAACTGGTAGAAGTCTCGCCCCCGGGTGACCGAGACTAGACAGAGCGATACAAACAGCGCCAGTGGCAAGGTGCCCAGATAGACAAATACCGAAAAAGTGACGGTGCGCTGGACGGAGATCCAGAAAAGCGGATAGCTGAAGACCTGCTGGAAGTTCTTCATACCGACGAATGGACTCTCGGCCGGGTTCATCAGATCATACTTGACTGTGGCCATCCAGAAAGCCCGGAGCAGTGGGCCAAAAGAGAACCAGCCATACCAAGCGAGGATGGGCAAGAGGATCATGAGGCCGAACCAGAACTGGGGTCTGCGCAGCGTCTTGGCTACGGCGGCACCTAAGTTTCGACGGGGTACGGGCAGCCTGCTGCTGCGGGCGGTTTGAGTCGTCATGGCAATCTCCCGACGATCATGGGGACGGGTGCTGCCGCGCACCAGGTGTGGCAACACCCGCCCCATCTATTTATTGAGAAACAATCCGAAAGGCATCAGGCCTTCATGCTTTCCTTCCACTGCTCGTGGTTGACTGTAAAGATCTCCTGCAAGGACTTGACGGCTTCCGCGGCTGTCTTCACACCCTGTCGGACCTCCGCGAAGGGCACATCGGCCCCGGTACGATTCAGCCCCCACTCATTGCCATAATAGACGGTGTTCTTCAACGCAGCGATAGCGCGTTGTTTGCTGCGCTTGATGATGTCGTCGCCCTGGTAGATAGCGTCGTCAAGCACCACCGATGTAGCGGGAACCACGCCGCCGTAGATCTGGGCGTAGATGACCTGGCCTTCGCGGGTCGCCATCCACTGGCAAAATTCCACGGCGATATCCATATTCTTGGCGCGGGTCGGAATCTCGAAGCCCCAGCCACCCTCGCCGACGAATTTTGGCTCCTGACCCTTTACGGCAGGGGGCGACATCACCTGCTCGACCTTCATCGGCGACCCATCCGCCAGTGTCAGTTTCGCCCCTTCGGGGGCCATGGAGGTGTTGCCCTTGGCCACACCGACCTTGCCAGCAAAGAGCGCGTTCATGTGGTGATCGTCCAGTTGCGTCTCAATGCCCATCTTTACCGGCGTCTCGGCATAGATCTGCATCGCCTTGACACCCTCCTCGCTGTCAATAACGAATTTCTGGTTGCCTGTGTCCCAGAAGAACTTACCGAGGTCATACATGATGCTAAGGAACTGGCCCAAGTCCCAGCCCTTGCTTGACATGCCCCAGCGGGTGACCGTTTCGCCCTCTTTCTTCTGGAGTATCTCGGCCAGCGCCCACATCGTCTCATAGCTGTCAAAGCCAGCAGGTTCGGACTTCACATTCA